>JACOWC010000091.1 GCA_016177005.1 Methylocystis sp.
CGTCGCCCCATTGGGCGCCGACCACCGCCACATTCGCCATGGCCGTATCTCGATCTCCAACAGAAAAAGCCCCGCGCGGTAACGCCGGGGCTGGTTACCGCAGGGGTTTAGCGCATGCGGTCTTGAGGGTAAAGGCCCGGCCGGCGAAGTGGGAACTTCGGGCCGCCGCTGCGCTTGGAAAGCATCAAGGGAAGCAGGATCAACGCGACTCCGCCTCCCGCTCCTCGATGTCGATCCGCGCCGAAGCCTGAGTTCCAGGCCGCAACACAAGGCCGGGATTTTCCGCCTCAATGACAATATCGACCGTCGCGCCGTCTTGCGGCGGCGCAGGGCGCCGGACTTCGATCACCTTGCCGACAAAGGTCGGACCGGACGCGGCGGAGCCCGTGAGCAGCGCCTTCGCGCCCGGCGCTATGGCGAGGGCGCCCTCGCCCTCCGCCTTGGCGCGAAGGCGAACAGTCTCGGCGTCGGCA
Organism: Methylocystis sp.; assembly: GCA_016177005.1. Taxonomy (GTDB): domain Bacteria; phylum Pseudomonadota; class Alphaproteobacteria; order Rhizobiales; family Beijerinckiaceae; genus Methylocystis. The sequence goes on from JACOWC010000091.1 coordinate 474, forward strand.
ACGACGAACAGCGGCGCGCCGGCTTCGACGCGCGCGCCAACAGCAGCCGTCCGCTGGACAATAACGCCTGCAATTGGCGCCCTCACCTCGGCTGTGGCGCGCGCCGCCTCCGCCGCTGCCGCCTCCCGGCGCTGCGCGACTTCGGCCTCGGCGCGCTCGACCTGCGCTTGCGCGCGCGCCACGGCGCGTCGGGCATTCGCAAGCGCCTTGCGACTCGCGGCGCGACGTCCGGAACGCGCGTCGATTCTTCGCAGGTTCGACAGCGCTTTCGCCTGCGCGCTCTGACGCTGCGCCAATTGCCGCTCGGCGGACGCCAGTGCGCGTTTCTCTTGGGCCAGCGCATCGTCGAAGGCGCGCGGATCGAGCGTCGCGCAGGTCTCGCCCTTCTCCACTTTCACGCCGACGTTGCACGACAGCGTGGCGATCACGCCTGCCGCAGGCGCGGCGATCGGCGTCTCCGATATCGGGACGACCACGCCGCTGACGACAACCGTGCGGACGGCCGGCGCGCGCGCGACTGGCGCTTCCTCGCGCATGAGGCTGGCGCGCGTGTGAAGATAGAATGCGCCACTTGCGACGACGAGGAGCAATCCCAATAAGCCGGCGACGACCGGCCGAATCCAGTCCCCGGGAGCGACGACGGCGGCTGCGCCGGGGGCTTGCGGGGCGGGCGCGCCGCGCGGAGCGGGAACTCTCGCCGCCGACCGGAAGATGGCTTTTTCGACCTCGACGAGCAGAAACAGCACGACGCTCGCGCCGACGACATGCCACCAGATCTCCAGGTCGAGCGGCGTCGTGTTGAACAACGCCTGCATAAAGGGCAAATACGTGAACATCGCCTGCATCGCGATGACGATGGCGACGGAAGTCAGCACCGCACGACTCCCGAACAGGCCCTTTAGGGACAATGACGACTCGGACAGGAAACGCGCGTTGAAGAGATAAGCGACTTCGCAGGCGACGAGCGTGTTGACCGCGACCGTTCGCGCGCTGTCGAGCCCCATGCCCCGCGCCTTCTCCAGCTCATAGAGACCGAAGGTCGCAATCAGCATCAGCAAGGAAACGAAAACGATCCGCCACACGAAATAGCGGGACAGGATCGGCTCGCTCGAAGAACGCGGCGGGCGCAGCATGACGCCCTTGGTCGGCGGCTCGAACGCAAGCGCGAGGCCGAGCGTGACGGCAGTGATCAGATTGACCCAGAGAATCTGCACCGGCGTCACCGGCAAGGTCTCGCCCATGGCGATTGCGGCGATGACGGTGAGGCCCTCGCCGCCATTCGTCGGCAAGATGTAGAGGATCGTCTTCTTCAGATTTTCATAGACGACGCGGCCCTCATGCACCGCTTGCACGATCGAAGCGAAATTGTCGTCGGCGAGCACCATTTCCGCAGCCTCCTTCGCCGCCTCGGTGCCTTTGACGCCCATGGCGATTCCGATGTCCGCGCGCTTCAGCGCGGGCGCGTCATTCACGCCATCGCCGGTCATTGCGACGATTTCGCCGCGCTTCTGCAACGACTGAACGAGTCGTAGCTTATGTTCGGGACTGGTGCGCGCGAACACGGTCGTGGCGCTCACCGCCTCGCCGAGATCTTCGTCGCTGATAGCGTCGAGTTCGCGGCCGGTAAGCGCCAAGTCCGGTCGTTCCAGGCCGAGTTCGCGGGCGATGGCCGTCGCCGTCGCGGCGTGATCGCCGGTGATCATTTTGACCGACATGCCGGCGGTCGCGCACTGGCGGATCGCTTCGATGGCCTCGGGACGTGGCGGATCGACCAAACCGATGAGCCCGACAAAAACAAGCCCGGACTCGACATCGGCGAACGCCAGCTGCTGCTGCCCCTCTTCGGCCTTCTTGGAGGCGATCGCCAAAACCCGCTGCCCGCGCGTGGCCATCTCAACGATGCGCTCGTGCCAGCACGCGCAGTCGAGAGGGCGCTGCTCTCCTCGCACGCCCTGCTCCCAGAAGCACATCTCGAGCAGCCGCTCGGGCGCGCCTTTGACGAAAATGTAGCCGACGCCGTCATGGTCGTGATGCAGCGTCGCCATGAACCGATGCTGCGACTCGAAGGGAATCTCATCCGTTCGCGGCAGCTCCAGCGCCAGCTCTTTCGGGTTGACGCCGCCTTTGACGGCGGCGGCGAGCAAGGCGCCTTCGGTCGGATCGCCCTCGATGGTCCAGGCGCCGTCCTTCTCCCGAAGCACGGCGTCGTTGCAGAGCGCAACGGGGCGCAACGCCGTTGCCAGGTGAAGGTCCTCGCCGACGACGATATCCTTGCCGTTGCGCAAAAATCCCCCATGAGGGTCGTAGCCTGCCCCGGTCGTCTCATAGACGCCGCCGGAGGTGACGATCGAGCGCACGATCAACTCATTGAGCGTCAGCGTGCCCGTCTTGTCCGAGCAGATCGTGCTCACCGCACCGAGCGTCTCGACCGCCGGCAGCTGGCGAATGATCGCCTTGCGCCGCGCCATGCGCTCAACGCCGATCGCCAGCGTGATCGTGATGATCGCAGGCAAGCCCTCCGGGATTGCCGACACCGCCAATCCGACCGCCGCCATAAACATCTCGCCGGCGTCGAAATTCCACACCAGCGCGCCAAAAGCGAAGACGGCGGCGCATACGACTAGAATGACGACGGTGAGCCAGCGCGCAAATTCGTCCATGCGCTGCAGCAGCGGCGTGGAAAGCGTCTCTACCTCTGCCAGCATGGCGTTGATGCGCCCGATCTCGGTCGCAGCGCCTGTGGCGACGACGACCCCTGACGCCTGGCCGTAAGTCACGACGGTTCCTGAATAGGCCATCGAGGCGCGATCGCCGAGCGCCGCATCCGCCGCGACCGGCGCCGAGTCCTTATCAACCGGCAGCGACTCGCCGGTCAGCGCCGACTCCTGCACTTTGAGAGACTTGACTCGGATCAGACGGATATCCGCTGGAATTTTGTCGCCCGATTGGACATAGACGATGTCGCCGGGAACGACGGCGCTCGCGTCAATGACGACGCGCTGCCCGTCGCGAACGACAGTAGCTTGCGAGGAGAGCATGTTGCGGACGGCCTCCATCGCCCTTTCCGCCTTGCCCTCCTGAATGAATCCGATGATTGCGTTGATGACGACGACCGCGACGATGACGGCGGTGTCGATCCAGTGCTGCATCAGCGCCGTGACCACGGCGGACGCGAGCAGCACATAGATCAACACATTATGGAATTGCAGCGCGAAGCGCGTCAGGGCGCTGCGCCGTCTGCCGACCGGGAGGCGATTGGGGCCGTGGACGGCGAGTCGCCTTTCGACATCAGCCTGGCTCAAACCCAGACGGGAGGCGTCCAGGCGCTCAAGGGCCGCATCAGCTCCGATCGCCCAATATTCGTTCGCTTCGGCCGAAGGCGGCACGCGTGGCTTCCTCTTCCGGACGACCGCCGCCGGCCGCGGCGAGCAAAACGGCTCCGGCGCGGCCGAACCGGCTGCATCAACATATTATGGTTCGTCTGGAAGGCTTTGGCAGCACTTTAAGGCGGTGTCGCGCCCGGCTAGGCGGCGTCGTCCGCGACCGAGAGCACGCAGCCGTCGTCGACCGTCTCTCCGGTCTGCTTCAGGCCGATCCACCGGTCGACCGCCTTCGGGTCGAAACCCGCCTCGCAATGATCGCCGATGCGCATCAGCGGACGACGAATAAGCAGCGGATCGAGGATCATCCTCACCAATGCTTCCTGCGGCGTGACTTTTTCGGGGTCGATCTCGCCGGATTTGATGCGCGGCGAAGCGGCGTTGAACCATTCCGGCACCGGCTTGGCGCCGAAATAGGGACGCAGGCTCGATGCGCTCCAGGACTCGGTCAGCAGGTTCCGCACCTCGACCTCATGTCCGGAGGCGCGAAGCAGCGCCTTCTGTCGGGCGTTGCCAGCGCAGCCCGGCTTTTCGTAAAAAATCACGTGAGCCATCCGCCACCCTCACATTGCCCCAGGCGCCGACGGCAGCTTAGCGCGAAATTGTGCGGCGCGATATGGCCCAAATCGAGCAAATTGCGAGCAACAATGCGAGCGCTGCGCCGCTTTGCCGGGCAGATGCGAACTAGCGCGACAGACCCCAGACGATGTTCACGCGGGCCGAAAGGCGCTGGAGGCCAGGGCGCAGAGGGATTTCCGTGGCTCCGGACGCAGCGCCGGCCTTCGCTGCGAAAGCGCGCGGACGCATATCGCTCTCTCCGATCGGACGAATTTCGAGCACCCGCGACAGCCGCAGCCCTGCGGCTTCCGCATAAATCTTCGCCTGACGTTCGGCGTCCTTGACCGCTTCGCGCCGCAATGCGTCGAGCCTCTGGTTGGGATGCGCGACCTCGAAATTGATTCCTTCGAAGCTGTTAACCCCTTTGTCGATCAGCCCGCCGGCGATTTCGCCGGCCTTCGCGATTGGCGTCACCCGTACAAGAAGATCGTTTCGGGCGCGGAAAAACTTCTGCTGCGTCTTGACCTTTCCGGTCTTGGGGTCCCGCTCCTCCGCAACAACCGGCGCGAGCGTCACGCCCTGCGTCTCGACTTCGGCGTCGGGAACCCCGAACTTCTTGAGCTCGGCAAGGACAGCTTCAACCGCGCGCGCGCTTTCCGCTGCAGCGTCTGCGGCGGACGGACGTTCGGTGACGACCCCGAAGCGCAGAATCGCCAAGTCGGGCGCGACATCCTCATAGGCCTCGCCGACGACCGAGAGATTTGGGACGCCATCCTTCAGCGTGTCGGCGCGGCCCGCCGCCGCGAACAAGATCAAGCCGAGCGAAAGTGCGAATAGCGGACGAATCATGGCATATCCCGACGAATCTAAAGCGCGAATGAGCTTATCAAGGCCTCAAAAGCGCCGGGTAGCGGCGCTAATCCAAACAGCATACAGAAGCCCGGCCCGATCGTCGCCCCGCGTCCTCTCGAAAAAGCCTCATGCCTACGCTGTATCATCATCCGCTCTGTCCACATTCCCGATTTGTCCGGCTCATCCTGTCCGAATACGGCATTGACGCCACGCTTATCGAAGAGCGCGCAAGCGACCGCCGACCAGAGTTTCTCGCGCTTGACCCGGCCGGCCGCACGCCGGTCTTTGTCGATGATGACGGCACTGTCGCGCCCGGCGCCAATCTCATCGCCGAATATCTCGATGAGATCTATGGCCCCGAACGTGGGGCGCAACGGCTGCTGCCGCGGGAAATGTCCGCGCGCATCGAAACGCGTCGCCTCCTCGATTGGTTCAACGTCAAATTTTACGACGAAGTCACCAACTGGCTGATGACGGAGAAAGTCTATAAGCGCTTCGCGCCTCCGGGCGGCGCGCCGGATATGGACGTGCTGCGCGTGGCGCGCGCCAATATCCGCCACCATATGCGCTACATCGGCTATCTCACCAATGCGCGAAACTGGCTGGCTGGCGACCGATTGACCTACGCCGATTTCGCTGCGGCCGCGCATCTTTCATGCGCCGACTATCTGGGCGACGCGCCATGGGATGAGGATGAGGCGGCGAAACACTGGTATCAGCGCATCAAATCGCGCCCCGCGTTTCGTCCGCTGCTGGCCTATCGCGCTCCAGGGCTCGCGCCCGGCCGCTATTATGCGGAAGTGGATTTCTAATCGCGGCGAAGCTCCCACGGCCTCGCCGCTGCCGTCACCAAGCCGCCATGTGCGGCTGCGCTTGACAATCAGTTGATGGAGCGAGGCAAGTAACCGTCCAGCCGGGACCATCGTATGAGCGCACCCAACGAGCGCGAGAACGAGAAGATTAAGTCGAAGGCCGCCGAAGGATGTGATCCGTCGCGCGGACTGCAGCAGCGTATTCGGCAGCAGGAAATATTGGCGGAGCTCGGCGTCTCGGCGCTTCAGGGCGCTTCGCTCGATCAGCTGGCCAACGACACCGTGCGACTGACGGCGCAAGGGCTGGATGCGGAATTCTGCAAGGTTTTGGAGCTGATTGCTTCCGAGAACCTGTTTCTCGTGCGCGCCGGCGTCGGCTGGAGTCGCGGCGTCGTTGGCGTCGCCAAAATCGGCGCGGACCTCGACTCTCCGGCGGGATACGCGTTGCTAAGCGGAAAACCGGTCATCTCCAATCATCTTGAGAGCGAGACCCGGTTCAAGACTCCCCAATTACTGCGGCAACATGGCGTTTGCCGCGCCATGAACGTGATCTTGCAGGGCGACGGAAAACCATACGGCGTGCTGGAGGTCGACAGCCGATCGCAAACCGTGTTCGTCGAGCAGGACATCGCATTTTTGCAGGGCGCCGCGAATATTCTTGGCATGGCGATCGAACGCGAGCACGAGGAGCACAAGCTTAGAACCGCGCTGGCGCGTAACGAAGCCCTGCTCAAGGAAATGAATCATCGCGTGAAGAACAGCCTCGCCATCGTCGGCGGCATGCTCCGCCTGCAGGCGCATGACGCAGAGGACGGGCGCGCGGGCGAACTTCTCAATAAGGCGTCGCACCGCGTGGACGCCATCGCAAAAGCGCATGATCAGCTGTCTCGTGGCTTGGATGTCGAGCGGATGGACGTCGGCAAATACATCGAAGCTCTATGTCATGATCTCGACGAAAGCGTCGCGCAATGCGACGTGCGCACCGAGGTTGAAGAAGGCATTATCATCGCGACCGACCGCGCCGTATCGACCGCGCTCATCGTCAACGAGCTGATCGCCAATGCCGCGAAATACGCCTGCGAAGGACCGTCGGGAATCATTGCGGTGAAGGTCGCGCGCGACGAGGAGAATAGTTTCATTGTTTCGGTGCGCGACGAGGGCGCTGGAATGCCTGATGACATCGATTCCCGCGATCGCAGAGGGCTCGGCATGCGGATCATCGAGTCATTTACGCGTCAGCTCGAGGCGACGATCGAAGTGAAAAAACACGATCCGGGCGCCGAATTCACCATCTCGATTCCTCTCCAAGCGCCCTCCTGAGATGCACGCGCCTATCTCAAACGCATTGACGGCAATTCGTAAGGGTCGAGATCGACGTGCGAGAGAAGCCGACGCAACGCCGATGATCGAAGAGGAGATCCGCGCTCACGCCTTCGATCTTGGCTTCAACGTTTGCCGCTTCGCGCATGCGGAGGCAGCGCCCACACATGGCGAGCGGCTGCGCGCCTGGTTGCAGGACGGCGCTCACGGCGACATGACCTGGATGCTCGAGACGGCCGAGCGCCGCGCGGCGCCGCGCGCGCTCTGGCCTGAAGCGACAAGTCTCGTCATGCTCGGCCTGAACTATGGTCCCAGCTCAGATCCGCTCGCGTCGCTCTCGAAGCCCGACTGCGCGACCATTTCCGTCTACGCCCGCAACCGCGATTATCACGACCTCATCAAGGGTCGGCTGAAACAGCTCGCCCAATTCATGCTGAAGCGCGCCGGCGCTGGCGACGCCAAGGTCTTCGTCGACACGGCGCCCGTGATGGAGAAGCCGCTCGCCCAGACGGCCGGGATCGGCTGGCAGGGCAAACATACGAATCTCGTCTCGCGCGACTTCGGCTCCTGGCTCTTTCTAGGCGTGATTTTCACGAATCTTCGGCTCGATCCCGACCCGCCTGAACCCGATCATTGCGGCTCGTGCGGCAAATGCCTCGACGTTTGTCCGACGGCGGCGTTTCCGGCGCCCTATCGGCTCGATGCGCGACGCTGCATTTCCTATCTGACGATCGAGCACAAAGGCCCCATTCCGCTCCAATTTCGCGAGAAGATCGGCAATCGAATCTACGGCTGCGACGATTGTCTCGCCGTTTGCCCATGGAACAAATATGCGAGCGCTGGACGAGAGGCGAAGCTTGCCGCACGCGCCGAATTTGACTCCCCGCCGCTTGCGCAACTCGCGCGGCTTGACGATGCGGCGTTCCGGGCGCTTTTTGCCGGCTCGCCGATCAAACGCGTCGGGCGCGACCGCTTCTTGCGCAATGTTCTGATCGCGATCGGCAATTCCGGACTGCCGGAACTTGCCGCCGAGCCCGAGCGGCTGGTTGAAGACGCCGCGCCCATCGTCCGGGGAGCCGCCGTCTGGGCGCTCGCCAGATTGGCGCCGGCGCGGTTGGCTGAGCTGCGTCGACAGAGACAGGCGGCCGAACCCGACGAGACGGTCCGCGAGGAGTGGCGCCAAGCGGTCTAGATAATAGCAAAAGCGCCACACTCGCCGAAAAATTGCGGTCTTTCCCGGATTTACTGCACTGCGGGAGGCCCCTCGCCGGCGATTTCGTTCTAATCTCTAATCGTGATCTCAAGTCAGCCGCGCCCCGCCATGCCTGACCTTTCGCGCCGCAACAGCGACGAACCCGCAGAAGAGGCGTCCCGCCTGCTGCTGCGGATCGGCGTGTTTTTGCTGTTCGTGATCTCGCTCATCGCGCCCATTTTAGCGCGCCAGACGGTCTATGTGCTGCTACCGATCGGCGCGGCGCTCCTGCTCGCCGCCGCGACGCTCACGCCGGAAGCGGGCTCGGCGCGCTCGATGCGCTCGATCCTGCTCTCGCCGCCGTTTCTGGCGGCCCTGCTGCTCGCCGCCTGGACGGCGCTTTCGCTGCTCTGGACGCCGTTCGAGGGCCCGGCGGAACGCTTTGCCAAAATTGCGGCGACGCTCGCGCTCGTTGCGCTCGCGACCGGATTTCTGCCGCTGCGCACCAAAACGTCGAATCTCAACCTGTTGCCGATCGGCGTCGCCGCGGCGACGGTCGCGCTCGCCGCAGTCACTTTGCTGCTGAAGCCGCAATATTCGCTCGACGACATTCTCGATGTCGGACCGCTCGGCCGAGCCGGACTTGGACTGTCCTTGCTGGTGTGGCCGGCGATGGGGGCGCTCGCCGTGCGCGACCGATGGTATTGGGCGTCGGCGCTCGCTGTCGCGACGGCGCTCGCCTGCTATCTCTCGCGCGCCCCGAATGGGATGCCGGCGCTCGCCGCGGGCGCGGCGGTCTTCGCCGCCTCCTTCGGCCGCGCGCGACTGATGTCCGCGGTTATCGCGGCGCTCATGGCGGCGATCGTGCTGCTTGCGCCGCTTGCCGCCTATGAGACGCATCGCTTCTGGCCCGAGAGTCCCCCCGCCTTTTTCAGACATCTCGCCTTTTGGGGCCAGATGATCGAGACCGACGGGTGGCGCACGTTGATCGGACACGGGTTCGGCGCGGCGACCTGGGGCGTGCTCGGCGGCTATCTGACGCCGGCCACGCCGCGCAGCCTCATCTTCAAGATTTGGTTCGATCTCGGCATGCTCGGCGCGGCCGCGGCGGCGCTCGTCGCCGCCCGCGCCAGCCTGTTCGTCGGCCAATCGCGTCCGGCGCTTGCGCCCTTTCTTCTGGGCGGCATCGGCGCAGGTTTCGCCATTTGCCTGTTCGGACCGGCAGCCGAACAGCTTTGGTGGCTGACCCTCGCCGGACTCGACGCCATCGCCTTCGCCCTCGTCATGCGCGGCCAGTTCCGCAAACGCCTTCCGCGCCTGCCCCTCGGTTTAGGCGCGCCTGCCGAGGACTCCGCATAGCCGTGGCGCCGTCTGCGACGCTCACCGACAAGGTCGAAACGATCGGGCTTCGCGAGCCTGTCGCCGCCGTGGCGTTCTTGGGCGGCGCGCCGGTTTTCGCGCTCGCCGACGGCACGCTCCATTTCGGCGACGGCGCCGGCGGGCGCCGGATTCCCGTCCATGCGGACGCCGCCATCCTCGTCGCGACGCAGGACGGCGACCGCCTCGTCACCGGCGGGGACGACGGCCGCGTCGTCGCGACAAACACTGATGGCGGCGTTGAAATCATCGGCGACGAAAAGGGCAAATGGATCGACGCCGTCGCCGCGCATGGCGGCGCCGTGGCCTGGACGACGGGAAAAACGGCGCGGGCGCGCTCGGCCAAGGGCGACGTAAAGTCGCTCGATCTGCCGTCGACCTCGCGCGGCCTCGCCTTCTTTCCCAAGGGCTACCGGCTGGCGATCGCGCATTACGGCGGCGCGACTCTGTGGTTTCCGAATGCAGGAAAGCCGGAAGCGCTTGCCTGGGCGGGATCGCATCTCGACGCCACCATCTCTCCCGACGGGCGCTTTCTCGTCACGTCGATGCAGGAGAATGCCTTGCACGGATGGCGGATCGCCGACGGCAAGCACATGCGCATGGCCGGATATCCCGGGAAGACTCGCAGCCTCTCCTGGTCGCATGACGGCAAATGGCTCGCGACGTCAGGCGCCGACGCCTGCATCGTCTGGCCCTTCTCCGGCAAAGACGGCCCCATGGGCCAGGCGCCGCGCGAATGCGGCGTCCGTGCGGCGATCGTGACGCGCGTCGCGTTTCATCCGGCGGCTTTGGTCGTCGCGATCGGCTATGACGACGGCCTCGTGATGCTGGCGCGCCTTTCGGACGGATCTGAAATTCTCGTTCGCCCTCCGGCGCAGGACCGTGATCGCGCCAGGATCAGCGCGCTCGCCTGGGATGCGAAAGGCGCGCGGCTCGCGTTCGGCGCGGAGAATGGCGACGCCGGCGTGCTGACCCTGCCGAAGGGGTGAACGCGCGCATGAACGCGCGCATGACTTGCGCCTGTGCTATGCTGCGTTCATGAACGCGCAACAGATCGTCGCCGTCCTCCGCGAGAACGAGGCCGCCCTGCGGGCGCGGGGCGTCGCGCATGCGGCGCTCTTTGGCTCGCATGCGCGCGGCGACGCTCGGCCCGACAGCGACATTGATATTATGATTGAGATCGCGCCGGGCGCCGTGCGCGACATTTATTCATATGTTGGACTGAAAGACTTCATCGAGGAACTCTTCAGCGGGTCGGTCGATGTCGTGAATCGCGAGTTCTTGAAGCCATATATCCGCCCGACCGCGGAAGCAGACGCCATTCATGCCTTCTAGGGCGTCAGATCCCTATCGGCGGCTTATCGACATTCGTGACAACATTCGCCTCGCGCGCGGTTTCGTTGAAGGTCTCACCTACGAAACCTTTCGGGATAATTTGCTCCTGTTTTATGGGGTGACGCGATGTCTCGAGATTATTTCGGAAGCGTCGATACGCTTGCCCGCGGAATTCAAAGAACGACATCCCCACATTCGGTGGTCTGAGATCGCGGGCGCGGGCAATGTTTATTGTCATGACTATGAGGCTGTTGAGCGACTGCTCATCTCGGGAACTGTTCACGAACGCCTTCCTGAACTACTTGCAGTCGTCGAGCAGGAACTCGCGCGGCTCGGCGGCGAATAGGACATGCCCCCCAAAATCCCCCGCCTTCTGTCCATCGCCGGCTCCGATCCGTCGGGCGGGGCGGGCGTTCAGGCGGACCTCAAGACCTTCTCCGCCTTCGGCTGCTACGGCATGGCGGCGATCACGGCGCTCACGGCGCAGAACACGCGCGGCGTCATTGCCGCCTACCCTGTCGCGCCGGATATCGTCGCCGCGCAGATTGAGGCGGTGATGTCCGATATCAAGCCCGACGCCATCAAGATCGGCATGCTTGCGAAGGCCGAAATTGCGCAGACGGTCGCAGAAATTCTGTCACGCTATGATGCGCGCAACGTCGTGCTCGATCCGGTGCTTGTTCCGACCCAAGGCGTCAGCCTCGCCTCGGCCGGGCTTGGGGCGGCGATGCTCACCAACGTCTTGCCCCTGGCGCGGCTGGTGACGCCCAATCTCCATGAGGCGAGCGCGCTCACGCAAACGCCGCTCGCCAGAAACGCCGATGAGATGGC
>JACOWC010000092.1 GCA_016177005.1 Methylocystis sp.
CGCAGCCTGCGCGACAGGAGTGCGGCCGCCGGGGCGCTATGATCTCTCAGGCTGCGCGCGAAAAGCCGCGCGAACGTCAGCTCATGCGCGCCGCAATCGACATAGGTCGAACCGAAGCAGCCGCCTCGGGCGAGCACAATGGAGCCACGCTTGTTGAGATAGCCGATCCGGCCCCTGGCATCGCCCAAGCAGAAGATCGTGCCGGCGATGACGCGCGCGCCAAGATCTTCTCCGGCGTCGCCCTCGATGACGATAATGCCGCGCCGCAGACGATCGCCGGCGCGCGCTCCAGCCTCGCCGCGCACGATGACGCGTCCGCCGGCCATGCCGGCGAGTTCGCCCGCGAGCGGACCGGCGAGAAAATCGCCAACGTCGCCCTTGATCTCCAGATCGGCGCCGAGGTTTCCGGACGCCGCATGCGGACCGGCATTCCCCGCGACGGTGATCTTCCCGCCCTTGGCGAGACGGCCGCATTGCGCGCCGACGTCGCCTTCGACATGGATCTCGAAGCCGGGCAGAAGTTTCGCGCCGAGAAGGTCGAAACGCGAAGAGCCGCCCTCATAGCGAACAGTCTTCAGATCGCCTTGCGAAACCTTGAAGACATCGCCGACTTTCGTCGAAATGCGCGTCATGCCGATTTCGATCTCTTCGATCTGCGCGACGGATTTGCCGGCGAGACGATCGGGCGTCAGCGCCGAAAGATCGACGCGCTGGGGCGGCTCCTGACGAAGCGTGAAGGTAAAGGGCTTCACGGCAGCAAATCCTTCAGATGATAATGAAACGGACCAAGCTTGCCGCCGTAATTGCCGGCGCCGACGCGTTTCGCGCCCTGCTCCGGCCCCATCTCGATGATGGCGTGCAGCCCTGCCCGCATCGCCTCGCGAACGGCGTTGTCGGTCAGGCCGTCGATGACGATTTCGAGCACGCAGCCGATATCCTCGTCGAGCGCGCTTTTGGTGACGCCGCGCAAGGTCGGACAATAAGCGTCGTTCGTCGAAGCGCTCATGCCCTTGTATTGCGAACCGACTTTCGAGCCCGAGCGCACGATGCCGCCCGGGAACGGCGCGATGGCGTCGGCGACTCCGTCGATCGCCGCTACCGCCGCCTCGGTCGCGCGCATGGTCTTGTCCCAGTCCGCGCCCATGATCAAAAGATTGCCGCCGCCGACGGATTTCTTGGTCAGGCCGACCTTGCCTTCGCAGAAAAACTCTCCGTCCATCACCGGCACGCGCCAGTAGCGCCGGCCGTCGACGACCTTGGACATTTGCCATTTGTCGCCGAATTGGCGCACCGCGTCGCCGACCTTGATCTCGAATTCGCCGGCGACCGTCGAATAGACCGCCGATCCCGGGCAAGTCAGAACGCATTGGCCGAGTCGATTGACGAGCTGCTTCTCCGCGTCCTTCGACGACATGGCGAAGAGCAGCGCCCGCACCCCCGGTCGGCCGTCCGGCGTTTCTTCCGGCGGCACCTCGCGATCGATCCCGGCTTCGCAGCCGCAGCCGATGACCGACGTGGCGAAGCCCGTCATCGTCAGCCCCGCCTGCCGCGCCCATTTGGCGTTTGGCGCGGTGATCAGAATGCCGGTCCCGCTCATCGGGAAGGCTTCGGCGAAATTGTCGTCTATCTTCACGCCGTTGCGAATTATATCCGGCATGGAACCTCCGCAAAGGCGTCCTTATGCGGCAGCGCGGCGTCAGGCACATCGAAAATGCTGCGCGGCAGACCGTATAGATCGTCGTAATAGGAATCGAGACGCTTCGTAATCTGCTGATCATAACGCGGGCGAATATGCAGCGTTTTGCCGCGCGTATAATGCGAGACTTCGCCATCGCGCACGACGAGATTGCCGTCCTTGAACACGAGCGCGGCGCGGCGGAACATGCCGGCGACGTCGCGTCCAGGCTTATAAACGGCGATGTCGGCGATGGCGCCTGCGCCGAGCCGGCCGCGATCTTCGAAGCCAAAGAGCTTCGCCGCGCCGGAACGGCTCATCTGCGCGATTTCGTAAAGCGTATATTCGCGCGAGAGCGACGGCAGCGTGGTGTGTTCCAGAACGTCAGCCGGCAGGCGCGAAAGATATTGCGCGCGAAGGTCGGCGCTCATCAGCAGCGCAAAGAGTTCCGGATAGGTCGTGAACGGACCGCCGTTCGGATGGTCGGTGGTGAAGAACACCTGCTCGGGATTTTCAATCAGCAGGAAGAGCTCCAGCCCCGCCGCCCACTGAATGGCGTTGTAGTAGTTCGAAATCTTATAGGCGTAAGGAACGATGCCGCCGCCATTGGCGTCGCCGTCGAAGATTGCGCCCTTTTTCGGGATCGCGCCGGGCAGGCTGTTGAACTGTTTCAGAACGTCCGACGAAATCGTCACTGTGTCGGAGAACATCACCTGGCCGACGTCGACGCTCACATTCTTGTTGGCGTTGACCTTCTCGGCGAAGAGCGCGCCGGCCGACGAGAAGCCGTTCTTGCCTTCCTTGCCGTAGGCGTAGAACTGAACATGCGCGAGATGGAGCGGCAGGCCCTGCGCCGCATCGATGGTCGCGAGCGCCGTGTCGATGTTCCCGGCGAGACCGAGATTGTTCATGTGCAGATGCAGCGGATGGGCGATGCCCACCGCCTGAGTCGCCTTCTGCAACGCCTGGAAAATCTGGCGCGACGTCAGGCCGTAAAAGGGCACGACATCGTCGAGCCCGAAGGCGCGCATGTTCTCCTTGAAGGCTTCGACGCCGCCGGGATTGATGCACTTCAGGCCAAGCGAACGGGTGTTCTCGACGGTCTGCGCGACATAATCGTTGATCGCAGCGTCCTTCTCGCCGTCGCGCAACATGCCGAGCAGAAAATCGTCATTGCCGAGCACGGTGAGCGCGCCCTTGTCGATGATCGGCGCGTCGTTGAATTCAAGATGGGTCTGCAAGGCGTGATGCGGCGCCATCGCCGGCTCGACCACCGTGGTGAAGCCCATCTGCGCATAGAGACGCCCGATCTCGTAGCTCGACCATTTGGCGGTCGACAGCGGCGTGCCGGCCAGCCGCGCGCGAATCGCGCGATGCAGCTCCGGCAGCAGCAGTCGCGCCGTGTTCACATTGCCGCCGGCGATGTGCGAATGAATGTCGATCGCGCCAGCCATGACGATATGGCCCGAGACGTCGATCTCCTGGTCAGCGCTGCGGCCTTGGGGACGCTCGACGATGCGGCCGTCTTCGAACCAAACGTCGCCGATTGCATCCTGCCCGGTCGCTGGATCGACGATATGGCCGCCGCGCAAAACTGTCAGCGCCATGCGCCCTCCGAAACTTCCGCCATGATGGCGCCGATCGCCTGCGCGACGCTCGGCGCGTCGGTCGGCGCGCTTGCTTTGCGCAACGTCATGCCGCCGGTTTCCTGACTCATCAGCACCGCATTATGAGTGACGCCGGGCTGACCGACCTCGATGAACAGTCCTCGCGATGGCGCCGCATGCGCCGGCGCGAGCGTAACAAGCGGAATATCGGCGCGAGACCAGGCCGGCTTCTCGCCGTCGAAGGCGGAAATCCACAGCGCCGCATCGGCCTCGCCGCTGTCGACGAGCCGCGACGCCTCGAAACGCCACGGATCGTGCTCCGGATAGCCGCGGCCAAATCCCGTGCGCGGCGGGAAGCCCGTCATCCAGCCGGCGGTCTGGGTGACTCCCGAAGCGCCGCTGCGGGCGCCGATATGAATGCCGGTGAAGCGCGTCGTGGCGTTGAGATCCAACACCAGGCCTTGCATCATCTCGATCGCCAGCGGATCGAGCGTCGACGCCGACCAGATGAACACGCCAAAACGCGCGGTTCTTAGCGTCTCCACAATGCCGTCGATCAGGCTGACTTTTTCAGCGTCGAGCGCCACCGGCCGTCCGCCGAATCGGGCGCGCCACGCCGCCAGCACGCGCGAAAGATCCTGCGGGGATGCGGGGATGACCTTCGCGCCAGGCGCGGCGCTGGCTTCGCCATCTCCCGGCCCAAGCCAGATCGCCTTGCGGGGCTGCTGCGCCTGCGCGCCGCGGCGCGGCGGCTGATCGAGCGCGAGCCGCTCCAACATTCCGGGCCAGGCCTGCGTCAGTCCCGGGCCAACGAGCACGACGCAGTCGCCGCGAAGGCGCGCCTCATTCGCCGTCGTCGTGAACATGCCGAAGGAGCGCTTGACGTCGATGTCGGCGAGCGTTTCGCGCGACGCCAGATGATCGAAAGCGCCCCTGAGCCGTTCGGCCAGGAGGATCGCCGCGCGCGCGCCGGCGACGTCGGCCCCGAGGCCGGCGATGAGCGGAAACGCCACGCCGTTGAGAATTTTGGCGGCGTGTCGATAGGCCTCGTCAAGCGCAATCGCCTTGCCGTCGAGCGTCGCTGTCCCCATCCCTACCCCGATTTGCAACCTGCCCCGGCCAAGCTCGAAAGCTAAACCGCGATATGAGCGCTATCCGTTTGTTTTTTAGCGCCTACTCGCCGAGCCGGGCGGCTCCTCCCGCGTTTCGCTATGCCTAGCAGCCGTCACGTCGCCTGTCGAGACGTTCGGCTGCGTCGTGGAACGGACGCATTGTGCGCCGCATCCCATTTGCGCAGCGGCGGCGATCATGTTAAATGCTGCGCCGAGCTTATACCTGCGGGCGCAACACGCCACATAAGCAGGGCAGAGCCGGAAAAAGTCTGATTAATAAGAGTCCTAGACGGAGGAAAAAATGGCCTGGACGACCCCCGTGATTGTCGAAGTTTGCGTCGGCATGGAAATCACCAGCTACGAGTCCGCCGAAATCTAAAATCGGCGCGGCCTTCGCTTCGGCGAAGGCGCCAAAGAATTCCCGAATCGAGCCGGCAGGAAGAGCGCTGCGCAAAGCGGTCGCGCTTTTCAAATCGCCGGCTCGAATCGTTTCGGCCCCGATCAGCGGCGCGGCCGGCCGCGAGCAGGAGGCGTCGAATTGCGCTCGTCTTCTTTTTTCACCGTCTGCGTCCTCGTCCTGTTCGCCGCGACGACCGCCCGAGCGGAAAGTCCGAACGCCAAGACGCCCCAGACGCTCCTTGAGGACGCGAAGCGTAATTTCCAGCCTATCGCCGTTCCGCCGGCGGCGAGCGATCCCGTGGCGGCCGCCCGCATCGAGCTGGGTCGGCGGCTGTTTTTCGAGAACCGCGTGTCAATGGACGGCAATGTCAGTTGCGCGCATTGCCATCCGCCGGAGAAGCAGGCGAGCGACGGACTGCCGAAGGCGATCGGCGTCTTCGGCAAGGAGAATCCGCGCAACGCGCCGTCGGTCTTCAACGCTGCGCTGAATTTCAAGCAGCATTGGCGCGGCGATCGCGAGGCGCTTGAAGACCAGGCTGAAAAATCGCTACTTGGCCCCGCAAGCTTCGGCAATCCCGATCAGGCGACGGCGATGAGCAAGCTCAAAGCGATTCCCGCCTACGCCGACGCCTTCGCCAAGGCGTTCCCCGGCGACAAGGACCCCATCAATTCGAAAAATTGGGGCGTCGCGGTCGGCGCCTTCGAGCGCACCTTGCTGACGCCCTCCAAATTCGACGCCTTCCTCGCGGGCGACGCCTCGGCGCTGACGAATCAGGAGCAGGCAGGCTTGCGCAAATTCATCGATCTCGGCTGCGCCTCCTGCCACGATGGCGCGGGCCTCGGCGGCAATTCCTTCCAGAAATTTGGAGTAGCGAACGACTATTGGCAGGAAACGGGAGTCGGCAATCCCGACAAAGGCCGCGCCGACGTCACCAAGAATGAGGCCGACCTTTACGTCTTCAAGGTCGCGAGCCTGCGCAATGTGGCGAAAACTTCGCCCTATTTTCATGACGGGTCGGTCACCGACCTGACCAAGGCCGTCAAAATCATGGGCAAGACGCAGCTCGGACAGGATCTGTCGGATCAGGACGCGGCCGACATCGTCGCCTTTCTCGGCGCGCTGACCGGTCCCGTTCCGGCGAATTATTCGGCGCCGAAGCGCTATCCGAACGCGCAAGAAAAGTAAGGCGCGCAGGGTCGGGTGAGGGCCCTCATCCGTCACGCCTTCGGCGTGACACCTTCTCCCGCAAGCGGGAGAAGGATCGCGCTCTCACGTCAGTCTGTGCTCCAACGCGATGCGCATCAGCTCCATCGGCGTGCGGGCGCCGAGCTTTCGTTTCATGATCGAGCAGCTGTTGGCGATGGTCTTGTAAGAGACCTGAGTCGCGTCGGCGATTTCCGCCATTCCGAGCCCGCGTCCGAGCATTCGCAAAATTTCCAGCTCCCGCGCCGTAAGCGCCGAGAGCGGACTGGCGGCCACGCCGCTTTTTTCGAATGCGAGCCGATTGGCGATCTTGGGCATCAGAAAAACGCCGCCCGACACGACTTCACGCACCGCCGTCAGCAAGAGATAGGGGTCGTCGTTCTTCGTCACATAGGCTTTTGCGCCCATCTGAATCGCCCGCGCCGCAAAGATCGGATCGTCGTTCATGCTGAAGACGACGATGCGCGCGCCCGGATCGGTTTCCAGAATCCGCCGCGTCAGTTCGAAGCCGGAAACGCCGGGAAGCCCGATGTCGACGACTGTCACGTCGGGCTTTTGCGCTACGAAGGCGGCAAGACCCGTCTCCGCGTCGCGCGCGTCGACGACCTCGATGTCGCCCTCGCCGGCAAGCATCGCCGCGCAGCCGGAAACGATGATCGGATGGTCGTCAACAATGAGAACGCGCATATTCGACATGGCTCCACGAACCCAAGCCTGCTGAAGCGGCAGGCAAGACATTGACGGCAACGCGGGCTTTCGTAAAGCCGCACGCTTCTCTACAGAAATGGCCATGCTTCGAAGGCTCTCCCTGCGCCTTCGCCTGTCGCTGCTGCTCGGCGCCGTGCTGGCGCTGGGATTGGCGCTCGGCGTCGGCCTGCTCATATTGCACGCCGGCGCGCGCGTTCGCGCCGAAGCCGACGGCGCGACGCGACTGGCGCGCGATCTGGTCGAAGCGACCCTGCCGCGACTTGACGCGGCGCCGGATCCGCAGGCCGAGATCGCGCGACTTCTCGCTGACGCGCGGCGCCTGCGCCATGTCCGCGTCGCTCTCGCCGAAGAGGAGGCTCCCGAGCAGGAGAACGTCGATCGCGCGCCTCAGTGGTTTGCGCAGCTCGTGCTGCCGAACGCCGTCGCCACGCGGATCGAAACCGGCCGCGGCGCGATCCTGATCTCCCCCAATCCAACCGATGAGATCGCCGAGATTTGGCAGGAGATCGTCTGGCTCGCGATCGGCGGCGCAGGAATAGCGGTCGCCGCGTTCGGGCTCGTTTCGCTCGCCGTGTCGCGGACTTTGCGTCCGGTCGCCACCCTTGCGGATGGACTGAAGCGTCTGGAGCGCGGCGAACATTCTATGCGCGTTCCCGCCGACGGCTCTCCGGAATTCATCATCATCGCGGAGCGGATCAATGCGCTCGCCGCAACGCTGCAACAGCTCGACGAAGAAAATCGTCGGCTCGTGCGGCGCATGATCCATGTGCAGGACGAAGAACGCAAAGACATCGCGCGCGACCTGCACGACGAGATCGGGCCGTTTCTGTTCACCGTGCGCGCTGGCGTTGGCGCATTGGCGCGCCGCGCCGCCGCTCCCGGCGCGGACCCCACGCGTCTCGCCGAAGATTGCGCGCGCATCGACTCGCAGATCGCCGCTTTGCAGCAGGTCAACAGGCGCATTCTCGGGCGGTTGCGTCCCGCCGCTCTCGAAGAGATGGGACTTGCCGACGCGTTAGAGGCGCTGGCGCAGGGCTGGCGCGAGACGAACCCGAGCGTCGCCATCACGCTTTCGCTCGACGGCGCTTCGGGCGAACTCGAAGAGGAAACCGCGCTCACCGCCTATCGCATCGTGCAGGAAGGCCTCGCCAATGCGCTTCGGCACTCGGGCGCCGATCAAGTCAAAGTGATCGTCGCGCGCGCGAAGGGCGTCTTGCATATCGTCGTGCGCGACAATGGGGCCGGTCTCGATCCGACGCGTCTCCGCCCGTCGAGCGGCGGCCTCGGGCTACGCGGCATGAGCGAAAGAGTCGGCGCTCTGGGCGGCGCTCTCACGCTGGAGAACAACCCGCAAGGCGGCGCGCGGCTCACCGCCTCGGTCCCCCTGCGCAGCGGCGCCGCGGCGGATCGCTAAGCTGCAATCCAGGCGCGCGCCCCATCGGCTTGCGACGTTGGAAGCAACTTCATCTCGCCGGGGGCTGATCGCGAGTCTGCCCCTGCGCAAAAAAAACGTCCGGCGTTTCGCCAGCGCCGCCTGAGTTCGGCGACATAAGGCTGCGCCGTCCCTCTCTCTTGCGATTCAGACGGCGCTGGCCGGTTCGACGGCGCGGGCGCTATATTGCTTGCGATGACCTTATTCAAAGGAGGCGGAAATGAAGAAAGCATTGCTGCTCGGCGCGATGGCGCTCGCCGGCGTCATGGCGTTGCCGGCGGCGTTCGCGCTCGCGAAGGCGACCGGCCCCGTCGCCGCGCTCGACGCCGACAATGACGGCACGGTCGACCTCAATGAAATCAACAAATCCGCCGCTGAGCTTTTTACGCGCCTCGAGAAGGACGCGGATGGGACCGTCGACTTCAAAGAGATGAAGGGTCGCGTCTCGAAGAAGGATTTCAAGACCGCCGACCCCGACAATGACGGCACGCTCTCTAAGGACGAGTTTCTCGCCATGGTCGCCGCTCTTTTCAAGGATGCGGATCCGGACAATGACGGCACGCTCGACGCCAGGGAATTCGCGTCCAAGAAGGGCAAGGCGCTGCTGCGCGTGACGAGGTGACGGGCGAAGGCGCGCGGGAGCCCCGAGCAAACTTGATCCCGCGCGCCAAAGCGGCCATTTAGGCGACATGAAAAGCTTGGTCGCCGCCCTCTGTTTACTGCTTGTCGCGGCGCCGCTCGCGGCTGAAACGTTAAACGTCAAGGTCGGCGTTCTGCGCGAGACGCATTCCCGCGAGACCCTCTCCATTCTCGATATTCCCGCCGCCGACGACACGCTTGCCGGCGCCCTGCTCGGCGCGGCCGACAACAACACGACGGGCAAATTCACCAACCAGACCTTTGAGGCGATCGACGCAAAGCTTGAGGAAGGCGACGATGTGGTTGCGGCGCTCGACTCGCTTTTCGAAAAGGGCGCGCTGTTCATCATCGCCGACCTCTCGCCCGAACGCCTGCTCGCGGCTTCCGAGCGCGCCAAGCCGAAGGGCGCGCTGCTCTTGAACGTCTCCGCGACGGACGACAGGCTGCGCGAAGAAGACTGCCGCGCCAATGTCATCCATGTGGCGCCGACGCGTTCGATGCTCGCGGATGGTCTGGCGCAATATCTCGTCTGGAAGCAATGGCGACGCTGGCTGCTGATCAAGGGATCGCATCCGAAGGACGAGCTCCTGGCGCAGGCCTTGCGCAACAGCGCCAAGAAGTTTGGGGCGAAGATCGTCGAAGAGCGCATTTACCAAGACACTGGCGGCGGACGGCGCAGCGATTCAGGGTCGGTGCAGACGCAACGACAAATGCCGCTGCTGACGCAGAGCGCGCCCGCCTATGACGCGCTCATCGCCGCCGACGAGAGCCAAGTCTTCGGCGGCTATCTTCCCTATGGCGCCTGGGACCCGCGTCCGGTGGCCGGCTCGGCCGGCCTGATGCCGACGAACTGGGACCCGGCGCATGAACAATGGGGCGCGCTACAGTTGCAAAACCGCTTCATTCAGACGTTCAGACGTTCGATGAATGCGCGCGACAATGCGGCGTGGCTCGCTATGCGGATGGTCGGGGAAGCCGCTACGCGCGCCGCTTCAAACGACCCCGAGAAATTGCGCCTCTACATGCTCGGCAACGACTTCTCGATCGCCGCATTCAAAGGCGTGCGGCTGACGCTGCGGCCGTGGAGCCTGCAATTGCGCCAACCGATACTTCTTTCCGACGGACGGATGGTCGTCTCGGTTTCGCCGCAGGAAGGCTTCCTCCATCAAGTCAGCGAACTCGACACGCTGGGGGTCGATCAGCCGGAGACGAAATGCAAATTGAAGTGACGAACGCCCCCTCCCTCCCCCGCTGGCGCGGGAGAGGGAGCAGATTCGGCCTCTCGTTCCTTTTCGCGAAACGCCGCTCGTTGGCGTCCCCTCTCCCGCGAAGCGGGGGAGGGATAGGGAGGGGGTTATGGGTCGCGGCGTTGCTCGCAACGTTGATTGCGCCCGCTCACGCCTACAAGGCCTATGTCAGCAACGAGAAGGGCAATTCCATTACCGTCATCGATACCGAGAAGCTCGAAGCGACGGCGACCGTGAAGGTCGGCCGCCGCCCGCGCGGCATCGAACTCAATAAGGACGGCTCCGAACTCTACATCTGCGCCGGCGACGACGACGCCATCCAGGTGCTCGACACGAAGACGCTGAAAGTCGTCGGGAAGCTGCCGTCCGGCCCCGATCCCGAGCTTCTCGCGCTCAGTCCCAGCGGCGACGTGATCTATGTTTCAAATGAAAACGACAATCTCGTCACGCTCATCGACGTGAAAAAGAAAGAAATGATCGGCGACATTCCGGTCGGCGTCGAACCCGAGGGCATGGCCGTCAGTCCCGACGGCAAACTGCTCGTCAACACCTCGGAAACGACCAATATGGCGCATCTCATCGACACACAGTCGAAGGAGATCGTCGCCAACATTCTCGTCGACGGGCGGCCGCGTTTCGCCGAATTCAAGAAGGACGGGTCGGAGCTTTGGGTTTCGTCGGAAGTCGGGGGAACGGTCGCGATCATCGACCCAGTGAAACGCGAACTGAAGCAGAAGATCAGCTTCGACATTCCGGCGATGTCGAAGGAAGCGATTCAACCCATCGGCATATCGATTACCAAGGATGGCAAGCGCGCCTTTGTCGCGCTTGGGCCGGCCAATCGCGTCGCGGTGATCGACGCCGAGACGAAAAGGATCGAGAAATATTTGCTCGTCGGCCAGCGCGTCTGGCACCTCGCCTTCACGCCCGACGAAAAATATCTGCTCACCGCCAACGGCGTCTCCAACGACATATCGGTGATCGACGTCGCATCGCTGAAAGTGGTGAAGTCGATTCCGGTTGGCGCTTTCCCCTGGGGCGTCGTCGTGGCGCCGCAATGAGGATTACGTCATTGCGAGGAGCGTCAGCGACGAAGCAATCCAGAGCGGCGCGCTCGATGCTGGATTGCTTCGCTTCGCTCGCAATGACGCGGGCGCCGCAATGACCCCCGCGCTCGCGATCAGGAACGTCAGCCACGCGTACGGCGCGCGCAAGGCGCTCGACGACGTGAGCTTTTGCGTGCCGCCGGGCAGTTTCACCGTTCTTCTCGGCCTCAACGGCGCCGGCAAGAGCACGCTGTTCTCGCTGATCACGCGTCTATACGCGGCGCGCCACGGCGAGATCGACATTTTCGGCCATAACGTCATGCGCGCGCCCGGCGCCGCGTTGCGCGAACTTGGCGTCGTGTTTCAGGCGCGCACGCTCGATCTCGAACTGACAGTGATGCAGAATCTCATCTACCACGCGGCCCTGCATGGCATTGGCCCGATCGAGGCGCATCGCCGCGGACAGGCGGCGCTGGCGCGGGCGGGACTCGCCGACCGCGCGCATGACAAGGCCCGCGCGTTGTCGGGCGGACAGATGCGCCGCGTCGAAATTGCCCGCGCGCTGCTGCACGAGCCTCGGCTGCTGCTTCTCGACGAACCGACGGTCGGACTCGACATCAAGGCGCGCGCCGATCTCCTCGCGCTCGTCCGCGGCCTGGTGCAAGAAAAGAGTCTCGGCGTGTTGTGGGCGACGCATCTCATCGACGAAATCGCTGACGACGATCAGGTGGTCATTCTGCATCAGGGCAAGGCGCTCGCGACCGAACGGGCTAAGACGATCGTCACCGAGCAAGGCGCCGCGAATATTGGCGACGCCTTCACGCGAGTCACGGGCGCCGCTGAGGAGAAGCTTTCGGCATGAGCGCGTTTGTCCCGCTCCCGACATGTCATTCCCGACAGGCTGAAGGCCTGATCGGGAATCACAGTTGCGCCTTCATAAGAGCGGAGGTCGGATGACTGACGCGGAAGCCCCTCACCCCTACCCTCTCCCCGCAAGCGGGGAGAGGGGGTTTAGCGCCCGCCAATATTTCATCTGCCTCTCGGGCGTCGTCTGGCGCGAGGGCCTACGCTTTCTGCATCAACGCGAACGCTTCGTCTCCGCCCTGGTGCGCCCGCTCGTGTGGCTCTTCATTTTCGCGGCGGGATTCCGGCAGGTGCTCGGCGTTTCGATCATCCCGCCCTACGAAACTTATGTGCTCTACGAAGTTTATATCGCGCCCGGTTTGATGGCGATGATCCAGCTGTTCAACGGCATGCAGTCCTCGCTCTCGATGGTCTACGACCGCGAGATGGGCAATATGCGCACGTTGCTCGTCTCGCCCTTCCCGCGCTGGTTTCTGCTCGGCTCGAAACTTTTCGCCGGCGTCGCCGTCTCGATTCTCCAGGTCTACGCCTTTCTGCTCATTGCCTATTTCTGGGAGATCGAGCCGCCGACGACATGGGGCTATCTGACGGCGCTGCCGGCGCTTGCGCTCAGCGGGCTGATGCTCGGCGCGCTCGGCATGCTGCTGTCGTCGCTGATCAAACAGCTCGAAAATTTCGCCGGCGTAATGAACTTCGTGATCTTCCCGATGTTTTTCGCCTCTTCCGCGCTCTATCCGCTGTGGCGCGTGAAGGAGTCGAGCCCCTGGCTCTATTACGTCTGCGAAGTCAATCCGTTCACCCATGCGGTCGAACTGATCCGTTTCGCCTTTTATGAAAAAGTCGCATGGACGTCGCTTGCGGTTCTCGCCGCCTATACGAGCGCATTCCTCATCGCCGCCATCCTCGCTTACGACCCGGCGCGCGGCATGCTGATGCGCAAGGGCGGCTGAGAGACGCCGGCGCGGCCGCTCGCTCTCACCCTCTATTTCTTCGCATCCTTTTTCGCGTTCTCGGCTGCGATCTCTTCGGTGACCCCCGGCGGCAATTTGACGCCCGACGCGAGTTGCGCGCCGAGCGCGATCGCGCGCGCCTCGGTCAGTCTCAGCGCGCAATAGCCGAAATCCGGCTCGCGCGCGTAGGACCGGCACACTTCCTCGCGCCAGGAAGAGAAGCCCGCCTGCTCCTTGACGAGGAAGTTGCGGATCGCCTTTTCCTTCTTGTTGCGGTCGTAAAGCGCGCGGAAGTTGTTGCGGACCGTCGTTTCCACACGCGCACGGGCGCCAAGCATTTCTGCGCCCTTCTTGGGGTCGATTTCGTCTGCGCCCATCCCCCAAAGCCCCTCGGGATCGGCGCGGCACCCCGCTTCCTTCAATTCGCAGGCCTTGCCCTCGTTGGTGACGAGGATCGCGCCGTCGAGAACGCTGAACGTAAAGGGACAGGCGGGAAACGCGATCTGATAGCGACGCAGTCCGGTGTCGCTCTCGCGCGCCGCGAGCTTTAGGGGCGTTCCGGCGACCTCGACTCGGCAGGATTCGCCGGAGCGTCGCAAATCATCGCCGACGAGCGCGAGTTTTGCGACCTGCAGTTCGGCGCCTGCTCGGGAGAATTCGATGGCGCTCCCCTCGCCGTCGCGCTTGAGAGTTTTTCCCACGATCGCGTCTTCGGCAGGCGCCTTCGGCATGATCGCGGGCCCGGCCGCCGCGCCCATCTCGCCGCCGACGCTTTTTTTCTTTGCGCCGCCGGCGATTGTCCCCTCCGGGCTGGGGGCGACCGCTCCGGGGAGCACAAGCTGGGCTCTGGCCGGAGCGACGCCCGCGACGATCAGCGCCGCCGCCCCAAAAATGCGGGCGCGGCGCGCGGCCAGAGTCCGAAACCCCGATTCAAACATGGCGATCGCCATCCCCCGGCCGCAGCCCGGCCCCTGCCCTAGAGCGCGTTGCGAAAAAGTGGGAACCGGTTCTTCGCGCATAGCGCGCTTTAAACTTTTCGAATCGATCAGTTTATCTGCATTTGGGCGACTCCGCCCAAATGCAGCGTGATCAAGCGGCAAGGCGCGCGCTAGCGAGGCGCGAGCACCATCACCATCTGCCGTCCTTCCATGGACGGTTCGAGTTCGACCTTGGCCAGCGTGGCCGTTTCCGCCTTTACGCGCGACAGCAGCCGATAGCCGATGTCCTGATGCGCGATTTCGCGGCCGCGAAAGCGAAGGGTGACCTTAACCTTGTCGCCTTCTTCGAAGAAGCGGCGCACCGCTTTCATTTTCACGTCATAGTCATGTTCGTCGATGCCGGGCCGAAGCTTTATTTCCTTAACCTCGACGACCTTCTGCTTTTTGCGCGCCTCGGCGGCCTTCTTTTGCTCGGCGAAGCGGAAACGCCCGTAATCAAGAATTTTGCAGACAGGGGGCGTGGAATTTGGCGCAATCTCGACGAGATCGAGCCCCGCCGTCTCGGCCATGCCAAGCGCGTCCGGCAATTGGATGACGCCGTGATTTTTCCCCTCGGAATCGATTAGCTGCACTTCTCGCGCGCGAATTTCCCGATTGATGCGCGGCCCTTCCTTTTGAGGGGCTGCGACGCTCTTCATTGGACGGCGAATGGATCATCTCCTTCTTTTGGCCAAAAGCCGGCCGCAGAGCCATAGGCGCAAAGCAGCGACCGCCGGACGCGCCGCCCGGGACCGTGGAAGAGATTCCCACGCCAGCGCGCCAAGTCAACCGTTCGAGGCTCTCCCGCGCCGCTTTTTGCGCTATGAGCGCGGAATATTCTCCACAAAACCCAAAATCAGCGCGTTAACCTGTTCCGGCGCGTCTTCCGGCGTCCAGTGCGACACGCCTGGCAACCGTTCGATCCTCAGATTGCGAACATAGCGTTCCGTGCCGTTCAGACAGGATTCGCCGAGGGCCGCATCATTTTGTCCCCAGACAATAAGCGTGGGCGCATCTATCGGCGACTCGAGCCCCTCCGCTTCGAGAATCTCGCGCCCCGCCGCGCGATACCAATTGAGCATCGCCGTCGCCGCGCCGGGGGACGCGACATTGGCGCGATAGATGTCCATCGCTTCTTTTGAAAAGACGCTTTCGCGGCCCGCCGACCATCGCATCAGCCGCTCGGCGAAAGCGCCGCCGCGCGCGGACAACAGCCGGTCGGGCAGCCAGGGCAGCTGAAAGAACCCGGCATAGGCGGATTTGCGCTTCTGCCTCCATTCCTGTTCGAGCGCCTGTCGAAAGCATAGAGGGTGCGGAATATTCAAAACGACGAGAGCGTCGATCGGACGCAATCGCCGAATCGCGACGACCCAGGCGATGAAGCCGCCCCAATCATGGCCGACGAGCGTAACCGAAGCGGGACGCGCGGCGTCGATCAATGCGGCGACATCGGTCGTCAGCGTCTCCAGCGAATAGGCGTCTTTCTCAGCCGGCCGCGTGGTCGCGCCATAGCCGCGCTGGTTGACCGCCCAGACGCGATATCCCGCTGCGGCGAGCGGCCGGGCGAGATGGCGCCACATGATGGCGTGCTGGGGAAAGCCATGCAGAAGGAGCGCGAGACGACCGCCAGCGCCCGCCTCAAAAACCTCGAATTCAATTCCGTCGGCTGGAACAACGATGCGACGCGCCCCGAGAAGGGTCGCCGCCGACGTCACATTTGGCCCGCTAACGCGGGGCAACTCGGACAGGGCGCGCCGCCCGACATGGCGGCGCAGCTCTCCGCCGACTCTCCGCCTGCCGCAGGCCGGGCGATCAATGACAGCTGGCGCTCGACATGGGCGCCGCCGCACGCTGGACATTCGGGCGTTTCATCGAAACGCGACAGAGTCTCGAACTCATGCGCGCAATCATTGCAGCGATAGGCGAAAAGCGGCATAGGCCCTCAGACGGTTTAGGGGACGATTAGAGAGATTTTACTGGGCCGCTCGCCTGGCGCAAGGCCTCCTCCGGCGCAAAAATTTGGGACGGCGTCGCCAATGCGTGAGGGGACTCGGCGCCCCGCCGACGACACTTTAGCGCCGCCTTCCAAGAAAGCGCTCGCCAAATGCGCCCCTACTGACATTTCGCTTTACATCGATCGTGGTCCGAGTCGCACTCCTTGATGCAATCCCTGAACATTTCGGCGCATATTGCGGGCGTGGCGTCGGGAATTTCGAGCAGGCACCATTGATCATTTCCGACGCAGATATTCACGCAAACGCCATTGCGTTCATCGCACTCCTGACACGTGGCTGTTGTGCGACGTTTGGCGCTATCCGGATCATACTGGGTTGTGGCGGCATAGGCCGGCGCCATGGACAGGGTTACGACGGCGACGCTCAAACGCATGAGGCTAAAACTATTCATAATCGACTCCTCAGCAAATAAAATTGCACATCTGGAAGGAAACGAATGCGAGCGGATAAGGTTCCATAAGAGCGACCTTCCCGGTCCACGATCTTCCGCACAAGCGCTCGCGTTGGTAATACGGTTCAGAGCCCCGCGCGCTCGACATGCGTCCTGCGCGCACAGACTCAAATCCAAGCGCCTTCGTCGCGGCGTGGGCTCGCAGCCGGCGAAGGCGCGTTCGAGCCGGGCGGCGCATACGGCGACCTCGCCGACGGCGTCGCCGAGCAGACGCTGTCCGAGGCGGCCAAATTCGCCGAAGAGGTTCTGCTGCCGCTCGACAGGATCGGCGATCGCGTGGGGGCGACATATGCGAACGGCGCCGTCACGACGCCGCCCGGTTGGCGGGAGGCCTATGGGCAATGGCGGGAAGGCGGCTGGAACGCCATCGCCGCCGGCGAGGACTATGGCGGTCTCGACCTCCCTGCCCTGCTCAACGCCGGCTGCACGGAAATCTGGAACGCGTGCAACATGGCGTTCGCCATCTGCCCGCTGCTCGGCCATGGCGCGATCGAGGCGATGGAGGCGCATGCGATCGAAGCGCTGAAAGAAACCTATCTGCGCAGGATCGTCAGCGGCGAATGGACGGCGACGATGAATCTGACCGAGCCCGGCGCCGGGTCCGATCTCGGGCTGCTGCGCACGCGCGCCGAGCGCGCTGAAGACGGCTCCTATCGCCTCTTCGGCCAGAAGATTTTCATCACCTACGGCGAACATGATCTTGCGCCCAATATCGTGCACCTCGTGCTCGCGCGTCTTCCCGACGCGCCCGCCGGCACGCGCGGCATCTCGCTTTTTCTCGCGCCGAAATTCCTGCCGGACGAAGCCGGCGCCTTTACGCGGCGCAACGACCTGCGCTGCGGGGGGATCGAGCACAAGCTCGGAATCCATGGATCGCCGACCTGCACGATGATCTATGGCGATGAGGAGGGCGCCGTCGCTTATCTCATCGGCGAGGAGAACACGGGCCTCGCCTGCATGTTCACCATGATGAACAACGCCCGCCTGTCGGTGGGCCTTCAGGGCGTGGCGCTCGCCGAGCGCGCGACGCAGATGGCGCTTCACTACGCGCGCGAGCGCAAGCAGGGACACGCGCCCGGCGCCAAAGAGACGAGCGCGATCATCGAGCAACCCGACGTCGCGCGCATGTTGCTGACCATGGCGAGTTCAACGGCGGCCGCGCGGGCGATGTGCTATGAAACGGCCGCGTCCATCGATCGCGCGCGCCGCGAGAGCGATCCGGCGCGCGCCGCGGCGGCGCATGCGCGCGCCGGTCTCTTGACGCCGGTCGCCAAGGCTTTCTCGACCGATATCGCCAATGAGACGACGTCGCTCGCCATCCAGGTCTTCGGCGGCATGGGCTACATCGAAGAGGCCGGCGTCGCGCAGCTCATGCGCGACGCGCGCATCTGCGCGATCTACGAAGGCACCAACGGCATTCAGGCGATCGATCTCGTCACGCGCAAGATTCGCGACAGCGACGGCGCGGCGCTCGCAGCCGAGATCGAGGACATGCGCGCCATCGCGCGCGACGCCGACTTTTCGCAAGAGGCGTTGCGCGAAGCGGTCGAGGCGCTGGCGCAAGCGAGCGAATTTCTGACGAAGACTGACGCCGTCGGCGCGCTCGCCGGCGCGACGCCCTATTTGCGGCTCTTCGCGCTGGCGCGCGGCGCGACCCTGCTGATGAAGGGCGCGAGAGCTGCGGCGCGAGAGAATAATCCGAGCGCCGCGCGCTACGCCGCGCTCGCCCGCTTCTTTATCGACAATATCGCGATCGCCGCGCCGGGACTGGCGAAGACTGTGATCGACGGCGCGGCGTCGGTGAATGAGTCGCATGCGGCGCTTGGAGAGTGAAACGGGCGTCGCGGTGAGCGCGCGCGGCGCCCCCTCCCCAGCCCTCCCCCGCTTCGCGGGAGAGGGAGCAGGTTGCGCCCGTCATCGGCATTTCGCGAAAAGCGTAACTCCGTTTCGCGAAAGGCCCGCGACTCAATTTCACGAAAGGCTGATCGTTGGGGTCCCCTCTCCCGCGAAGCGGGGGAGGGACAGGGAGGGGGTCAGGCGCCGACAAACTCGCGCAGCGCCTGCTGCTGCGCGGCGCTCATATGCAGCCCGAGTTTTGAACGACGCCAGAGAATGTCATCGGCCGTGTGCGCCCATTCCATTTCGCGCATATAGGCGATCTCCGCTTCGCTCAGTCCACAGCCAAAATCGCGGCCGAGATCGCTCAAGCTGCGCGCATTCTTCAATATCTGAGACACGCGCGTTCCATAGGCGCGCGCGAGCCGCAGCGCCAATTCGTCGCCGAGAAAAGGCTTGTCGCGTTTGAGATCGTCGAGAAATTGATCGAAGCCTTGCGGCATGTCGCCGCCTGGAAAGACGGCCCCGGCCGTCCAGGCTTCTCCATGCGGCGGAAGAAAGCGCGCAAGCTCATCGAGCGCATGTTCGGCGAGGCGGCGCGCCGTGGTGATCTTGCCGCCGAAGATCGACAGCGCCGGCGCTGCAGCTTCGGCCGCATCGAGATCGAAGGCGTAGTCGCGCGTGACCACCGACGCCTTGAGCGAACCATCATCATAGAGCGGGCGCAGGCCGGCGTAACTCCAAACGATGTCTTCGCGCGTCGCGGGCGCGCGCAGGAAGTGATTGAGCGACGCGAGCAGATAATCCGTTTCCTCCTCGCTGATCGCCACCGCGCCGGGCGGACCGTCATAGGAAACATCGGTCGTGCCGACGAGCGTGAATTCGCGCTCATAGGGGATTGCAAAAACGATGCGGCCGTCGGGGTTTTGCAAAATATAGGCATGCGCGCCTTCGAAAAGCTTGCGCAGAACGAGATGCGAGCCCTTCACCAGCCGCACATGTTTGCGCGAAGGAATATGCAGTGCGTCTTCGATCACCTGCGAGACCCAGGGGCCGGCGGCGTTGACGAGCGCGCGCGCCTCGACCGTCTCTCCATCCGCAAGCGTCGCGCGCCACAGCTCGCCCTGTCGCGCGGCGTGAATAAGCTTCGCGCCGACGCTGATCGTCGCGCCGCGCTCCGCCGCGTCACGCGCGTTCAACACGACAAGGCGCGAGTCATCGACCCAGCAATCGGCGTAGGTGAAGCCGACGCGGTAGACGTCGCGCAGCGGCGCGCCGAGCGCGTCGCCGGCAAGCGTCACCATATGCGAGCCATCGAGGCGCTTGCGGCGCGCGAGATGGTCGTAAAGGAAGAGTCCGAGACGCAGCAGCCAGACGGGCCGCAACCCCTTCTCATAGGGCAGAACGAATTTCAGCGGCCGGATGATATGCGGCGCTGCGGCCAGCAGCAGCTCGCGTTCGGCGAGCGCTTCATGCACGAGCCGAAATTCATAAAGTTCGAGATAGCGCAGGCCGCCATGGATGAGCTTGGTCGAAGCGGATGACGTGCCCCGCGCGAGATCGCCCTGCTCCACAAGCCTGACGGCGAGGCCGCGCCCGGCTGCGTCGCGGGCGATGGCGCAGCCGTTGATCCCGCCGCCGACGATGAGAAGATCGTAAATCATGGCGTCACTCGATTCGAGACGCCATGACTATAGCCTCAGGCCTGCGGATGGCCCGCCTGGCTGCGACGCGCGCCGCCATTGGCGCGCCGTTTCTGGCCGTTCGGCGCGCCGGGTCGCTTGGCCGCAGGACGTTGCCCATCTCGGCGCGGATGCTGCGCGCCGTTTCGATGCGGCGCCGGCGGATTCGGCCCCTTGGGCCCTCTGGGCGCCCGGCGCGTCGGCTCGGCGTCGTCGTGGCGCGCACCTTCAGCGCGCCGGTCGGTGAACTCAAGCGTCTGGCGCGTCAGCTTCTCGATCGCGCGCAACAGCGGCCGCTCGCCATTGTCGCACAGCGAAATCGCCTGGCCGGCCGCGCCGGCCCGCGCGGTGCGGCCGATGCGATGCACATAGGCTTCAGCGACTTCCGGCAATTCGTAATTGACGACATGGGTCACGCCGTCGACGTCGATACCGCGCGCGGCGATGTCAGTCGCGACCAGCACGCGCGTGCGGCCCTTGCGAAAGGCGTCGAGCGCGCGCAGGCGCTGGCTCTGGCTCTTGTTGCCGTGGATGGCGTCGGCGCCGACCCCGGCGCTCTCGAGATGCTGCGCGACGCGATCGGCGCCGCGCTTGGTGCGCGTGAACACGATGGCGCGCGAAATTTCGCGGTCGCCCAGCAATTCCACCAGCAGGTCGCGCTTGGCGCCGCTCGCGACGAGATAGACATGCTGCGCGACGCGCTCGGCGGTCGTCGCCGCCGGCGTCACCGTCACTTTCGTCGGATCATGCAGCATGTCGTCGGCGAGCGCGGCGATTTCCCGCGGCATGGTCGCCGAGAACAGCAATGTCTGGCGGCGCTTCGGCAGTTTCGCGACGATCTGGCGGATCGGAACGATGAATCCAAGATCGAGCATATGGTCGGCTTCATCGAGCACCAGCGCCTCGGTCGTCGCAAGCTTCAGCCTGCCGCTGCCGATATGGTCGAGGAGCCGGCCCGGCGTCGCCACCAGCACGTCGAGGCCGCGCGCCAGCATGTCGATCTGCGGACGATGCGACACGCCGCCGACGATGACGCCGACGCTCGGCCGGAAGAACTGGCCGTAGGCGCGAAAACTGTCGGCGATCTGAGTCGCGAGTTCGCGCGTCGGCGCGAGAACGAGAACGCGCGCCGTATGGGGCGCCGGCCGGCGCCGGTCGGCGAGCAGACGGTGCAGGATCGGCAGAGCGAAAGCCGCCGTCTTGCCGGTGCCGGTCTGGGCCACGCCGAGAAGGTCGCGTCCCTGCAGGAGTGCGGGAATGGCCTGCGCCTGAACCGGCGTCGGCGTAATGTAGCCTTCGTGCGCAAGGGCGCGCAGCAGGATCTCGTTCAGGCCGAGATCGGAGAAGTTGGTCACTTCGTTGTTGCTTTCAGTTGTCGATTCGCGCCCAAAGGACCGCGCGTGAAGACGCCGGCCCAGGGCGAAATGGAGATCGGGCCCCGCGTAACGGGCCGTCGGAGGGGAGAAAGGGGGCGCTCGACAGCTCGTCGACGAATAAGTCGACCATACGCGGCTGGAGCGCCTCATGCTGCGGCGCAGCGCAACCTTCATACAGGAGCGCCGAGTCAGGGTCAATGCGAAGTAGAAATCCATTGGAGGTCTTGGGGAAGCCTGAGATTAGTCCGTCGCGGCCAGCTCTCGGCTGCCAGATTTGGGGGCGGAAATCGGCTTGATGTCCTCGTAGCTCGCAGTCGGATGGCCTAATGTCTTTAAGCCGTTTATTATCCGCTCGCAGACGTTACGCGTTCGTGCGGACCCACGAAGAGCCGCTTGAGTCGTGGCCAGAGAGCATCCGGACGCTCCCGCCAGTCGATTGGGCGAAGCACCCACCTCCGCTCGCATGCGGTCGGCGAGGGGAATAACAAACTTCAGCGGAGGCGGTTTTGCCATGGTTCTGACTTGTTGCAACAGTTTGCAACCTCATGCCACACTTGTGGCAATTTATGAAGGTATGCCATCAAATGCGCCCCATGCGCAATAGCATTGCATTTTCTCGATGCCGTGCTATTTTTGTAGGGTCACCTTTTGGGGACTCGACGTGAAAGAAGTGGTCAAAAGGCAGGGGGAAGAGGCACAGGCATACGGCACGGTGTCTCGGGTCGTTGCGGGAAAGCTTGTCTACGTGGATGTTCCTTCACGTCACGGTACTGTTGCTGTCACGCCTGAAAAAATCGACGTAAGGCAAAGTGACGGGTCAGTGAAACATTACCGAGGTGAACCTTTTAGCGATCTCGGGATCAAAGTTGGCGCCATCGTCCAAAACGATGTTTCGGGGAGCCGTTTCATTGTGGAACCCAGCACGAGCCCCGACAGCGCCAAGATGCTGATCTGGGCCGCCGCTTTTGTCGCCTTCGTCGTCGTCGCGTTGACCTGGGTACCGGACTGGATTTCGCCGAAGGGCACGAATGTCCCGGGCATGACCAGGATGCTGCATTAATTAAGCTGCGTTGCGGTCCATCGTCGACTTGCTCGTGGACAACGATGTTTCACCGTTCAAAAAAATTCAAGAGTAAGGAGCTTACACCTGACGCGGAGGTTGGCTGGTCAAAACAAATTGACCGGCAACTACCGGCTTGTGCGCGGGAGTGGGGGCGCATCGTCGATACGACAAATCTAAGGCCAGGAGATTTAATATTAGTTCGCAGCGTTGCCCCTGATAAAGTCGGGGCTCGAATATGCGACGCACAGGTGAAGGGCGGGTTTTCTCAGGCGCACGCTCAGTGGACGCACGCTGCAGTTTATTTAGGCGATGGCGATAATATTTGTGAGTCAACGTTTAAAGAAACCAGTTTCTCAGGGGGCGTAATTATGCGGTCTATACATTTTTATAGTAATGGAGAATCTGCTCTCAAGGCGCGGACCCCGAAGAATATGACCATCGAACAACGCATCGGCATCGCGCTTGGTGCCGTTACTAGACTTCGTGACGGCTATAGCTTTCGTGATATCATTGGATTCGCCCGTGCCGCCTACTCTGGGAAGGGCTTCTGGCAAGGAAACGTTCATCAACGCATAAGGCCGCGGGCATTAGTATGCTCAAGTCTGTATCAAGATGCGTATAATTTTTCATTTAAGGGTAACACGGTGCGTATGGGAAGCTTATGTACCCCAGCTCATCTTAGCGCGGATGGCGAATTCGACGATGTCGCCTTGCAATGGGTTGGCTTGTCATAGGCTACAATTGTATAGGCGCGGTATGCGTCTTGAACTGGCGCTCTTCCAGAAGTCGAGCCTCGATCTCGGCCAGCGTCAGATCCGGTTCGCCGGCAACCAAAGCCAACAACCAGTCCGCATGCGCGTCCAGCGGCCAGGCGCGCGCTTTCCTGCCCGGCTTTTCCGCGAACTGCAGGTTGCCGCAAACCGCTGCGACCACTTGATCGAGGACGAACCACACAGACTCCCGCATTCCAAGCCCGATGCGAATCCCAAAAATCGAAAATGATTCAGATCGCTCGGGGAATGCTCCAGGCGCCGTTCCCTCCGGCCGCGCGCCGGTGTATGC
>JACOWC010000125.1 GCA_016177005.1 Methylocystis sp.
AGACGGCATGACGACGATGTATCATTGCGGCATGGGCAAAGCCTGGCGCGGCGAAACCAGCATCGAAGAAGTCGCCCGCGTCACGCGGATGGATTGAGGTGGATGCCCAAGTTCAAATATCGCGCCTATAGCGGCGCCGGCGACCTTCTCGAAGGCGAGATCGAGGCGCGCACCGGCGACGAGGCCCAGGAGGCCCTGTTTCGGCGCGGCCTCACTCCTTTCGAGACGCGCGAGGCCAGAGCTGAGGCGTCTCCGAGCATCTTTGGCCAGATTTCCTTCGCAAGGCGCGGCCCGACACAAGCGCAAATCGCGTCCTTCACGCACGAATTCGCGACGCTCGAACAGGCGAATGTGCCCCTCGATCAAAGCCTGCGCATTCTTTCCGCCCAAAGCGCGAGTCCGCCGCTTCGCGAGCTTGTGCAGGAGATTCTCGCGCGGGTCGTCGATGGCGCGTCGCTGTCCGACGCGCTGTCGCGAAGGCCCGACGTCTTCAGCGTGGAATATGTGAATATCGTCAGGGAGGGCGAGACAGTCGGCAAGGTCGGCGCCGCGCTGAGGGATCTTTCGGAGATGCTGGAGCGCCAGCTCGAATTGCGCGCGCGCATCCAGAGCGCGCTCATCTATCCGGCGCTGCTGATCACGCTGGCTCTCATCTCGACGGGCGTGGTGCTCGGGACGCTCGTTCCGAGCATTGCGCCGATTTTCGCCGACAACGGAAGGGAGTTGCCGCCGGGGCTCAAATTCATCATGGACGCCGAGGCGAACGCCGGCGTCATCGGCCTGTTCGGTGCGATCATCGTCGCTGCGCTTGTGCTCTTGCGTCAAATGGCGAAATCGCGCCCGCCCTGGCGGATCGCAGTCAGTCGCTCTTATTTGCGCATTCCAGTCATTGGACCGCTCCTCGCGCAGTTCGCGTCAGCGCGTTTCGCGCGAACGCTCGGCTCCATGCTGAAAGCGGGCGTGCCCTTGTTGCAAGGATTGGAAAGCGCGCGCACGGCCGTCGCGAATGAGTTCCTCAATACTGAACTCGCCGGCGTGACCGAAATGGTGCGCGGCGGCGCGCATCTCAGCAGCGCGCTCGGCGCCGTGCCATACGTTCCCGCCGTCGTGGCGCAGATGATTTCGATCGGCGAGGAAACCGGCCAGCTGGACGACATGCTGCTGCGGATCGCAACCATGTTTGAGCGGCAGACGCATCGTTCGATCGAGCGCGCGATGGGACTGCTTACGCCGGCGTTGACCATCCTGATCGCCGTGGTCGTCGGCGGGCTGATCATGACGGTGATGGACGCCGTGCTTGGCGTCAACGAACTCGCGATCAAATGACGAATAGGCTTCGTCGCAGCCTGCGCGCCAGGGCGGGCTTCACCATGCTCGAGTCGCTCGTCGTTCTTGCGCTTCTTGCGCTTGTCGTGGGCATGTCGAGCCTGTTGCTGCGCCCGCCGTCGGGTCGGCTGCGGCTGGAGAGCGCCACGCGCTCTTTCTGCGCCACTCTGCGCGCGACGCGTTCGCGCGCCATCGCGACAAATGCTGAGGTCGCGGTTGTGATTGATCTCGACCGCAGGAGTTACGCATCGCCTGTCGGCGGCGAAAGCAGATTGCCTGCGGAAGCGCAGATTTCACTCGACGTTGCAAGCGCTCAGCGACTTTCCGAGCGGCGCGCGGCCATCGCCTTTTTTCCTGATGGGACGTCGACAGGCGGCGACGTGACGCTGCTGACGCCCGACGCGCGCGCGACGATTGGCGTGAACTGGCTGACAGGCGAAGCAAGATGCGCGCTGGGTTAAGATCAAGACAGGGTTTCTCGCTCATCGAAGCCCTTGCGGCTTTCGCCATTCTCGCCCTGGTTCTCTCGCAGTTGCTTTCCGGCGTAAGCGGCGGCGCGCGCAATGAATCGCGTGCGGATTTTCTCTTACGCGCCGCACGCCAGGGCGCCTCCCAGCTCGATGCGCTTGGCGTCGACGGGCCGATTCCGTTCGGCGAGACGAGCGGCCGCTATCCTGACGGACTCGTCTGGTCCCTCTCCGTCACGCCGGGCAAGAGCGTCAATGGTTTGGCCGGTGCGCCGATCGCCACGAGTTTTCGCGTCCGCCTCGTCATCCAGCGGCCCTCCGGATTTGGCGAGCTCTTCACGCTCTCGACCGTCAAAGTGAAGGC
Source organism: Methylocystis sp. (assembly GCA_016177005.1). GTDB lineage: Bacteria > Pseudomonadota > Alphaproteobacteria > Rhizobiales > Beijerinckiaceae > Methylocystis. The sequence continues at coordinate 2,158 of JACOWC010000125.1, forward strand.
CGTTGAACCGCGACAGCTCCAGCCATGAAGCGAAGGGCGCCCGACGGCTTCACGCTTCTCGAGATGCTGCTTGCGATCAGCCTCATCGCTTTGATCACAGGGTCGATCATGGGCGGCCTTCATCTCGGGCGACGGGCTTGGGAGACGACACGCGCGAGCGAGGCGCTCGACGAGGTTGAGAGCGCGGCGCGCGGCGTAACGGGGCTGATCGCGCGCAGCTATCTGTTCTCGACGGAGCAGCAGCAACAGGGGCTGCCGCCGCCTACAGAACAGCAGCTGCGCGTGTTTCAGGGCGCGCCCGAGGCCTGCCGTTTCGTCATGCTGAGCGAAGGCGGCGCGCAATGGGGCGGTCTGATCCTTACGGAGATCGGCGGGGCGCCGGGAAACGAAAGTGTTGAACTCGCCGTCTGGACGCGCGTCTTTCGCTTGCAGGATGGCTTTGCGCCGTCGCGGGGCGAGATGAGAAAGACGGTTTTGCTGCGCAATATCGCCTCGTTCGAGCTTGCATATTTTGGCTCTCCGGAGGAGGGGCGACCTTCGGTATGGAGCGCCGCCTGGACCAACCCGAAGCATATGCCGGAGCTCATTTCGGTGAAAATCGGCGCTAATCGCCTCGGGCGGGTCATTCAGGTTGCGGCGACGGTGGCGATCCGAGAGCCCTGAGCTTCAGCCGATTTCGAGCGGCCCGAAAGACCAGACCAGCCAAAGGCCGAGCGCCAGATGGGGGCCGAAAGGCAAAGGCTGTCGCGCGTGATCCAGCGAGCCCTGGCGAATAGCGATGGC
>JACOWC010000126.1 GCA_016177005.1 Methylocystis sp.
AAATGTTTCGACGTATCCATGCCAATGCGGATAATCTTGTTCACGGACGGCTCCCTCGTTTGAGATTCGACAACCTCATTCTGGCACAAACGATGCCGTTGGGGGCCGTCCACCCCAACAGAGCCAATTCAAGAACGCTGGTTTTGCTCTGGATTCCCGATCGCGCGCGTTGCGCGCGTCGGGAATGACAAACGAGCCGTTCAAATGGATGTCGTATAACGCGCGAATTGCGGCAATCCGCTTTGCTATCGTTGCGATAATTCCGTCAGTAATCCCCGCAGCGGCTGAAAATCAAAGCGCACTTGATGGCGCCCTTCCGGGACGGCGACGGCGCGGAAGATGACATTGGCGCGTAGAATCGGCGCTTCGACGCCGTCAACGCGCGCAAACCACCACGGATGCCAGACGTCATTCAATATAAGCCAGCCGCCGCCCGGAGGCGCGTCGACCTCGACGACGACGCGGTCGTTTTCATATGAGAGGATTTTCGCCGTCGCCGGCGGCGCGTCCTTGCGCGTATGGCAGATCGGCGGCGTCTCGAGCAGCGCCGTCTCGCGATAGTCAGCCTCCGGCCACTCCCCGCTCTTGATCATCTGCGCAAAATCGACATGCATGGCGCAGGTCACGAGCATGACTCGCGGCATGGCGCGAGGATTTTCGTAAATGTGAACGTCGCCGATGCGCGTGAGTTCGATGAAGTCGCCGGGCTTGTAATTTTTGTCGATCTCTTCGATCGGGACGCCGGTCGCGATGAATCGCAGTCCGAGCATGTCCGACAGGATTGAGCGATAGGACGGATAGAGCTTCGAGAACTCGCGCTGCTCGGGAAGCGCGAGATGGTCTCCGGCGCCGGTTGCGTCTTCGAAGAGCCGGAGCCGAATGGGATTGTAGCCGAGATCGTGATCAAAGCCGTGGACGAGCGAGGCGTTGGGCCAGTGAAAGTCGATCGCGGCGAATTCGACGCGATCGCGGCGATCGGGCGCGGCCGTCTCTTTAAGCTTCTCGCGCAGATAGGCGATCACCGGATCCTTGCCGTCAATTCGCAAAGCGTCGAACTGCTCCGGCGGCAAGGCCGTCGATTCATTGGCGCCATTGCCGATCGCGAGATCGGCGCTCATCAGCGCGGCGACCGCCGCGAGCAAAGACACGCCGCGCACGAGCCCGTCCCTGGCCGCAAGAATGAGCGCGACGGCGAGCGCAGCGAATATCGCGCTTGTCGCGAGTGGCCAACACGCTTGGACGAGATGATTTTTCGAAGCGGCCACAAGCAGCGCCGCCGCGAACAGCGCGGCGACGGCGCCGACGAGCCATGCCGCGCGCGGCGCGGCTTCGCACCGCTCGATCAGAGTGAAGCCATAGCCTGCGAGTATCGCGAGCGTCGCGCCGAGCAAGAAAGTTGCGTCGGCCGGCCGACGCCAAAGATCGACGCCGGGCAGATGATAAAAAAGGGCGAATGCCGGCGTATAACGGCCGACGGCGTATAGCGCGAAAAACAGCGCCGCGGCGGCGAAGAAGCGAATTTCCTTATTTGAAAGGAAGCGTCTGCCCATCGCCGCGATCAACGTGACGAGCGTCAATTCGCCCAGGTAGACATTCGCCATGTTGCGCGCGAGGAAGAGGTCGCGCTCGCCGACCGGCGGACCCCAAAAATCTTTGAGCGGTCCGTCCGTTCCGAACATATTGGCGCAGATGAGCGTCAAGAAGGAGCCCGGCGGCAGCGAGCCTTTGAGCGCGCCATCGAGATCAATCTCCGGACGGTTCGAATGCGCGGCAAGCTCCAGCGTGAAAGCGAGCGGAACGGCGATGATCGTCAGGCCGACGAGGGCGCCGGCAGCGAGCGGCGTGACCGCGCTGAGCTTTGGCGAGTCATCGGTCGCGATGCGATAGGCGGCATAGGCGGAAAGCATCAAGACGCTCAAGAAGGCGATCTGATCGCGTCCCAGGACCAAGACAGCGGCGACGGCGCCAGCCGCCGCGCCGTAGAGCGCCGAGCGGCGATCGAGCGCGCGCGCCAGCAGCCACAGCGTCACCGCAAACCAGGCAAGACTCATGATCTGCCCAACATGCTGGAGTCGCCATGCCGCAGAGCCGCCAAAAGCGAAGGCGAGCGCAGCGAGCATTCCGCCAGCGGCGCTCCAGCCGCGATCGCGAAAATAGGCGATGAGCGCGAGGCCGCCCATCGCCAGCATCGCAAAGACGATTGCATCGGCCAGGACGAAGGACGGTTCAGGAGAGAGCGCCGCGGCCAGCAGAAAGAAGGGCGAAAAGATCAGCGATTGCGGATCGGCGATCTGCGGCATTCCCGCAAAGACGTTCGGCGTCCAGAACGGGGATTGGCCACTGTGCAAGGCGTGGGCGAGAAAGACGAATTGCGGATAGAAATGCGCCTTGGCGTCCCACGGGATAGTCACGCGTCCGGAGAGCCAGGGAAAGGCAAGCGCCAGCGCGCAGACGAGGAAGAGCGCCGCGGAAAGGATGTAGGGCTGACCTTCCGCGTCGCCCGCGTTTGCGTCGATTCTTTGCATCGCCGCAGTTCTAGCGGTTTCCGGACAAGGCTCAAAGCCGCGACTCAGGCGTGCGCCTGAGGCCAAAGCGCGCGGCGAGCGCGGCGAGATCAACGGTCGGGCGACGCTTGTCATCCGTTTCGAGCAACAGCCGCGCCTCGCCTTCCAGCTAAGCGATCCTCTGTGAAGCATGGCTTTTAAGCCATACATCGCGGAGGATCGCTTTTCGGGGGTAGACCATGCGACCTGCTACTAGCCGTCGCCTTGAGTCGACCAATCATCTCAAGTCAATATGGCGACGGCACGACCCGAATCTTCGCCATCATGCCCCCGTCCTCATGTTCGAGAATATGGCAGTGATAGACGAAATCGCCGAGCTGGCTGAACGGAATATCGAGCAC
>JACOWC010000093.1 GCA_016177005.1 Methylocystis sp.
AGGTCACGAGCGAGAGCTTGAGATAGCCTTTCCAGAATGACCGCTGCGCCATGCCAAAATCCCGCTGGAGCAGGACTCCGCCTGAATAACGCTCTTTCGAGCCGCATCGTTCCGCATCCGCCAGGACCCGCGAGATCCAATACTGCCGGCGCAAGCGCCGCATTTACGCGGTGGCGCCGCAGCACTTCTTGAATTTCTTGCCCGAGCCGCAGGGACAAGGATCGTTGCGGCCCGCCTGCTTGCCCTTGACGATCGGCGCGTTCTTGCGATTGGCCTCTTCCAGGAAATACCAGCGGCCATCCTGCGCATCGTGGCGGAACAGCGACCGCTCCCGATGCGAATAGCGCTCGCCTTCGCTAGTGAAATGGGCGGCGAACTCGACATATCCGGATTCATCGCCCGGCAGTCCCTGCTCGGTCGAGAGAATTTCGAGTCCAAGCCATTGCGAGCTGCGCGCCCAATGCGTGATCGCCTTTCGGTCGAAATCGTGACGCGACTCCGGCGCCAAGGACTCGACAAGATAATCGATATCGCCGATCACGAAGGCGGTGTAACGCGAGCGCATCAGCGCTTCGGCGGTCGGCGCCGGCAGCCTTTGCTCGATGTAAGGCGCGCAGCAGGCGGCATAGGAGAGCTGCTGTTGCGCGTCCATCGCGCGGCAGGGACAGGTTTGGTCAGTCATCGCTCAGTCTGCGCAAGAAGTGCCTGTTCAGCCGTCGGCGCCGCCCTCGCCGGGGCGCAATCCTGAAGCCGCGGCCCCCGCCCGCTGTCCGAGGCGCTTCACCGCCTCGATCGCGATCGGATCGAGACCGGCGCCGCCGTGATCGACGTGAGCGATGATGGCCTCGCGCATGCGCGGATTCCAGAACTTCTTCAAGTGATCCGTCATGCTCGCAACGCCTTCGGGATGTTTCTGAGCGACGAAGAACTTGCCGATTTGGTTAGCCATTTTGACGAGCTTATCGACCGAATCATGCGACATGTGCGGAAACCTGTTCGAGGATGCGTCCTGGATGGGTGAAGATTTCGAAATCCCGGCCGCGCATGACCGCCACAAGCGTCATGCCGCACGCCTGCGCGTTGCGCACGGCGAGCGCCGTCGGCGCGGAGACGGCGGCGATGATCGGCGCGCCCAGGCGCGCGGCCTTTTGCACGAGCTCGACCGAGACGCGGCTGGTCATCAGCACCACGCCCTGGGTCGCGGCGATCGCCTGCCGCGTCAGCGCGCCGGCGAGCTTGTCGAGGGCGTTGTGGCGGCCGACGTCCTCGCGCACGATCAGCGCGCCGCTCGCGGGATTCCAGAAAGCCGCGGCATGAATGGCGCGCGTCTGCTGATTGAATTTCTGTGCCGCGGGAAGACGCTCCATCGCCTCGATCAAAGCCTCGGCGCGCACGCAGAGCGCATTGTCGAGCGTCGGCAGGCGGCGCGTCGCCGCCTCCAGACTTTCGATGCCGCAGAGACCACAGCCTGTCGGTCCCACCATCGAGCGGCGACGCTCGGCATAGGCCTCCTGCCGCCCGCCCCTGAGCCAGGCGCGCAATTCGATGCCGGCGTCGGAGACGACAATCTCGACGTCGCCCGCCTGCTCAGGCGAATCGATCAGCCCTTCGGTCAGCGCGAAGCCGATGGCGAAGTCTTCGAAGTCCGCCGGCGTCGCCATCATCACCGCATGGGTCGAGCCGCCATAGGTGAAGGCGATCGGCGTCTCTTCGGGGATTACGCGAGAAGAACGCGCCGTCACATCGTGACGGCGCGCCAGGCATTCCACCCGAAGCGTCGGCGACGGCGTTTCTGTCATTCCGCCGCGTCGATCGTGCTCGCGATGCGACGGCTCTGCGCCGTCAGCTCGCGATACTGATGCTGCCAGTCGGTCGGCCCGTTCGTGGTCGAAACCTGCACCGCCGTGACCTTGTATTCCGGACAATTGGTGGCCCAGTCGGAATTGTCGGTCGTAACCACATTGGCCTGAGTGGTCGGATGATGGAACGTCGTATAGACGACGCCTGGCGCGACGCGATCGGTGATCTTGGCGCGCAGCGTCGTTTCGCCGGCGCGGCTCGCCACCCTCACCCAGTCGCCGTCGCGCACGCCGCGATCCTCCGCGTCATGCGGATGGATCTCGAGCATGTCCTCGGGATGCCATTGGCTGTTCTCGGTGCGCCGCGTCTGCGCGCCGACATTATATTGCGACAGGATGCGGCCGGTCGTGAGCAGCAGCGGGAACCGCGGCCCGACTTTCTCGTCGGTCGGGACATATTCGGTGACGACGAATTTGCCCTTGCCGCGCGCGAAGCCGTTGATGTGCATGATCGGCATGCCGTCAGGCGAGTCGGCGTTGACCGGCCATTGCAGCGAACCGACTTCTTCAAGGCGCTTGAACGAAACGCCGGCGAAGGACGGCGTGAGCCGCGCGATCTCGTCCATGATCTGGCTGGCGTCTGTGTAATTCCAATTGAGCCCGAGCTTATTGGCGAGAAGCTGGGTCACTTCCCAATCGGCGTAGCCGTTCTTCGGCGACATCACCTTGGTGACGCGCTGAATGCGGCGTTCGGCGTTGGTGAAAGTGCCGTCCTTCTCGAGGAAGGTCGCGCCCGGCAGGAAGACATGCGCATAGTTCGCCGTCTCGACCAGGAAGAGATCCTGCACGATGACGATGTCCATATTCGCAAGCGCGCGCGACACATGGCGCGTGTCGGGGTCGGACTGCAGAATGTCTTCGCCCTGGACATAAAGTCCCTTGAACGCGCCTTCGATCGCCGCGTCGAACATGTTCGGGATGCGCAAGCCCGGCTCGGGATCGAGCGCGACGCCCCAATCCTTCTCGAACGCCTGGCGCGCCGCGTCGTTGGAGATGTGGCGATAGCCCGGCAGCTCGTGCGGGAACGAGCCCATGTCGCAGGAGCCCTGCACATTGTTCTGACCGCGCAGCGGATTCACGCCCACGCCGCGGCGGCCGAGATTGCCCGTCGCCATAGCGAGATTGGCGATGCCCATGACGGTGGTGGAGCCTTGCGCATGTTCGGTGACGCCGAGGCCGTAATAGATCGCCGCATTGCCGCCCGTAGCGTAGAGCCGCGCCGCCGCGCGCACGTCAGCCGCCGGAACGCCGAGCGTCTCCTGCATCGCCTCGGGACTGTTCTTCGGCAGCGACACGAATTCCGCCCACTCCTGATATTCGTCCCAATCGCAGCGCGACTTCACGAAGTCGAGATTGACGAGATTTTCCGTCACGATGACATGCGCCAGCGCCGTGACCATCGCGACATTGGCGCCCGGCCTGAGCGGAAGGTGATAGTCCGCCTCGATATGCGGCGAGCGCACGAGATCGATGCGGCGCGGATCGATGACGATGAGCTTGGCGCCTTCGCGCAGGCGCTTCTTCATCCGCGAGCCGAACACCGGATGGGCGTCGGTCGGATTGGCGCCCATGACCAGAATGACGTCGGCGTCGTCGACCGAGTCGAAATCCTGCGTGCCGGCGGAGGTGCCGAAGGCTTGCGCCAGGCCATAGCCCGTCGGGGAATGGCAGACGCGCGCGCAGGTGTCGGTGTTGTTGTTGCGGAAGCCTTGGCGCGCGAGCTTCTGAACGAGGAAGCTTTCCTCATTCGTGCAGCGCGACGAGGTGATCACGCCGACAGAGTTCTTGCCGTATTTCTCCTGAGCGGCTTTCAGCCGATCGGCGGCAAAGCCGATCGCTTCGTCCCACGAGACCACGCGCCAGGGCTGATCAATCGATTCGCGGATCATCGGATTGAGGATGCGATCGCCGTGTTGGGCGTAGCCATAGGCGAAGCGGCCCTTGATGCAGCTATGGCCGTGGTTGGCCTTGCCGTCCTTCCAGGGGACCATGCGCACGACTTCCTCGCCGCGCATTTCCGCCTTGAAGGTGCAGCCGACGCCGCAATAGGCGCAGGTGGTGACCGAGGAATGCTCCGGCTGGCCGATGGCGATGACCGACTTCTCGATCAGCGTGGCGGTCGGACAGGCCTGGACGCAGGCGCCGCAGGACACGCATTCCGATTCCATGAAGGCTTCGTCCATGCCGGGCGAGACGCGCGAGTCGAAGCCGCGGCCGGAAATCGTCAGCGCAAAGGTGCCCTGCACTTCCTCGCAGGCGCGCACGCAACGGTTGCAGACGATGCACTTCGACGGATCGTAGCTGAAATAGGGGTTGGACTCGTCCTTCGGCTTCCAGTCGAAATTCACTTCGCCATTGTTGCGGGCGAAAACATGATTGGCGCCGTCATAGCCGTAGCGCACGTCGCGCAGGCCCACCGCCCCCGCCATGTCCTGCAGCTCGCAGTCGCCGTTGGCGGCGCAGGTCAGGCAGTCGAGCGGATGATCGGAAATATAAAGCTCCATCACGCCGCGACGAATGGCGGCGAGGCGCGGCGTCTGCGTCTTGACCGAGATGCCGGGCGCAACCGGCGTGGTGCACGATGCCGGCGTGCCGTTGCGGCCTTCGACCTCGATCACGCACAATCGGCAGGAGCCGAAGGACTTGATGCTGTCGGCGGCGCAGAGCTTGGGGATTTCGGTGCCGATCTCCATCGCCGCGCGCATGATCGACGTGCCCTCGGGCACGGTGACGCTCTTCCCGTCAATGGTCAGCGTCACCAGCTTTTCCGATTTTGACTCGGGCGTGCCGTAATCGGTTTCCTTTATCAGCGTCATGGCGGCTACCTCACTCAGCGGCTTCAAGGGCCGGCTTGCGGAAGTCCTCGGGAAAATGGCGAAGCGCGCTCTCTACCGGATAGGGCGCAAAACCGCCCAACGCACAGAGCGAGCCAAACTTCATCGTATGGCAGAGATCCTTGAGAAGCTCGATATTCGCGTCGACGTCCTGGCCGCTGCGGATTTTATCGATCGTCTCGACGCCACGCGTCGATCCCAGCCTGCATGGCGTGCACTTGCCGCAGCTTTCGATGGCGCAGAACTCCATGCCGAAGCGCGCCATCCAGGACATGTCGACGGTGTCGTCGAACACGACGAGACCGCCATGGCCGATGAGGCTGTCCTTGGCGGCGAAGGCCTCATAGTCGAATACCGTGTCAAAGAGCCACGGCGGCAGATAGGCGCCGAGCGGCCCGCCCACCTGGACGGCGCGCACCGGACGTCCGGAAAGCGTGCCGCCGCCGATGTCGTTGACGATCTCGCCGAGCGTGAGGCCGAAGGGCACTTCGCAGAGTCCGCCATATTTGACGTTGCCGGCGATCTGCAGCGGCATGGTGCCGCGCGAGCGGCCGACGCCGAGTTCGGCGTAATGCTGCGATCCCTTCTCGAGGATCATCGGCGCCGTCGCCATGGACAGCACATTGTTGACCACTGTCGGCTTGCCGAAAAGGCCGACATGCGCCGGCAGCGGCGGCTTGGCGCGGACGATGCCGCGCTTGCCTTCGAGACTCTCGAGAAGCGAGGTTTCCTCGCCGCAGACATAGGCCCCTGCGCCGATGCGCAGCTCGATGTCGAAGGCGAATCCCGAACCGCGGACATTGTCGCCGAGCCAGCCGGCGTTGCGCGCGACCTCGATCGCCTTGCCGAAGACGACCGCCGCCTGCGGATATTCCGACCGCAGATAGACGAAGCCCTTCGACCCGTTGATGGCGTAGCCGCAGATGATCATGCCTTCGATCAGCGCCAGCGGATCGCCTTCCATGATCATGCGGTCGGCGAAGGTGCCGCTGTCGCCCTCGTCGGCGTTGACGACGACATAGCGACGGTCGGCGGGCGCGTCGGCGACCGTCTTCCATTTGATTCCGGTGGGGAACCCGGCGCCGCCGCGGCCGCGCAGGCCGGATTTCGTGACTTCCTCGATCGTCGCCGCCGGACCGATCTGAAAGGCCCGCGCGAGGCCGGCGCCGCCGCCATGCGCCTCATAGTCATCCATCGACAGCGGGTCGATGACGCCGCAGCGCGCGAAGGTGATTCGGTTCTGCCGCTTCATCCAGGGATGATCGTCGACCTTGCCGATCGAGAGCGCATGCGCGCCGCCGGAGAGGAACCCGGCGTCGAACAGCGAGGCGACGTCATTGACCTTGGCCGGCCCATAACCGACGCGGCCCGCGGGAGTCTCCACCTCGATCAGGGGTTCGAGCCAGAGCATTCCACGCGAGCCGTTTCTGACGATCTCGACATTGTCGCCGCGGGCGGCGGCTTCTTTCGCGACGGCGGCGGCCAGTCTGTCGGCGCCCATCGCGACCGCGGCCATGTCCAGCGGAATGTAAATCTTTGCCATCAGTCCCGGGCCTCCTCGGCGATTTCGTCGAGCTTTCCAGCGTCGACGCGGCCGATCGGCTCGCCGTCATAAAGCGCCGAAGGACTATGCGCGCACAGGCCCAGACAATAGACCGCTTCGACGCTCAGGGCGCCGTCCGGGGTCGTCCCGCCCCAATCGAGCTTCAACTTGTCGAGGAAATTGCGGGCCTGCCGCTCCGCGCCCATCGACTGGCAGGATTCGGCGCGACAGATTTTCAGCGTGTGGCGGCCGTGCGGGGCGCGATGGAAGTCGTGGTAGAAGGTGACGACGCCATGCATTTCGGCGCGAGATATATTGAGCGCCTCGGCCATTTGCTTGACGGCGGCGTCCGGCACATAGCCGAATTCTTCTTGGAGCGCGTGCAGAATTGGCATCGCGGGTCCCTCAAGACCCATGTGGGCGGCGATGATCTCCCGCGCGCGCTCGTCGCTATACTGAGCAGCGCCAGCCATTTCTTCCCTTTCAGTCCAGGGCGTTACGCTACATGCGGCCGCCCTTTTTGGATTAGTTCCGAGGACAGTGCCGGAAATCCGAGGCGCGATCAATAGCGACCCTTCGTTACGCGATAGGACAAGCCTATCAATCTCCAAGCGTTTGGCTTTCCGCGAGCTTCTTCGCCTCGGAGACCAACGCCGCGACCAGTGGGATCACTGGTTCGCGCTGGGGGGCGACAAGGCCGATTTCGTGTACCGCATCCGGCTCGACGATGGGGATCGACCGCAAGGGCGCCGCGACATTGAGCGTCTTGGCGAGCTTCTCAGGCAAAACCGTCGCCCAGCGCCCGGATTTCACATGATCGTAGAGCAGAATGACGCTGTTCGACTCCAGGGCTGGCACGGGCTCCACGCCGCCCTTGCGAATGAGCTGCTCGACGATGCGACGGTTCTGCATGTCCGGCGTAAGCAGGCAGAGGTCGATGCGGCCGACCTCGGCCCATGTCACGCGTTCGCGGTCGCCGAGCGGCTTGTCGGCGAAGGTCAAGAGCCGGTAGCGCTCCTTGCAGAGCGGCACCGTGCGCACGCGGCCGAGCGGTTCATTGTCGAGATAGGTAATGCCCGCGTCGATCTCAAGATTGTCGAGCATCGTCAGCACTTCGCTCGACGAGGCGGAAATCACCGAAAAGCGAACGCCGGGGTGCTTCTCGCGATAGGGCGTGGTCAGCGCCGAGACGATGCCGAGCGCCGTCGGTATGACCGCAATCTTCAACTGACCGGCAAGGCCTTCCTTGAGCGTTCGCACTTCCTGGCGCATGGCCCGCGCGTCGCCGACGATGCGCTTCGCCCATTCGAGCACGCGCTCGCCTTCGGCCGTGAGGCCGTGAAAGCGCGACGAACGGTTGACGAGCAACACGCCGAGCGACTCTTCGAGCTGCTTGACGCCGGCCGACAGCGTGGGCTGAGTGACGCCGCAAATCTCCGCGGCGCGCGAAAAGCTCTTCTCTTTGGCGACGGCGATCAGGAATTCAAGCTTTTCGATCACGAGCCGGAGTCCATAGGCGCGCGAAGACGCGAAGACGCGAAGACGCGAAGGGCCCCGCAGGCCGGTCCGAAGCGTCGCTGGCGTTTTCGTCCACGCTTTACATTAGCATATCCGCTCTGGCCGCGCCGAAAATTTCAAAGAATTCAAATCGGCTGGAGCCGCTTGGGCAATTTGCCCGACATGTCACCGAAATGTGCGGCGCGCATTGGAGCGCCTGCCATTTCCTGCTCTACTGAGCGGAGAGTCTTCGCGCTGGGGAATGCGCCAATGCGGTTGATCGTTAGACTTGTCGCGCAGCTTGTCGCCATCACCCTTCTTTGTCTGACGCTGACGGCGGGCTGGGTGATGGTCGACGCCCATCGCGCGATCGAAACGGAAGCGGCGACATCCGCCGAGCGCGTAGCGCATCAACTCGAAAATCTCTACTGGCACGCCATTTTGTGGCGCGGCAGCATGCGGCGCGACAATATTCTGCCCCGTCCGGAGTGGGAGTCGCTTTCCACCTTAAAGCTTATATCGCCCGGCGTTTGCGTCAGCTATGCGCCGGCGGGCGAGGAGCCGCGCACGCTCTGCAGTCAGCTGGAGGGCGTCGGCGCGGCGGCGCCGGCATGGTTTTCGACCGGCTATGACCGCATATTCGGCGCGCATTCGTCGATCGTTCGCCCTTTAACGGTGCGCCAACCTGAAACCGGCGCGATTGTCGTCAGGGCGGACCCGGACGCGGCCATCCGGCAGGCCTGGCGGCAAATCTCGGTCATCGTGAGCGTCGCGGCCTCAATGGCCATTTGCATGTGCGCGCTCGCCGCAGTCGCGATCGTCCATGCTCTGGCGCCGACCCGCGCCATTGTCGAAGGATTGCGCCTGCTCGAGCAGGGACAGTATGGCTGCCGGCTCAACTTGCTGACGAACGGCGAGTTCAGATTGATTGCGCGCGCCGTCAACGACCTCGCCGAACGGCTGGCGCAAACGACGGCGGAGCGCGCCGCGCTCACGAAACGACTGTTCGAGGTTCAGGAGGCTGAGCGCCGTGCGCTGGCCCGCGACCTTCACGACGAATTCGGCCAATGCCTGACGGCGACGCTCGCCTTCGCCGGCTCCATCGAGACGGCGGCGGCCAAGATCGACGCAGGCGTCGCCGACGAAGCGCGTTCGATCGCCCGAGTCGCCAAGCGCATGATGACGACGCTTCGCGACGCGCTCGCCCGCCTGCGGTCGCAGGACCTTGAGGAACTCGGACTCGAAGCCTGTCTGGTTCAGCTCGCCGCGAGCTGGAACGCGAAGGCGGAGCGAAAGGCCGTCGTACATCTCAGACTGCTCGGCGACCTCGCCGACCTGCCTCAAGCGATTTCGACAAGTCTCTATCGCATCGCGCAGGAATGTCTGACCAATGCGATGCGGCATGGCGACGCCGCCAATGTCTATCTGCGCATCGAGCGCGCCGCTTTAGAGGATGAACTCGTCGCGCTGACGGTCGAGGATGACGGCGGCGGCGACGCAACGCGCCTCGCCGCCGCATCCGGCCACGGCATTCTCGGGATTCGGGAGCGCATCGCGGCATTCGGCGGCAGCCTCTCGATCAGCGACGCGGCGCGAGGGGTGCGCGTCGTTGCGCGCCTTCCGCTGATCCCCGTCGAGCCGGCGCCGATGAAAGGTTTCGCGCTCGCATGATCACGATTCTTCTCGTCGACGACCATCCGATCGTTCGAGAGGGATATCGGCGGCTGCTCGAACGGCAGCCGGGCTACAGAATCGTCGCCGAAGCCGATAACGCCGCGGACGCCTATCAGGCCTATCGCGGGGTTTCGCCCGACGTCGTCATCATGGATCTTTCTCTGCCGGGCGTGAGCGGCGTCGAAGCCGTGCGTCATATTCGGCAATGGGACAAGAACGCGCGAATACTGATCTTCACCATGCACGGCGGCGCGGCTTTCGCGCTCAAAGCCTTCGAAGCCGGGGCCTCAGGCTATGTCACAAAAAGCAGCGACGCCGCCGAGCTTCTTCGCGCCGTCGCGATCGTCGCCAAGGGCGGCCGGGCGCTCAGCGACGACGTCGCGCGCGAAATCGCCGCGGAGCGGTTGGGCGAAGGTCGCGCGCTTGTCGACGAGCTCGGCCCGAGAGAGACGGAGATCCTGCGGCTTGTCGCGTCGGGCCGAACGACCGAGGACATCGCCGCCCTCCTCAATCTCAGCCCGAAAACAGTGCAAAACTACCACTATCAGATCAAATCCAAAATCGGCGCGCGCACCGACGCCCATCTTGTCTGGCTTGCGATCGGCGCAGGCCTTGTCGGGGACGCTCCCGCGACCTGATCGGCGCAGAAAAGGAAATTTGCCCAGTCCGGCGCAGGCGACAGGCCGAAGCCTGCTGCGCCGTGAAGACCTACCGTCTTCCATGGATGACGAGCGGAGCTTCGCGATGGGCAAAAAGACGCTGACACTCTTTCCTTTGATGGCGCTGATCGCAGTCACGATCAGCGGCGCGCAGGCTCAGGCGCAAGCTCCTGCGCGCTTGAAACTCGCCGTCTTCGACATCGAACTCGACGATTTTTCCGCCGGAGGACCGATCGCCGGCGAAAGTCCCGAGGAAACGGCGCGCCTTCAAAGAATGACCGCGCTCGTGCGGGAACTCCTGGCGCAATCGGGGCTGTTTGACATCGTCGACGGAAGCGCTTCGACCGACCAGAGGGTCAAGGACCACTGGCTGCGCAAATGCAATGGCTGCGACGCCGACATCGCCCGCGCCCTCGGCGCAGACTTGTCCTTCGTCTGCTTCTTTCGAAAAGTCAGCGTGATGGAGCAATCTCTCGAAATGCGCATCCGCGACGCGCGCACGGGGGAGCTGGCGCATGTGTCGCAAACCGATCTGCGCGGAGAAACGGATCAGTCATGGAGTCGCGCGCTGAAGTTCCTGATCCGATATCAACTTGTCGAGCCGGAACTTGCCCGTCGAAAGCCGTGAAGGGCCCGGCCGGGCCTGCTTTAAGAGTTAGGGTTAACGCTTTGCAAACGCCGCCCCCGAATCGCCCAAATCTCGGCCCATCTTGGCTGTGCGCCCTGGGCGCTATTATATAGTCGGCCTTTCATCCTGCGCCTTTGAGCGAGGGCAACGGGGCTATGCGAATGATCTTCTCGAAGTCCAAGTTGATTGCGGCGGCCGCCACACTGTTGATTTCTTTTGGCGCCGCGACGCCCGCCCGGGCGACGCCCTCGATCGTCATCGATGTCGCGTCGGGGGCCGTGCTCTCGCATGATCAGGCGACCGCCTCCTGGTATCCCGCCTCCGTGACCAAGCTGATGACGACTTATGTCGCGCTCGACGCGGTGCGCCAGGGCCGCATCTCGCTCGACACGCCGGTGATGATGTCGCCGCGCGCCTGTCGCGAGGCGCCGTCCAAGATGGGCTTCAGACCCGGCTCGGAAGTCACCCTGCACAATGCGCTCGTCATGCTGATGGTGAAATCCGCGAACGACATCGCCGTCGCCATCGCCGAAGGGGTGTCCGGCTCGGTCGAAGCCTTCGCCGACGAGATGAACCGCGCTTCCGCTTCGCTCGGCATGACGCAGTCGGTTTGGTACAATCCCAACGGCCTCCCCGACGAACGGCAGATCACGTCGGCGCGCGATCTCGCCATTCTCGGCCGCGCGCTCTACCTGCAGTTTCCCGAGCACGCCAATCTCTTCAACATCGGCGCGATGCAGCTCGGCAAGCAGATCATCCCCACCCACAACCATCTTCTCGGCCGCTATCCCGGCGCCGACGGGATGAAGACCGGTTTCACCTGCTCGGCCGGATTCAATCTTGTCGCCTCCGCCACCCGCGGCGGCCGGCGTTTGATCGCCGTGGTTCTCGGCGCGCCCAATCCTATTCTGCGCACGGCGAAGACGGCGGCCTTGCTCGATCGCGGCTTCCAGAGCGGCG
>JACOWC010000094.1 GCA_016177005.1 Methylocystis sp.
GCCGGAAAGCAGGAACGGCAAAAGCTGCATCCCGACCGTGAATCATTTTTCCAGTGATTTGGGAATCCTGAAAATTCGCTACTTTTAGAATTGCTGGCGCTCTACGCGAAAAACCGGTTTCCTCTTTTTCGCAGCGCGCTCCAAGCCCGTTTCAGCCGTCGAATCCGCCGGACAGGCGCTCACGCCAGCGCTCGCGAAAGCTCCTCGCCAAATCCTCGCTGGCAAAGACGACCTCGATCGCCCATTCAGTGGTGCGCGTATCGTCCGGCCACGTCCGCTCCGCGCTACGCCACATGATGTGCGGCCAGTCGGGATTGCGCTGCGGCTTGCCGCTCTCGCGCGACGACGGCCGGCCGACGCGCGCAATCAGCCAATCCATGATTTCGGGACGAAAAGCGGCGCCAAAAAACATCCCGTGCCGACCCATGCGGTCGGGAGCGCGAAAGATTTGCTGGTTGAGCCAGGCGAAGGCCGGCGGATCAGGATCGTTGTGAAAGCAACGCAGCGTCAACAGCCGGAATCCCATGGGGATGGATAGCGCCGGCACGGCGTTGACACAGCCGGCTGACTCCCGCAACGCCGCCGCGGCGGATCCGTAATTTTCCGTCCTCACGCGCGCTCCCCCCGCCGCGCCTCGGGCGGCGGCCGGTCGACGGCCTTCAGCGCGTCGAGCGCGGCGATCAGCGCGCGACGCCCGTCCTCTACCGCCTCCGCCTCCGTGTCGCCGACGCCAAAGCAGCCGGGAATCTCCGGATAAGACAGGATGTAATAGCCGCCCTCCTCGGGCGGCGCGCGCCCCAGCTCGGTTCGATAGGCGGGCGCGTCGCTCATTTGTCCAACTCGTCCATGAGGTCCACCATAGCGACGAAAGCCTTTACGTGAACGCTTCTCACCTTCGCCTTCATGGGAATGGCGACGCAATTCGGCACGGAAGGATGCGTGAACACGACATGCGTTCCGGTAACTTTGCGGAACTTGATGGCATATTGCGAGGCGGTGATTTCGAAATCGGCGGGCGTCCAGTCTCCGCCCGGGTCGTTGCGAAACGCCTCCAGGCGCTTGTTGTGCACGGCGACGGCTCCCGTCGGTAACGGCTCGAATCTTGCTCGCGGTCGATGCAAATTCGCAGCCAGCCTTACGGAGCGTCCTCATGTTTGTTCGCGTCTGCAAGGAAGACACCCTCATCGAGGGCGGGATGCGCGTTGTCATCGCCGACGCGCAACTGATCGTTCTCGCTTGGCCGGAGAACGGCGTGGTAAAGGCGTTTCAGGGAGTCTGTCCGCACGCCAACATTCCCCTGGCGGACGCCGATTTCGACGGAGCGACGCTCACCTGTCCGCAGCATTTGTGGTCCTGGGACATGAACAGCGGCCAACCCACCCATCCGCATGCGACGCCGCTCGCCGAATATCCGGTGCGGATCGAAGACGGCGTCATTTATATCGACGCGGAAGGCGTCGCGCCGATCTTCGCAGAACCTTGAGAAACGCTGGTCCGTATATTGCGTGACGGCAATCGCGCAAGGGAAGGCAGGCGAGAATGGCGGTGGATCTGAAAACCGATTGGACGAACGAAGAGCTCGCCATGCTTATGGCTTCCGTCGAAGACGACCGCGACTGGCGTCTCGAGGTCAGCGCCGCAGGGATCGCCAATCTTTGCGACAAGACCGCCAATCCCACCGGCGCCGATTACGACGAGACGCTGCATTGTTTCTTCGAAACCTGGATGCAGGGAACGGATTTCGTCGGCGCCTCGGCCGCCGCCGACAAGACGCTTGTCGGAAAAATCGCGAAAGCGCTGCGCGAAAATTATCCAGAATTGAAGGCGGGGAAATTCGTTTATGTTGATTTGTAGAGCATTCCGGCGACGCGCCGGGACCCGCGCCGCTCCAATCGCTGGCTTGCTTTTTGCTTTCGATCGTCCCCGGAGGGGCGATGACACACGTGCGATTCCGCGAATTTCTGTCCAATCGAAGCGCGCCCTTCGTCATCGTTCTGGGCACGAATGAGATTGCTTCGGCGGTTGCTGCGCGTCTGACGCTGGAGGGCTGCCGCGTCGTGCTCAGTCACGACCCCTACCCGCCCGTCATTCGGCGCGGCATGGCGTTCCACGACGCTCTCTTCAGCGATCGGGCCGAGGTCGACGGCATCCAGGGCCGCCGCGGCGAGACGGTGCTGGAAATCGTACAGGCGTTGACGGTCACGGGCGTCGTCGCGGTAACCTCGCTACAACTGACCGATCTTATCGCGCTTCGCACGCCCGACGTGTTGATCGACGCGCGAATGCAAAAGCGCAGCATGACGACCAATCTGCGCAACATCGCGAATCTCTCCATTGGCCTCGGCCCGCAGTTCGCTGCCGGCCTGAATTGCGACGTCGCGATAGAGACGCATCCCGATCATGCCGGCGAACTCGTCGAAACCGGCGAAACTCGGCCCAACGATCACATTCCGCGCTACCTCGGCGGCGTCGGCCGCGGCCGCTTCGTCTATTCCGCCCGAGACGGCGTTTGGCGCACGCCGCTCGACATTGGCGCGCGAATCTTCAAGGACTACCTCATCGGTCTCCTCGACGGTCACCGCGTCCTTTCGCCCATGGACGGCTTCCTGCGCGGCATTGCGCGCGACGGAGTCGTCGTGCCGCAAAATGTGAAACTGGTCGAGGTCGATCCGCGCGGGCGCGCATCGAACTGGACGGGCAGCGACGAACATGGGCGCGCCATAGCGGACGCCGCCTATCGCGTGATCGCCAAGACCCGCCGACGCTGTTGGGCGCGGACCATTACCGAGACCTACCATTGAGGCTTGGGGGCCGCGACGACGCCATGCTCGACAATCCCACATCGATTTACGACCGCATCGGCGGCTTCGACGCCGTCGACCGGCTTGTCGAAACATTCTACCGCAACATGGACGAATTGCCTGAAGCGCGCGGCATACGCGCCATTCACGCGGACGATTTGGGACCGACCCGCGCCATTTTGAAAGTCTATCTGGCCGAATGGCTCGGCGGCCCCAAGGACTATTCCGCCAAGAAGGGACATCCGCGCCTGCGCATGCGGCACGGGCATTTGCGCATCGGTCCGGCCGAGCGCGACGCCTGGATGCTGTGCATGAACGGCGCGCTCGACGCGACGATCGAAGACGCCGGCATACGCGAAGGCCTGCGCGAAAATCTCGCCAAGCTCGCCGATTGGATGCGCAACGATCCGGACAATGCGCATGACAAGCGCCATTGAGCGCTGCGCAGGAACATAAGAACCGAAGAGAGTCATCGTCGGATTGTTTCCGCCGGGCGCTTCGACGCGGCCGCGGTGAAATGCGGCAGGCTGGCCTCACTGCCGCATTCGTGAAGGCGTCGCCGACCGTGACGCGGCCTATCTCATGAAGTGAGCGCGCCGCATCAGCTGCGATAGCCTTCTTCGGCGAGCACCTGCCGAACGGCCGGGCGCGTTTTCATGCGCTCGTAATGCGCCAGGCAATTGCGCGGCAGCGTCATGCCGGTCTTGTCGGCCCAAAATTCCACATAGAACAGCGCCGCGTCAGCGAGCGAAAAGCCGCCGGCGACATAGTCCTTGCCCGCGAGCTCGGCATCGACCGCGACCAGCGCCGACGCGACGATCTCGCGTCCCTCGGCCTTGATCGCCGCGACGTCGGCTTCGACGTCGGCCTGTCGCCCGACGTAGCGCTCCGGCGTAAACACGCGTCGAAAGCCTTCGCCGTGAATGTGCTGCACGCAAAAATGCATGGCGGCTAACGCCGCCTCGCGCGCATCCGCGCTTTCCGGCAGAAGCTTGCGGCGCGGATAGGTCTCCGCGAGCCATACGGCGATCGAATGAAAATCCGTCAGCGCCAGGCCGTCGTCGCGCAACAGAGTCGGAATCGTCCCATTCGGGTTGATCGCCAAATATTCCGGCTTGAGGTGATCACCCTTGACGAGATTGACGATATAGGCCTCGAAGACCAGCCCAATTTCTTCGAGTAGGATGTGTATGCCCGTGGAGCAGGACCCAGGCGTCATGTAGAATTTCATTCCCGGCCCGCCTCACTCGTGCGATCTGCATCGATCGACCTCAGCCGAATTTGAACAGCACGCCATAGCCGCCGCGCGGATAGTTCCATTCGATATCGCCGCTCGGTTCG
This sequence comes from Methylocystis sp., assembly GCA_016177005.1. GTDB lineage: Bacteria > Pseudomonadota > Alphaproteobacteria > Rhizobiales > Beijerinckiaceae > Methylocystis. The sequence continues at coordinate 4,143 of JACOWC010000094.1, forward strand.
GCAATGATCCGGCACGTGCCGCATTCGACGCAGCCGTCCGTCGTGATCTCGACCTGCCCGGCCGAGTTCATTTCATAACAGTGCGCCGGGCAGACGTTCAGCAGGCTGAGCAGTTGCGGCGAGGGCTTGGCGTGCGGACGCACCTTGATGTGGGCGCGGCCGGCGTCAACGAGATAGCGATTGAGGTAAAGCTTGTCCTCAACCCGGGTGGCTGCGTCTGCGCTCATTGTCCTTCCCCGTTGCTGGAGCGTTCCCGCTTCCGATCGAAGCGCGAGCGCTCGTGATTGCCACAGTCTTCACGCGAACCGGTTTTCGCTTCGCTTGAAAACGCTCCAAAGGCGTCGTGCCCAACTACCGCCATGCGCGCGCCAACCGAACGGCGTCGCCGACCAGTCCGGTCAGCGAACGCGCCGCGAGGAAGGAGCGGAACGTGGTCTTCTCTTTTTCCAGTTTCGGCGTGCCGTCGACGCGCAGGAAATTCGTCATCGCCTTCGACACGAGTTGCGGATAGGTCAGGAAGAAGTTCTGCGCCTGAATGTGCAGCAGGTCCGGCATGTCGCGATATTTCTTCAAATCCTTCATGACGAAGGACTCGTCGAGCATCTTCTTGTAGAGCGCCAGATTCTCCTTGGTCATCGGATCGCGGCGCGATTTGATCTGGAAGATGGCTTCCGCGGCGAGCCGCCCTGAGGTCATCGCGAGATTGGAGCCTTCGCGATGCACCGCGTTGTTCAATTGCGCGGCGTCGCCAACAACGACCCAGCCGTCGCCATAGAGCTGCGGGATCGCCTTGAAACCGCCCTCGGGAATGAGATGCGCGGCGTATTCCTTGACTTCCGAGCCCGCGATGAGCGCCGCCACCGACGGGTGCTGCTTGAACTTTTCGAGTAGCCCGTAGGGCGTTTGCCCAGTCTTCTCGAAATCCGCGACAAGACAGCCGATGCCGAGCGAGATCGACTCCTTATTGGTGTAGATGAATCCCATTCCGGTCATGCCTTCCGAAATGGTGCCGACCGCCTCGATGACGGCGCCTTCGTCGCCGCGCAGATTGAAGCGCGCCTCAAGCGTTTCCTGCGGAAGAAAGTGCATCTCCTTCACGGCGAGCGCGACATTGTTCTTGTCCGGCGTCTTGCGCAGTCCGGCTCTGGTGCCGAGCAGCCCGCTGACGCCCTCCGCCAGCACGACGACATCGGCGCCAACCTGGCCGCTCTTACGGTCGGTGCGCACGCCGATGACTTTGCCGTACGCGTCCTGCAACAGCTCCACGACGGTGGTTTCACACAGCACGACCGCGCCGGCCTCCCGAACCTTTTTGGAGAACCACTTGTCGAATTGCGCGCGGATGATCGTGTAACGATTGGGACGCTCTTCATTGAATTCGTCGGAGCGGTAATGGAGCCCCGTGTGGGAGCTTTCGTCCATCATCCAGAAGCGCTGCTCGATGAGATGGCGCTCCAGCGGCGCGTCTTCGCGGAAGTCGGGCACAAGCTTCTCGAGCATGTCGGAATAGAGGATCGCGCCCTGCACGTTCTTGGAGCCGGAATATTCCCCGCGCTCCAATTGCAGAACCTTGAGTCCCCGCTTCGCCAGGGTGAGAGCGGCGGCGTTGCCGGCCATGCCGGCGCCCACCACGATCGCGTCGAATCTTTCTTCGATCATTGGTCTCTCCTCTAGCTCGCTAGACGGTCGCGCTGATGCGGAGACAAGCGCTTCGAGAATGCTTCCGTAAGGGCAGGCAAGAGCCGTACCGCGTCGGTGACGATCCCGACATGAGCGAAATCGAAGATCGGCGCATTTTTGTCGGTGTTGATTGCGACGATGTAGTCCGCGCCCTCGACCCCGACCCGATGCTGGATCGCGCCAGAAATGCCTGCGGCGATGTAAAGCTTGGGCCGGATCGTCTTGCCGGTTTGGCCGATCTGCCGGTCCGAGCTGACCCAGCCCTTCTGCACCAGCGGCCGCGAACAGCCGAATTCGGCGCCGATCGCCGCCGCCAGCTGGCGGATGAGTTGGAAGTTTTCCGGAGAACCGAGCCCGAGCCCGCCAGCGACGACGACGTCGGCGAAAGCCAGATTGGACTTTGTCGAGTCGCGGTCTGGGAGAAACGACAACACTTTCGTGACAATGTCGTCTTCCACCATGCCGAGCGGATGTTCGACGACGCGGCCAAGCGGCCGTTCGACGCGATCCGGCATCGGCATCACGCGCGGACGCACCGTCGCCATTTGCGGGCGATAGTTCAGCGTGAAAATCGTGCACAGCAGGGAGCCGCCGAAAGTCGGACGCGTCGCGGCGAGCGAGCCTTCCGCATCCACGTCGAGTTCCGTACAATCGGCGGTGAGGCCGGTCAGAAGCGTCGTCGCAACGGAGCCGGCGAGATCGCGGCCCAGATTGGTCGCGCCAAGCAGCAGTATTTCCGGCTGATAGGCGTTGACGAGATCCGTCAAAGCTTTGGTGTAGCTTTCATTGCGGTAATTCGCGAGGATGTCGTCAGCGACGAGATAGGCGAGGTCGGCTCCATAGTTGAAGCTTTCCCGCACGACCGCCTGCGTCGCCTCACCGCGCGCGCCGACGACAACCGCAGCGAGGTCGACCCCGAGCTTATCGGCGAGAATCCGCCCTGCGCCCATCAGCTCCCAGGAGACGGGATGCACTTGTCCGCGCTCCTGCTCGATGAAGATCCAGACGTGCTTATAGGCTTTGAGATGTTCGGGCAGCTCCTTCTTGGCCGCCGCGCGCCCCGCCGGAGCAGGAGCCTTTGCCGTGTCGCTCATGTGTTGCGCTCCTGTTTCGAGATCAATAGCCGCGCGTCAACTGCTCGAGCTCGGCTTCGAGTTTTGGCCGGCGCTTGAACAATTCTTCGACGAACGCGTCTCCCGGCTTGTCGCCGAGTTCAATGAATTCAGCCTTTTCGGCGCGCGGTTTCGGCGCGAAGACGCGCTTGACGATCGTAGGCGAGCCGCGCAGTCCGCATTTGGCGATGTCCTCAACGCCGGCGTCCTGCGCGCTCCATTTGATGATCGTCGCGCGCGCGGCCTTCAACGCGTCGGTCAGCGAGCCGATTCGTATCTCGTTGACGCCTTCGAGGATGGAGATCAGGCAGGGCATCTTGCTCCGCAGCTTCTGCACGCCGCCCTCGCTGCGCCGCTCGACGTCGATCGTGCCCGCATCGAGATCGACTTTGTCGATGTGCGAGACATAAGTGAGCTGGATCAGCCCGAGGCGCTTGGCGACGCCCGGCCCGACCTGCGCCGTATCGCCGTCGATGGTCTGCTTGCCGGTGAATACGATATCGGGCGGACCGAATTCCTTGCCGATCTTGCGGATCGCGGTCGCCAGCGCATATGTCGTCGCCAACGTGTCCGCGCCGGCAAAGAAGCGGTCCGTCAGCAGCACGGCGCGGTCGGCGCCGAAGCTCAGCGCCTTGCGCAGGCTGTCTTCCGCCGAGGGCGGTCCCATGGTGAGGATCGTAACCTCGCCGCCGAATTGCTGGCGTATCCGCAGCGCCTCTTCGATCGCAAAGAGATCGTATGGATTGATGATCGTCGGAACGCCCTGGCGCATGATCGTGTTGGTCACCGGGTGGACGCGGATCTGCGCCGAGTCGGGCACTTGCTTCATGCAGACGACGATATGCATTCGAGTTATCCCTTTGATCTGCGCCGTGGGTTCATTTCAGAACGTTGAGCTGCACCAATGACGGCGGCGGCGCCGGCTTGACGGCGTCCTTATGGACCTTGAACAGGCGCTCGTCGATCGGCGTCGACTCCAAGAAGTCCTGGTAGGCGCGCTCCAAAAAGTCCTTGCAGCGCCGGGTCACCGTCGCGTCGTCCATTTCGCACAGGTCCTCGCTGAAGAGATATTGCCCCATGCGCCGCAGGATATGGAGGCGCGCGACGTTGACGACTTTCGGCTCATATTCGACGCCGAGCAGCGCGAAGAACTCTTCGGCGCAGGACGCCTTTTTCAGTTGCCCCAGAATGGCGGGTTCGGACATTTTGGTCTCCTTCATAGGATTTCGGCCGGCTGCGCGTTTGGCGCGGCGCCGTCGCGCGTCTTCGCCGTCGACGTCTTGGCGGTCGATTCGCGCGCCCGCAGACGCCTCTGCAGGTGCGACACCCGCGTCTCCAAAAACTCGACGCGATCGAGCAGGACCGAGAAGGCCTCGCCGACCGGATCGGGCATCAGATGGTGATTGAGGTTGATGCGGCCGTCGAAGGTGCAGCGGCCGATGTCCCGATGCACGATCTTCGCCGGAATGCCGACCACCGTGGCGTCATGCGTCACGCTTTCGATCACGACGGAATTTGCCCCGACGCGCGCATTGCGGCCGATCACGATGGGTCCGAGTATCTTTGCGCCGGCGCCGACGACCACCCCGTCTTCGAGCGTCGGATGGCGTTTGCCGGGCGACCAGGAGACGCCGCCGAGCGTCACCCCATGATAGAGCGTCACGTCGTCGCCGACGACCGCCGTCTCGCCGATGACGACACCCGCGCCATGGTCGATGAAAAAGCGTCGGCCAATCGTCGCGCCCGGATGAATGTCGACATTGGTCAAAAACCTCGCGAACCACGAGAGCAATCGCGCGCCAAAACGATGCTGGGTGGCCCACAGCCAATTGGCGATGCGGTGCCAGATGACGGCATGGAGCCCCGGATAGGTCAGCAACGTCTCCAGGCGGCCGCGCGCGGCCGGATCGCGCGTCGCGACGCAGGCCCAATCTTCTTTGATGAGTTGCAGGCGCGTCGGCGCATTTGGCGCCGCCGCCGCCACACCATCCTTTATCGAGGCGACCTGTTCGAGCATGGCGCGTCACATGCCTCCTGCGCCGCCGCTTGCGCAGACATTGCGCCAGATCGAGGTCAAGGCCTCGCCGCTTACCGTCCCCTTGTGATCGAGCGCATGGGCGCGCACGCAGGAGACGATCTCGCCCAGCTCCTCGCCGCTGGCCGCCAAGTGCAATTGCCGCAGCATCGCGGTGACGGCCGCCGAGCCGGAATGCTTGCCGATCACGATCGTATGCTCGCGGCCGAGCATGCCCGGATCAAAGGCTTCATAGGTGCGCCGATCCTTGAGCAGCCCGTCGACGTGAATGCCCGATTCATGTGTGAAGACGTGATCGCCGACGATCGATTTGTTCAGCGGGATCGGCCGCCGCGCCGCGGCGGAGACCAGCGCCGCGACGTTGCGCAATTCACTCAGCACGATGCCGGTTTCATATTTGTGCAGCTGACGCGCCGCCACGGCGACTTCTTCGAGCGGCGCATTGCCGGCGCGCTCGCCGAGCCCGATCACAGTGACCGACGCATGGGTCGCGCCTGCCTTTATGCCCGCAAGGGTGTTGGCGGTGGCGAGACCCAAATCGTCATGACAGTGGATTTCGATTTCGAGTTCGCTCGCCGCGCGCAGTTTGGCGATCAGATCGAAAGCGGCGAAAGGTTCGAGCACGCTCAACGTGTCGGCGACCCTGAATCGGCGGGCGCCTGCGGCTTGCGCAACCGCCATCATCTCCATCAGGAATTCCGGCTCGGCGCGCGACGAATCCTCGCCGCCGACAGCGACATCCAGACCCTTGTCCCGCGCATAAGCGACAACGCGCCGGGTCATCTCTATGGCCTGAGCGCGTCCGCCACGCAATTTCGCGCCGATTTGCGTGTCGGAAACCGGCGCCGACAAATTGACCATCGAGACGCCAGACGCCAGCGCCGCATCGACGTCCTCGACGCGCATCCGGCACCAGGCGATCGCGCGCAGCGGCAATTCGGCGTCGACGATCGCTCGGATCATGCCGATTTCCACCTCGCCCATCGCCGGCGTCCCGGCTTCGAGTTCGGTCACGCCGGCACGCGCCAAGGCGCGCGCGATTTCGAGCTTTTCCGAGCGGGTGAAAGCGACGCCCGGCGCCTGTTCGCCATCCCTCAGCGTCGTGTCGTTCAACACCACGTCGAGCGTTCTCTGCGCCGGCGAAGCGACGGGAGGAAGCGAACTCTTTCGGAACATGTTTTTCGTCATCCGCTCATCCGAGCGCCCGAAGCGCCCGCTTCCCTGCAACGAAGGAACAACCGCACAACAGCTCCACGCATCCGGACAGCCCTTCAGTTGAAGGATTTTTGACAGCCGCAGGTGGAGCTTGCGTTGGGATTTTCGAAGGTGAAGCCGGACCCGGCGAGATCCTGACGAAAGCCCAGCGTCATGCCTTCAAGGCGCGGGCGCGAGGCCGGATCAATCAGCACGCGTATGCCGTCCGCCTCGACGACGATGTCGTCGTTTCTCTGCTGCGGATCAAGATCGACGACATATTCGTAGCCGGCGCAGCCGCCTTCCTTGACCAGGATGCGCAGCCCGCCCTCTCGCTGAGAAGCCCGCGCCATCGCATCCTTTACCGCGGCGATGGCTGCCTGCGAGACCGTGATCATACTGGAGCCTCCGAGATGAACTTGCCTGTGCTTTTAATAAGCAATCGACATGCCATCTCGATTTCGCGCCAAAACCGCCGGTCCGACAGGCTAATTATCGGATTGTCGAAAACACGACAGAAAGTTGTCGGGATGAACTTACACTGTCTGCCGGGAGGTCGTCGCAGACGGTTGCGCCGCCGCCGCGACGCGGCTGGTCCCGGTTTCCGCGCCGTAGCAGAGCTCGTAATCGGCGCAGTTCGAGCAGACCGGCGTGCTGCACATGACGAAACCGTCGTTCTCGCACATCATGCGGTAGATGAACCGCTTCCAGCGCATGTTCTTGTCGTTGCGCCTCGCAAGCGGGGCGAAATGGCGCCCAATCAGCCGCGTCAATTCCGATCTGTCGCGAAGTCCGAGGTCCTCCCAAAGATGGTTGGGCTCCATGGCGCGACGCGCGATCATGGCGGCGAGCCAACGGCCGCAGTCTCCCTCGCTGGAGCGGTTCTCAAGAAGAAGGTCGCGCACGATTTCTATTTCATCGGCGTCGACGTGACTTTCGACGCCGTCGCCGGACGGTTCGATCCTTCGCGCGGCGAAGCAGCGAGAAAAGAGATCACCGAGTTCAGCTTCCGTCAGACCGGCTTGCGCCGCGAGCCTTCCGCCCTCACTCGACGCCAAGGAGAGAATCGACGCCAGAACGTGGCGGTCGAAATTCGCATCGCCGTCGATATTCGCCGCTTCCGGCAAAACCCCGATCAGCTCGCGATAGGCGCGCGCTGCGTCACGGACGCTCCGTGCGCTCTCCGTCTCCGCAGATACGCGGCCGCCACCGCTCTCAATTTCCAGGAAGGCGTGCACCATCACGTCACGCTCCGCTGAGAATAGGACGTCGGCCTCCCCGCGATGGGGAGGCCGGCGCTCATGCATTGACGCGTCAGGCGATCGCCTGGAGTTCGGATGCGGTCTTGCCGATCTGGCTCTCGTCGACCGCCTTCATGATGCCGTGCTCCATCAGCATGTCTTCGAGCTCGTCCATCGTGATCGGCGTCGGGATGATGCCCTTGCCCTGGTTGGCGTGGATCTTCAC
>JACOWC010000039.1 GCA_016177005.1 Methylocystis sp.
TGCGACCCCGAAAAGCCGTTTTCCTGGCGCAATCCTCTCGTATTCAAGCATCTTGTCGCTGAAGCCAAAGCGGGACGGCTCGTTGTCGCAAAGGCGGGAATGCGGGCATGGCGCATTTTCGAGGACGGACATTGGCAGGAATGGGCCTGAGCCTCAGCGTCGCCGCGGGCCAAAAGCTCTTGAGAACGCTCCGCCGGAAAATCGCCGTCGAACGACGCGCCGCGGCTATGAAAGGGATCGGCCGCCTGTTCGGCCATTCGGCGCGCTGCGGCTTCGCCGCCATGGCGATGTCGCTTGCGCTTTGCGCGCCGGCGGGCGCGGAGACTCTCAGGGCGCATTACGCGCTAAGCCTCATGGGGCTATCCATCGGCAGCGCATTTGCGTCGGGCGTCGTCGATCCGCAGAATTACCGGGTCGAAATCTCGATGCGGACGACAGGCCTCGCCAATCTGATCAACAACGCCAGAGGCGCGGCCAGCGCGAGCGGAGGACTGACCCTCGCGGGACCGTCGCCGGCGAGCTACGCCAACACCACATCGAACAGCGATGAGACGCGCACGGTTCGCATGTCGCTCGCCGGCAACGCCGTGCGTACGGTCGAAGTGAGGCCGCCGCCTTGGGACGCCGAGGCGCGCATCCCGGTGACGGAAAGCGCCAAGCGTCACATCGTCGATCCGGTCAGCGCGCTCATCATGAGGGTGCCGCCGGGAGAGGAACTCACCGGTCCCTCGGCGTGCAACCGAACCATTGCGGTTTTCGACGGCGTCACGCGTTTCGACGTCGAACTCGCCTATGCCGGCGATCATGCGGCGCAAACGAGAGGCTATGCCGGCCCCGTCACCGTATGTTCGGCGCGCTATACGCCGATCGCCGGCCATCGTCCCGACAGCTCCTCGACCCGCTATATGGCGAACAATCACGACATCAGCGTCTGGCTCGCTCCCCTTCCCGATGCCCATGTCGTCGTGCCGATCCATATCGCAATCGGGACCGCCGCCGGCATGCTCGTCATTGACGCTTCGGAGTTCGAGATCGATCAGCGCCGGGCCGATTCCAGGCGCTGATCGCTTGCGCCGAGTTCAGTCGACGCGAACTTCCTTGGTCTTTTTCCGGTTCATGCGATCGGACTCATATTCAAGATATCTGACTTCCAGAGGCTCGGCGTTCCCGCCTGCGCGCAGACAAAACGAGGGGCGGGGCGAGAAGCCTCCTTCCGGGGCCTCGAAGCAATCCGAGAAGCGCACTTCGCACTGAAACATCGTTTCGCTTTTCGGCGCCGCCCGCGTCACGATGGCGCGCGCTTTTTCGATCGCCTGCTTGCATATGTCCGGCGTGAAGCCCCACGCCTCGCAATCGCTTTGCGTCGCCATATATTTGCCCTCGCCGGCGCAGACCGGCGAGCGTCGAAAGGCATAAAAGGCGGAAAATCCTGCGGCCACGACAGCGACGGCGATAATGACGAACTTGAACATGGAGAATTCGCTCGCAAGATGGACGGGCGCCGCGCGCCGATAGATAGTCGCGGGCGCAAGGTTGCGGCAAGCGTAAACTGAGCTTTAATTTTGAACTTTGATGCGGCGATGCAGCGCATCGGCGGCCTGGCGGGTCGCTTGACAGGGCTGTGCGACTGCAATACTCCCAAATTACCGCATTTCGGAACCGCGGCGGAGAGCTGCGAGCATTATGGCTCTCCGGGCGCGGGTAGGGCCGAATTAGCGATGCAGACGCGTTCCCGCCTAAGTGAGGTCGACGGTGAACTGAGACCGAGGTGGGCCGGCGTCAGCCATGCTATCCACTTGACCAATTTGACGACGAACGCAATCCCGGTAATTGCGGGTTGCAGCGTGAATCTCGGCATGTGGCGAAACCGGTAGTGTGTGACAGAAGGAGGAAACTATGGGCGCTATTCTTGAACTGACGAGCTATGCGGCGACCCCGGTCGGCATGATCGCGATCATCGTCATCGGCGCGGCCGCTTATTTCGCCGCCCGCTGGGTGTTCAGCGACTAAGACAAGCTTTTACGAAGCATACAAGCACGGCGCGCCGGCTCGGCCAGCGCGCCGTTTTGTTGCGTGTGCGCCGGTGCGTTGACGCGCCGGACGCCGCATTTGGACGGCATCGCCCAAATGCAGATAAATTGACCGATCTCAACAGTTTCGAGCCGGGAGCGAAAAACCGGGCGCCAGTTTTTCGCGGCGCGCTCTATCACGCTTGCATCCGCCGGAACCTGCGGTATGGTGATTTGTCCACTTCTAACGGGCAGGGCGTAGCGACCCGCGGGGCTGGAATTTGAGCTGCGTCCAAGTTCGTTGCGGGATGAAAGCGAACAAATGCGCTGCGGTCGCGCGGCGGCGGAGGCTCGATGGCTCCCACCTCTTCGATCAGGGCCGCGAATGACCAGAAGGACGGTTCACGCGTCGCTCGGCCCGATGGCGGCAACGGCGCGCAGGCGGAGCGCATCGACGTCGCCATAGCGGACAAGAGCCCGCTGATCCTTGCAGGTCTCGACAAATTGCTGTCCGACGACCGCCGCTTCAACCTCGTGGCGAAGCTGACGGACGGGGAGGAATTTCTCGAGGCGGCGCGCCAGCAAAAATTCACCATCGCCGTCATCGGCTGGCAATTGCCGACGCTGCACGCCCGCGACGTTTTGCGCGCGCTGTCGCGCCAGGTCGCTGCGCCCAAAATCGTCGTCTACAGCGGCACCAACGATCCTGCGGCGCCCGCCGAGACTCTCCAGCTTGGCGGCGCCGGCTTCGTCTCGAAGCGCGCCCCGCCTGAGCGGCTTCTGGATGTGCTCGCCGCGGTGGCGGCGGGCGACATGGTGTTTCCTTTCGTCGACATTCGCAAAATGCGCAGCGACCCGCTGGAA
>JACOWC010000095.1 GCA_016177005.1 Methylocystis sp.
ACCGCGCTGCTGATCGTCGCGAACGGCCAGGGCGATGCGCATTTCGTCGCCTTGCCGGTGGAGTGACCGCCCCCTCCCTGTCCCTCCCCCGCTTCGCGGGAGAGGGAACGCCAATGATCAGCGCGCGGCAAATTAGGAGAAGGGCCGAATCTGCTCCCTCTCCCGCCGAAGGCGGGGGAGGGTTGGGGAGGGGGTCACACCACGAACTCCTCGCGCCTATAGCCTTGCGCATAGAGCAGCGCCGTCAGATCGGCGTGGTCGATGCGCGCGTCCGCCGCCTGCGCCACTTTCGGCTTGGCGCGGAAGGCGACGCCCAGTCCCGCCTCGCGCAACATCTCGAGGTCATTGGCGCCGTCGCCGATCGCCAGCGTCGCGTCTGGCTGCAGCCCTCGCGCCTCGCGCAATTCGACGAGCGCCGCGCGCTTGGCTTGGCGTCCCAGAACCGGCGCGACGACCGCGCCGGTCAGCGCGCCATCGGCGATTTCGAGAAGATTGGCGCGCGTCTCGTGAAAGCCAATGCGGGCGGCCACCGGTTCGGTGAATTGCGTGAACCCGCCGGAGACGAGCGCCGTATGGGCGCCATTGGCGCGCATGGTGCGCACAAGCTGGCGCCCGCCGGGCGTCAGCGTGATGCGCGAGAGCAGAGTCTCGATCTGAGCGAGAGTCACCCCCGCAAGCAACGCGACCCGCTCCTTCAAGGCGCTTTCGAAATCAACCTCGCCGCGCATGGCGCGCTCGGTGATCGCCGCGACATGCGCGCGCAAGCCGACGAGGTCAGCGACTTCGTCGACGCATTCCTGTCCGATCATCGTCGAATCCATGTCGGCGACGAGCAGTTTCTTGCGACGCCCCGACGTCGGCTGAACGATGACGTCGATCGGATCGTCGGCGACCGCCGCCTGCAGGCGGGCGCGCAGATCGGCGAGGTCGCGCCCCTGCCCTGACAAAAACGCGTCGACGGCGAGATCGGGCGCGAGCCAGTCGCGTCCGGCGGCGATCAGCCCGGCGTCATATAGAGCGCCCGACACGGCCCGTTCATTGAGCCCAGCGCCCCGGCCGGCGACGAAGGTCGCGACATAGTCGATGGGCTTTGACATCTCGACCGTTTGAGCGGCAATAGCGCCATGCGCGCGCGCGCCATTCTCATTGCAGGTCCAACCGCTTCGGGCAAGTCCGCGCTGGCGCTGGAGCTTGCGCGCCGTCGGCGGGGCGCGGTCGTCAACGCCGACTCGATGCAGGTTTATCGCGACCTGCGAATCATCACCGCGCGCCCGACGATCGAAGAGGAAACCGCCGCGCCGCATTTTCTCTTCGGCCATGTCGACGCTGCGACGAATTTTTCCGTCGGGCGCTGGCTTGAGGATTTCGCGCGCGTGCTGCGCGACATTGAGGCGCGCGACCTGACGCCGATCATTGTCGGCGGCACCGGCATGTATTTCAAAGCCGCGCTCTATGGCCTGTCGGACATTCCGGCGGCGCCCGGTGATCTGCGCGAAGCGTTGCGCGCCTGGGCGCGGGACAAGACCCCGCGCGAGCTACACGCCGAACTCGCCGCCCGCGATCCGGATACGGCGGCGACCTTGCGCGAAACCGATCCGCAGCGGCTGCTGCGCGCCCTCGAAGTGCTGGAGGCGACAGGAAAGCCGCTCGTCTCTTTTCACGGCCTGCGCGGCCCGCCGCTCCTGAAGGCGTCCGAATGCGCCGCCTTTTTCCTCGCGCCCGAGCGAGAGACGCTTTACGCGCGCATCGATGCGCGATTCGAGCTGATGGCGCAGAAAGGCGCGATCGACGAAGTCGCCGCGCTCAAGGCGCGCGGATTGGATCCCGCATTGCCGGCGATGCGCGCGCACGGCATGCCGCATCTTATCGCCTGTCTCGACGGACGGCTGACGCTGGAAGAAGCGATTCTACGCAGCCAGCTCGACACGCGCCGCTACGCCAAACGGCAATTCACCTTCGCGCGCCACCAGCTTCCGACCTTCAAATGGATCGCGGGCGAAACGCCGCTGCGCGACGTCGAAGACGCGCTCAACGCCCGTGCGCGACCCACATCTGGAAGAGAGTGAGGACGATTTCCATCGCGATCAATATGATGATCGTCCATTCCAGCCGAACCGAGCGCGCCGCGTCGATGAGGTCGGTCAGCGCGCGGGCGGTTTCGCCGATCACGTCGATCTTGGCGTTGAGCGTACGCGCCCGCGGCGTGAGCTCATATTCGTCTTCGAGACGCGCATAGAGCCGTTCGAGGTCCGGCCGATCCCAAAGAACGTCGGGCTTGTCGTCGACGGCGACGCGGCCAGAGACGCGGTGGCGCACGAGCAGAGTCTGGCCCATCAGCTCCAACATGGATTTGCGCTTCCACGGCGGGCTGCCCTTCGCCGCAAGCTCGGCCGCGAACGGCTCGATCGTGTCGAAGACGGCGTTGACGCGGCGCTCGTCGCGCGCCAGGGCGACGCTTTTCGCCAGAACGTCGGCGATCACCAGCAGCCGCGCATCGGAAAGGTCCCTTACCGCCAGCCGTCCGTCCGGCAGCGCCTTCTCCTCGCCGTCCAGCGTCGCTTCGATGACCAATGTTTCGTCATCGCCGCGCGACGCGCCCGAGACGCGAAGACCGATTTTCTTGACGATCTCGTCCTCCTCCAGCGGAGAAAGACCGAAGAGAACGGCGACCCCGAAGCGATAGAGCACGGCGAATCCGCTCTGCCCCGCGTGGAAGGCGAGAGGCGCCGTCGAAACGAGATCCGCCCGTTCGAGCCCGTCCGTGTCGATCCGCTCGCCGAGCAGAAGGGCGCGCGCCGTCAGCGCCTGCCGGCTCATGGCCGCCGTCGCCGGCGAATTGATTGTTTCGACCATTTTCTGACCTTGTGGCTTTCAGGCGCGATCATATCTTTGAAGTGCGCTTCGTTGTGCTCGCCTTGCGTGACGCCGGCAAAAAAGCTAGCAAGCGGCGAGGTCGCGGAGAGATCACCCTCATGACTTATGTCGTCACGGAAAACTGCATCAAATGCAAGTATATGGACTGCGTCGAAGTTTGTCCGGTGGACTGCTTCTACGAAGGCGAAAACATGCTGGTGATCCATCCGGACGAATGCATCGACTGCGGCGTCTGCGAACCCGAGTGCCCGGCGAATGCGATAAAGCCGGACACCGAGGAAGGCCTCGAGCAGTGGCTGCAGCTTAACGCGGAAATGGCGCAGAACTGGCCCAATATCACAATCAAGCGGGACCCGCCGGCCGACGCTAAGGAATGGGACGGCAAACCCGGCAAGCTCGAGCAGTTCTCGTCGGAGGCCGGCCAGGGCGACTGAACGGCGTTCGACGCGGCCGCCGACGCCTGAACTGGGGCCGACGCGTTTGCACATCGTTAATTTATTTAAATCGTAATAAATTAAGCAGGTTAGACTGGCTTGCAGCCTCTGCTCCGGGGCGGTTCGCGTGCTTCCGCCTTTGATTTTCACACTTGAACGTGTTATAAATCACACACTAAATGCACGCCTTGTCGAAGGGCGATGCGGCGCTGCAGCACCGTCTCGCGACGAATTCGAAAGCTTCTCTTTCCCAGGGGTCGGCCCAGAGGCCAGGCTGCTGGGCATGCGGCGCTAGCAAGGTTTCCACCAGCCGCTTTCGCGGTGTCGCGGGCTATATGTCGGCGGCATGCGCGGCTGTTAGGCGGCAGCGATCGTCCCGTCTCCACAGCGGGACAGCACAGGAGTAGCCCGCGTATGCCCTCCAACAAAAAAGCCGAGAAAAAGTCGTCCGCAACTGCCTCCACCGCAGCAGCGCGCGCCAAGGGCTCGGCCTCACGCTCCAAGACGCAGGCCAAGCGAAGCGCCAAGAGCGGCGCTGCGAAATCCGCCGCAGCCAGGAGCTCTACGGCGAAGAAGTCGCCCGGTCGCGCCGCCGTGACGGGCAAGTCGGCGCGAGCCGCCGCTGCTTCGGTCCGGAAAACGAGCGCAAGAACATTGGCCAAGACCACAAAAACGATGACATCAAAAGCAACGACGACGAAAGCCAAATCGACCGCAAGGGACAAGACCGCCAAGACTGCGGCGACGCGCCGAACGTCGGCGACCAGCCGCACCGTCACCCGAGCGGTCGCCGCCAAAGCGGCGGCGAACCCGCGCGCCAAGACCGCGGTCGCGGCCAAGTCGGCCGCCAAGAGCGCGACAAACCAGACCGCGACAAAGCGGGCGGCGGCCGCAAAGGCCGCCAAGACGGCCGCGGAAAAGGTGAGCGCCAAGGCGAAAATGCCGGAAATCAAGACGGTTAAGCCGGTCGCAGCGAGCAAGACCGCGGCGGCGAAACCGGTAAAGGCGGCCGCGCCGATCGCGCCGACGAAGGAGCCGGCGATTAAGCCGGTTGAACAATCAAAGCCAGCGGCGCCTGCGCCGAGGCCGCTTGAGAACGCGCCGCCGCCCGCGCCATTGGCGGCTCCGGCCCCTGCCGAGCGCACGCCGGTTAGCGCCGCGCGGCCGGTCGTTCCAGCCAAGGCGAAGCCTGCGGCATCCTCAAAGCCCGGCTTCAAGCTCAGTGAATTCATCGTCTACCCGGCGCATGGCGTCGGGCAGATCGTCGGCGTTGAAACGCAGGAGGTCGCAGGCTTCAGCCTCGAGCTTTTTGTCGTGAGCTTCATCAAGGACAAGATGATCCTCAAAGTGCCCACGAGCAAAGTCGCCAGTGTGGGAATGCGCAAGCTCGCGGAATCGGCTATCGTCGACAAGGCGTTGCAGACGTTGAGCGGCCGCGCGAGGGTCAAGCGCACCATGTGGTCTCGCCGCGCCCAGGAATATGAGGCCAAGATCAATTCCGGCGATCTTGTCACGATCGCCGAAGTGGTTCGCGATCTCTACCGTTCCGATACCCAGCCGGAGCAGTCCTACTCGGAGCGCCAGCTTTACGAAGCCGCCTTGGATCGAATGGCGCGCGAGATCGCCGCCGTGCGCAAGCTGATCGATTCGGAATCGCTGAAGCTCATCGAATCGTTCCTGCTCAAGGGACCCCGACGCGGACCTAAGTCCGAGGGGGATATTGGCGACGACGGCGGCGAGGACGCCGACGTCGACCGCGCGGCGTGATCGGCAATCAAAAACCCCGGAAGCCGCTTCCGGGGTTTTCTTATCTTACGCTCTTGCCTCATCGGCAGCCGCTGTCTCTTGCATGCGCGACAAGGCGCGCCTGAGCTTCACGAGCGCGCGACTCTCGATCTGCCGCACCCGCTCCTTGGAAATGCCGAGGCGATCTCCGAGCGTCTCGAGCGTCACCAGGTTTTCCGCCAGCCGCCGCTCGCGCACGATGCGCAACTCGCGCTCGGAGAGGATGGCGAGCGCATCCTTGAGCCACCGCGCGCGCCGATCCGAATCGAGCGTTTCCTCTACGATTTCATCGGGCAGCGGCTTCTCGTCGACGAGAAAATCCATTCGCTGCGCCGACCCCGACGACTCATCTTCGACAAGGTGAGCGTTCAACGACACGTCGGAGCCGGAAAGACGCGAATCCATCATTTCCACATCGGCTCGCGAAACGCCGATCGCATTGGCGATCGCCTGATAAGCGTCGACTGAAACGGCGCCGTGACATTCGCGCGCCAACCTTGCGCGCAAGCGGCGCAAGTTAAAAAACAGCGCCTTCTGTGACGAGCTCGTCCCGCCCCGCACGATCGACCAGTTGCGCAGCACATAGTCCTGGATCGACGCTCTGATCCACCACGTCGCGTAAGTGGAGAAGCGAACGTCTCGCTCGGGCGCAAAGCGCGCGGCGGCTTCCAGCAGCCCGACATGACCTTCCTGGACGAGATCGGAGAGCGGCAATCCGTAATGTCTGAACTTTGCCGATAGCGCGATAACGAGACGCATGTGCGCTGCGGTCAACTTATGAAGCGCCTGCTTGTCGTCCCGCTCTCGCCACGCGATAGCGAGCCGCTTTTCCTCGTCTCGTTCCAGAAAGGGCGCCTCCGCCGCAGCCTTAATCAGCTCGCGCCCGAGCCCAGGCATATACGCCATCACGCCCTCCCTACGCGGCTATCCCCGATCGCTTGCGAGAGAAATTCCGCGCGTCAACAATTTGCCTTGCTGAGATAACTGACGGGCGCGGCAGTTGTTCCCAGACTGAGCAAAAACCGGACGTCACTCGGTTACGATTTTGTAATGTTCGCCAGGGACGAGAGCCTCGCCGGCCGACAGCCCGTTGAGAAGCATGAAGTATTCGACAGGCCGGTTGGGAACCACCATCCGCATGGCCATCGTTTCGATGGTGTCGCCGGGGGCGGCGACGGCGACCGCAATCCTTAACGGGCGGGCGTCGGTGACTTCGTCAGGGGCCAGGCGACGGAAGGATTTGATCGACTCGATGAAGCGCGCGTCAGCGTCGTCGCTCAATGTGCGCGCGGCAAAAATCAGGCGGTAGAGAAATTCGCCCGACCGAATCACGGCCAGCCGGAAATTCCACTCGCCCGCCCGAGCGACGGCGATCACTGCAGGCAGTCCGTTGACGTCCATTGCGCGGACGGAGGACAAAAGAAGGCCATCGACCCAGCCGGAGCCAACATAGGCTTCGAGGTTTTCGTCCGCCGGCAGACGCACGCTGTCGAGCCGCAAGGCTTCATTGTCGGGTTCGCGCACGCCGAATATGGCTTCGCTGGAATTCTCGAGAAGAAAACCCTCGGGCGCGATGAAGGCGAAGCGCAATCGCGGATGGGTGAACTTGCGGTCGCGAACATAGCCTTCGTTGGGATCGTCGCCGAAGGCGACGCCCTTGACGGCGTCGAGATAACCGCCGCGGTCGGCGACGCCGATCCCCGGCGCGCCGATCTCTCGCGCCGCAGCGACGGCCTTTGTGATGCGGTCGGGAGTCGACGGATGCGTCGACATGATGTCGAAGTCGAGCGACTTCTTTTTGCCGTAGAGCGCCGCCCGCAACTCCGTGGAGCGTCCCAGCGCCGTCAGGAAGCGCGAAGCGCCATAGGGGTCGAAGCCCGCCCGGGCGATGACGCGGACGCCGGCGGCGTCGGCGTCGAGCTCCTGCTGACGCGAAAAGCTGGCGACCGAGAGCCGCTGGCTGGAGCGCACCTCGTCGCCTTTCTGGCGGTTCTGAATGACGGCCGCGGCTTGAGAGATCACCGCCGCCTCTCGCTCACGTTCGGCGCGCAGCGCGCTGTGGCGCAGCGAAACATGGGCGATTTCATGGGCCATCACCGCCGCCGCCTCGGAGGCGTCCCCGGCGAGGGCCAATAGTCCGCGGGTGACGTAAAGATTGCCGGAAGGCAGCGCAAAGGCGTTGACGACGGGCGTGTTGAGAATCGTCACCTTATAGGTCGGCTGGCCGGGCGTCTCGCTGACCGTCGCCAACTTGGCGAGAATCGCGTCGAGATAGCGTTCTGCGGCGGGCGCTTCATATTCGCCGCCAAACTGAGCGACGAGTTCCTTATGTTGGACCGTGCTGCGATTATCGGTTCGCGGCCCCGCGGGCCTGGTCGAAGACACAGGCGCCGTGAAGAGATGTCCTTGCCGCTCCAGCTCGGCGCAGCCTTCCAGCGTCAACGCAAGCAAGGCCGCAGTCAAACACGGCCCCGCCCGTCTAGCGAGAGACGCCGCTGTCAACAAATTCGATCTCGGCTGGAGTCGCGATTTCGATGCGAGACCCGGTCTCAATAAGCCCTCGTACGCGGGCCCGCCGCCCGATGAGCGAGCGCGGCTCGATTCGCCCGAACATAGCCAAATTGCGCCGCGAAATCACGACAGTGAAACCATCGCGCCATTTGTCGCCAAAATTAAGGTAGAAGGCGCGCCGCGACTCGCCGACGGAACGAATGTCGCCGATGACGACAATCATTCCCCTGCGCCGCTGCAGATCTTTGACGGCGCCCGGCGCGGAGAGGTCGACGGGGCGAAATTCCGGTCGTGACCAGAGTCCGGCGCTAGAATTACGCGCCTGGATTTCGGCGGCCAGATACGCCTTGGCGCAGGCGGCGGCGCTGGGGTCGGGCCGAAAGCGCGCATCGCCGGCGGAGAGCAGCGCCTCCGCCACAGACGCCAGCGGCGCCGAGGCCCCTCCCGCGGGATCGCTCGCGTAAAGCCGAGCCGGCGCCCTGCCCCAACGGTCGGGCGCCGTCGCGAAAACGCCCAAAAATACGTCGCGGCCGGCGAGCCAGGTCGCAAGACGGTCGCGCACGGCGGCCCGCAGATCGCCTGTTTCCCGCGGCGGAAAGTCGAGGCCCGTAAGCGCGACGCGACGGCCGTCGTCCATCAGGAGTTCGAAATCCTCATCCACGGCGGCGACAGTCGCGGGAACGGTCCCTTCCAGCGAGCATTCCCCGCTTTCCGCCGCGGGCGGAAGCGACTGGCCCCATGACGACCAAGCTCCCGCCGTCATAAATGAGGCGATCGCCGCTCTTTGAAGCCAAAGGAGATTGAATGCGAAAAATTTGGAAGATTGCATCGCCTAACTTTAGCCGAATGGGCGCCTATGCTCCGGCATGATCACGCCCGCGTCGAATCGCGCAACGCCCTTAAGCGAAAGTCATGGCCTTCGCGACATGCTCTCACGCCTAACGCTCATTTTCGCCCTATCCTTCTTTGCTGCGGACGCCGCCCAGGCGTTCGATCTCTACGGCGATCGTCAGCCGGAGTCGAACTCCCGCTACGCCCAGACCTACAATGTCCCGCCGTCGGATAATTATGACGAAGCTGAACCGAGACCGGGGTTCGACGCGGCGACGGCGATGCGAATCGATCGGTTGGAGCGTGAACTGCGCCGATTGACCGGACAAAATGAGGAGCTGCAGCACAGGGTGCAGCTTTTGGAAGAACAGTTGCGTTCCGTGAAGCCGGAGCCGCCGCACGCCGACGTCGCCCCGCGCGGACTGACGACTCCGCCGGCGGCGGCGCAAACGACGTCACCCGCCCCGGCAAGCGCGAACGCCGGCAGGCACGGCGATTCCTTCGATCCCGCGACGCAGCCGTCGGCCCCCGGCGCGCCACGGCCGCTGGGGACGACTCCCCCCTCGGCGCCGCTCGAAACCGCAGCGCGTCCGTCGAGCGCGGCGACCGCCGCGCCGGTGCGCGAAGCCGGCCAGCCGCTCGATATCGCCCACGGCCGCCTGGTCGGCGACCAGCCTTCGCCGGCCGAGATCGCCGCCACGCCTGCGATTCCGGGTCCCAAGGAGGAATACGACCAAGCCGTCGCCGCGCTGCGGGCCGGCAAATATGAAGAGGCCGAGAGGTCGCTCACGACATTCTTGTCGAAGAACGGCAAGGGGAAGCTCGCCGCCGCCGCAACGTTCAATTTGGGCGAGAGTTTCTTTCTGCGTGGCCGCCACCGCGAGGCGGCCGAGAAATATCTGGAAATCTCGACGAAATACGGCGACTCGCCGCAGGCGCCGGAAGCGCTGTTGCGACTCGGCCAGTCGCTGAGCGCCATGGGCGCGAAGGAGCAGGCCTGCGCCTCCTATTCCGAGGTCAATGTCAAATTCCCGAGAGCGGCGACGCGAATCCGCGAAGCGGTTCAGCGCGAAAGCAAAAAAATCCAATGCTAACTCTCGGCGCGGCGATCGGCGCCCGTCCGGCGTAGACATGCCCGACGCCGAAGCGGAAGCGGCAACCGACGAGTCGATCGAGCGACGTCGCGAAGAGGCGCTCGAACTGCTTGCGCCCTACCCTTCCCTGTTGCTTGCGGTTTCCGGAGGGCCCGACTCTGTCGCCTTGATGCTGCTTTGCGCGCAATGGTCCTTGCGATCATCGCGCGACATTGCGGTCGCGACCGTCGATCACCGCTTGCGCAAGGAGGCGCGCGCGGAGGCCGAAGAGGTCGGCCGCTGGGCGCATGATCTCGGCTATGCGCATCATCTGCTAACGTGGGAGGAAGAGAAGCCTTTGACGCGCCTGCAGGAGCGCGCGCGCCGGGCGCGCTACGCGCTGCTTGCGGCATGCGCCCGTCGAATCGGCGCATCGGCGATCGTTCTTGCGCATCATGCGGACGACCAGGCTGAAACGATTCTGTTTCGTCTGACCCGCGGCTCCGGCGTCGCCGGACTCTCCGGCATGGCGCGAGTCGCGCGCTGCGAAGAGGTAGCGCTTGTTCGGCCGTTGCTCGATTTTCGCAAGGAAGAGCTAGAGGCGATCTGCACGCGCGCCGGACAAGGATTTTTTCGCGATCCGTCGAATGAAGACGAAAGCTTCGCCCGGGCGCGGCTGCGCAAGCTCGCGCCGATCCTCGCCGCGCAGGGGTTCGGTCAGGATGCTCTGTTAAGGCTCGGGGCGCGGGCGCAGCGCGCCGACGCGGCGCTGGCGCATTGCGCCGCCGAAACGCGGGAGCGCGCCTTGCGTAAAGATGAAGCGTCCTGCGTCGAATTCGACGCTGCGACGCTATGCGAGGCGCCGCTGGAAATTGTTCAGCGTGTGTTGGCGAGCGCGATCCTGCGTCTCGCGCCGGCTGCGACGCTTCGCCTCGAACGCCTGGAGCGCGCCAGCGCGCGCGTTGCGGCCGCGCTGGCCGCAGGCGGATCAATTCGAACCACGCTTGCCGATGTCTCCCTCGAAGCCGACACGGGACGCGTTCGGCTGCGCCCTGCGCCGCCTCGCCGAACAGGCGCGACTTGAACCAATTCGCGAGACCCAATTGGCGAGACTTGGCGCGAAACAGCTAAACCGCCACGCCGCGACGTTCGGTTTCCCGGGCTTTTCCGAACCTTGGCAACGGCTTCCGGTGCGCCTAAATTAGGCTGATGACCGGAGCGCTTCGGGGGATAAGCCCGACCGGGCGGCTCCCGACAGGCTTCCCAAATGAATCCACACTTCAGAAACCTCGCGCTCTGGGCAATCATCGGATTGCTCGTGGTTGCGCTTGTCATGCTGTTTCAGCAGCCCGGCCAGCGCACCCCAATTCGCGACATTTCTTATACCGAGCTGTTGACGCAGATCGACCAAGGCCGCGTCCATGACGTGACCATCGCCGGCAATGAGATCGTCGGTCATTTCAACGACAATCGGCCGTTCACCACCTACGCGCCGGACGACGCCAATCTCGTGCCGCGCCTGCAAGCCAAGAACGTCTCCATCAGCGCCAAGCCGAATAATGAAGGCAGCAGCTTCATGATGACGCTTCTGCTCAACGCGCTGCCGCTCGTCGCTTTCCTCGCGGTGTGGATTTTCCTCTCTCGCCAGATGCAGGGCGGCGCAGGCCGCGCGATGGGCTTCGGCAAGTCGAAGGCGAAGCTGTTGACCGAGACGCAAGGGCGCGTCACGTTTGAGGACGTCGCCGGCGTCGACGAAGCCAAGGAGGATCTGCAGGAGATCGTCGAATTCCTGCGCGATCCGCAGAAGTTCCAGCGTCTCGGCGGCCGCATTCCGCGCGGCGTGCTGCTGGTCGGGCCGCCCGGCACCGGCAAGACGCTGCTGGCGCGCGCCATCGCCGGCGAGGCGGGCGTGCCGTTCTTCTCGATCTCGGGCTCCGACTTCGTCGAAATGTTCGTCGGCGTCGGCGCC
>JACOWC010000096.1 GCA_016177005.1 Methylocystis sp.
CCGGAAGGGGGCCGATGCGAGCATGCGGATGCAGGCTTACCCCGACAGCGCCGCCTTCACCGCCGCGCTGGCTTTGCCGAAATCCATGCGACCGGTGTATTTCGCCTTGAGCGCGGCGACGACCTTGCCCATGTCCTTGATCGACGTCGCCCCGACTTCGGCGATCGCGGACTTCACCGCCTCGGCGACCTCGGCCTCGGAAAGCTGCTGCGGCAGATAGGCGGAAATCACCGCGATCTCGCCCTTCTCTTTATCAGCGAGATCGGTGCGCCCGGCCTTCTCGTAGATTTCCACGGACTCCTGGCGGCTCTTGATCATTTTCTGCAAGAGCGCGAGCACGTCGTCGTCGCCGAGCGTCTTGCCCGAGCCGCGCGCCTCGATGTCCTTGTCCTTGAGCGCGGCGTTGATGAGCCGCAGCGCGTCGACCTTGGCGCGCTCGCCCGCCTTCATCGCCGTCTTGAGGTCCGCCGCAATCTTCTCGCGCATGTCGTGTCCTTGGGGTTTCCATTTCCGGGGCGGATGCATTACATCGCGTCATGCCCCAGTTCGGGCATCCGCGCGGGCCGCGGCCATGGATGGCCGGATCAAGTCCGGCCATGACGCGCGGCGAGAGCGCTGTCAACCCAGCGGCGCGCCGGAACGCTGAGAGCCTTATGACCCTCGATCAAGAAAACGGCTGGAAGAAACCGATCCACACCGGCGCGCTCATTCTCGCCAGCGGCGAAGTGATCGAAGGCTATGGCCTCGGCGCCGTGGGCGAGGCGGTCGGCGAAGTCTGCTTCAACACCGCCATGACCGGCTATCAGGAAATCCTCACCGACCCCTCCTACGCCGCGCAGATCGTCACCTTCACCTTTCCGCATATCGGCAATGTCGGGACCAATGAAGAGGACATCGAAACCGTCGATCTCGACAAGAGCGCCGGCGCCGTCGGGGCCATATTCGGCGCGCCGGCGACGGACCCTTCAAATTTTCGCGCCCGGAAGCCGCTCGCCGACTGGCTCGCTTCGCGCGGCGTTGTGGCCCTTTGCGGAATCGACACGCGCGCGCTGACGTCGCTCATTCGCGAACGCGGCATGCAGAACGCGGTGATCGCCCATGCGCCGGACGGCCGTTTCGACATTGCGGCGCTGAAAGCCAAGGCCGCGCGTTGGCCCGGCATCGACGGCATGGACCTCGTGCCGAGCGTCGGCTCAACGGAGCGTTATGACTGGCGCGAGACGACATGGCGACTTGGCGGCGGCTATGGCGCGCGCAACGGCGCGCCGAGGTTTCGCGTGGTCGCCATCGACTATGGCGTGAAGCGCAACATCCTGCGCCTTCTCGCCGAACAGGACTGCGAAGTCGTGGTCGCGCCCGCAACCGCGACGAGCCGGGAGATTCTGGCGCTTAATCCCGATGGCGTGTTTCTCTCGAACGGCCCCGGCGATCCCGCCGAGACCGGAAAATACGCGGCGCCGGTGATCCGCGATTTGCTCGAAGCGAAAATTCCGACCTTCGGCATTTGTCTCGGCCATCAGATGATGGCGCTGGCGGTCGGCGCGAAAACGAAGAAGATGCCGCAGGGCCATCACGGCGCCAATCATCCGGTCAAGGATTTCACCACCGGCAAGGTCGAGATCGTTTCGATGAACCACGGCTTCGCGGTCGATCGCGACAGCCTGCCGGCAAACGCCGTCGAGACGCATCGCTCGCTCTTCGACGGCTCGAACTGCGGCATCGCGCTCACCGATCGCCCGGCGTTTTCGGTGCAGCATCACCCGGAGGCTTCGCCCGGCCCGCAGGACAGCCATTATCTCTTTAAGCGCTTCGTCGAGATGATGGAAAGGGCGAAGGCGGCCTAACGGTTTACAACCATCGGCGTCTCGGCGCGGTTGGCGATCTCGTGTCAACGTAAGCGACACAAGGAGACCGCCATGACCGACTTCCCCCTTGCGCTGATGGGCGTCATCGCCGCGCTTGCCGACATCGCCGCACGACCTCTGACGTCGCTGATCCTCACGGCGCACAAGGCTTCGGGCGCGCATATTGTATCAGTCTATCTGCGACCCGAGGATCTTTCGACGATCATGCTGCTTGCGACGCTCCTCGCGCTCGCCCACATTCAGAAGACGGCGGCCGACATCGCCGATGAAAACGCGCAGATCGTCTGATGCCGATCATCGTCAATCTCGACGTCATGCTGGCGAAGCGCAAAATGCGATCGCGCGATCTCGCGCAACAGATCGGCATCGCCGAGCAGAATGTGAGCCTTTTGAAATCCGGCAAGGTGAAGGGCGTGCGCTTCGACACGTTGGAGAAAATCTGCGAAATTCTCCACTGTCAGCCAGGCGACATTCTCGAATATCGGCCGGACGGCAAATCTGCGTAACGGGAGCGCGAGGCAGGCATGCCGCGCATCATGGTCAACGCTTGGGGTTTGGGGCTTGCGTTCATCGCCGCCGCCACGTTGGCGCTGGCGTTGCGGCCAGAGCTTCGCCTCGCCGCACGCGCCGCCTGGAACGATCCGCGCCTGCTGCCCGCTCTCGCGGACGACGCGCGCGTACATTACGAGCCCGACGCGCGGGACTGCGCCGAAGCCGTAGCGAATCTGACGCCGCGCGCCATTGCGCGGGTCGAGTCCGCGCACGGCCGTCCCTTTGCGCAACCGCCGGCGATCGGCGTCTTTGCGTCTTACGAGAATTATGCGCGCGCCAACGCAATGGACGATCCCGGCATCGCCGCCGTGACGCGCGCCGGCGCTGCGCTGTTCTCGCCGACGCTCTGCGGCAGGGAGCGCGGCCGTCTTGAAGGCGTCCTCACCCATGAATTGTCGCATGTGCATTTCTCCGGCTGGCGGCCGCTTGGCGCGCCGCGCCCGCCGCAATGGTTCACGGAGGGGCTTGCGGTGATGGCGTCGGGCGGCGGCGGCGCCGAAGGCGTCAGCGAGACGGAAGCCGCGCAGGCGATGCGCGACGGCTATCGCGTCGTGCTCGACGATCGGCGTTGGATCGATTTCGCGGGGCTCGGCTTCGAGCGCGAACCGCCGCGCGATCCAACAAAGGACGCGCTCACCCAGCGCCAGCGGCTCGCCTATCGGCAGGCGGGGATGTTCATAGGCTGGCTGCGCATGCGCGACGAGACCGCGTTTTTACGTCTGCTTCGCGCGCTCGAAGCGGGCGAAGCGTTCGAACCCTCGTTTGAATCCGCCTTCGGCGATGATGCGCCGCAGCTCTGGCGCCGTTTCGTTTCCGATCTCTCGCGCTGATGCATCGCGCGAGATCACGCTGCATGTGGGCGCAATCGCCCACATGCAGATGACGTGATCATTTCTAAGAGCATAGAGCGCGCATTGCGTGAAAAACCGGCGTCCACTTTTTCGCGCGCCGCGCTCTCGAAGCTACTGCTCGCTCAATATTCGCTTCAGGAGCTCGATGACTTCGGCAAGTCCCTTGTCCTTGGCGGCGAGCTCTTCGATCTTACGCACCGCGTGCAGCACCGTCGTGTGATCGCGGCCGCCAAATCGGCGGCCGATCTCCGGCAATGAGCGCAGAGTCAGCACTTTCGACAGATACATGGCGATCTGCCGAGGCCGGACTACATTGGCGGTGCGCCTGGACGAGAGAATGTCGGCGCGTGAAATATTGTAATGGCTCGCCACGAGCTTCTGGATGTCGTCGATCTTGACGCGCTTTGGATCCTGCGAGCGCACGAGATCGCGAATGGCCGTTTCCGCGGTCTCGACGGTCAGCGGCGCCCCGGTCAGCGTGGCGTGGGCAAGCAGCCGATTGACCGCGCCCTCAAGATCGCGGCCATTGGTCACGATCGTGTGCGCGACATAGGAAATGACCTCAGGCGGCACGCCGAAATTGGGTTGCGACTCCTTTGCTGCGGCAATGCGCGCGGCGAGAATCTTGAGGCGCAAGGCTTCGTCGAGCGGCCCGATGTCGACGCAAAGCCCGCCTTTGAACCGCGACAACACGCGCTCGTCGAGCGTATCGAGCTCGGACGGCGGCCGGTCGGCGGCGACAACGACCTGACGGCCGGCGTCAATCAACGCATTCAGCGTGTGGCAAAATTCCTGCTGGATCGATTTGCCCTGCAGGAACTGCACGTCATCGATGATCAGCATGTCGATGCCGCGTAGCTTCTCCTTGAACGCCAGCGACGTCTGAGCGGTCAGCGAAGAAACGAAGCCGCTCATAAAGCGCTCCGCCGTCAGATAGATCGTATGGCGGCGATTGTCATTCGAGGCATGCGCAAGCGCTTGCAGGAGATGCGTCTTGCCAAGCCCGACCGCCGCATGGGCGTAAAGCGGGTTGAACATGGGAAGATCGCCGACGCGCGCCTCCGCGACGCGACAGGCGGCGGCATAGGCGAGCTGGTTCGACGGCCCGACCAGAAAGGTCGAGAACGACAAGCGGCGATCGAGCGGCGAGCCGACGAATGCATCGGAGTCGTGGCGCGACGCGGCCGAGCGCGCGGCGCGCCGTCCGTTCGCGTCGCTCGCCGCTTCGAAAGCGGGCGCGAATGCACTGACCGTGCGCTCAACGAATTTCGGCGCGTTGGGCGCCCCCTGATCGGCGCCGTCCTCACGCAAACACGGCTTGCGCACCGGCGAACGCACGTCGATGACGACGCGCTCCACTTTTGAAAATTCGCTCGCCACGCGCGCCTTTATCCGCGGCGCGTAGTGCGACTGCACCCAGCTCTTAAGAAATTTGGTGGGCACCGTCAGATGCAGCGCGCCGCCATCGATGCGTTCGAGCTCCAATCGCGTGAACCAGGAATTGTAAACCGCATCGCCGAGATCAGTTCTAAGTCGGTGTCGTACGCGGTCCCATTTCGAGCGATCCTCGGCGGAAACGCCGTCGCTTGCCAATTGTTGTCGATGATCGGACATATCAGACCTTTTTTCCGAAACGAGCGCCAAAAAGAGGAGCCTCCCGCGGAGGTCGCCGCAGGCGCTGGTCGAAAGGAACCTAGTTGGATGGAGTAATTGCCGCCGCGAACGGCGCTAAATCAGAAATTTCGAGGCGGCCCGATCGCGAGCCATGCGCATCTGCCGACGTTGGCCTCACGCGTGCAACAAGAGCAACGCGTAGCGAACGATCGCGCAATGAAACGATCGTTGACGCTGCGCACTCCTTGGACTGTCTCGGCCAACCGCCCCTTCGCCATGACAAAGCCTCCCCTACTCCGGGATCGACGAGAATCCCGGATTAATGCGCGTCGCAGGAAACGGACTCTATGCTACGCCCTTGCGAACTGATCACTTTGAATTCAACCGAACGGCTGGAAGGCGGCAATGCGTCGCGTTATGTGGCCCGTCCGCGCCGGAGAACGCAGTTCGTTCCCCTATCTCTTGCGCGCCACTGAAAAACCGACGCTGACCGCCTTTCGTTCGACCCTTCGAGGCTACACGCCAGCGCGACCGCACGCAACGACGCTTGTGACTATGTCGGTCAAATTGATTGCCGTTTTCTCTCGTGGCGCCACGAATTTAATGTCACGTTTCGCGATAAGCCGATGATTCGCCGTCTTTAAAAATTCGCCTGAAAAATGCGTGTTAGCCTCGCGCGACACGCGCCGGCGCCTCGCCAAACAAGCGCCAAAAAATAGTGTCAAGTGGCGAAGTTTTTCATGTTCGTGACAGCTTGATTGCAAGAGATTGAATCGCGAGAATTTTGAATGATCACAGGTTGGGGCCGCAAAAAAATATTTTGGAGGTGTCATCTGCGCTTCATGCGACGATTTGGCTGACGTCGGTCGGCACACAAAAAAGCCCGGCGGTCGCCGGGCTCGAAGAGCGTTCGTCACATTTCGCGGCGAAGCGTTTTACGCCTGTGCGGCTAACGCCTTCACCCGCGCGGTCAGCCGGGAAACCTTCCGCGAGGCCGTGTTCTTGTGAATGACGCCCCGCTGGGCGGCGCGCATCACGACCGGCACCGCGTTCTGCAGCGCGTCGGCCGCCACCGCCGGATCGCCCGAGGCGATCGCCTCCTCGACCTTGCGCACAAAGGTGCGCATGCGGCTGCGGCGCGCCCGATTGATCGAGGTGCGGCGCGCGATCTTGCGAACGGCTTTTTTGGCCGAACTCGTATTGGCCATGCTTTGCGTGTCCTTGAAAGAGACGGCGTCGAGCCGCCAAAAAACCAAAGGGCCGCGATATCGCGGCCAAGTGGCGGGTTTATAAGCGCGACGCCGGCCTCTCGTCAATGGCCGCCTATCGGTTGGCGAAAGCCGGCTTCCGTTTCTCCACGAAGGCGCTCATGCCTTCTTTTTGATCGCTTGTGGCGAACAGGGAATAGAAAAGGCCACGTTCATGTCGAATTCCCTCGGCGAGCGTCGCCTCGAAAGCGCGATTGACCGCCGCCTTGGCCATGAGCACCGCGGGAAGCGACATGGATGCGACGGTCGCGGCGGTCTTCATCGCTTCGGCGAGCAGATCCGCGGCCGGCACGATCCGCGCGACGAGGCCGGCGCGTTCGGCCTCTTCCGCGCCCATCGTCCGACCGGTCAGAATAAGATCCATCGCCTTGGCCTTGCCGACGGCGCGGGTCAGCCGCTGCGTGCCGCCAGCGCCGGGGATCACGCCAAGCTTGATTTCCGGCTGGCCAAAGACCGCCGTGTCTGCCGCCAGAATGAAGTCGCACATCATCGCGATTTCGCAGCCGCCGCCCAGCGCGAAACCCGCGACCGCAGCGATGATCGGCTTGCGCGCCCGGGCGACGACGTCCCACCGGCCGATGAAATCGTCGAGAAAGGCGTCGACGAAGCCCTTGTCGCGCATTTCCTTGATGTCCGCGCCGGCGGCGAAGGCCTTTTCCGAGCCGGTTAGAACGACGCAGCCGACGCCGTCATTCGACTCAAACGCCGAAAGGGCGTCGTCAAGCTCGGCGATCAGTCGCGCGTTGAGCGCGTTGAGCGCATTAGGCCGATTGAGTCGTATCAATCCGACTCGGCCCTGCGTCTCGACTTCAATCGTTTCATAAGTCATGCGCGCCTCCTCGCCAATCCGGCGTTGCCGGGTCGCGCGCTTCATATCTCAAAATCGCCGCTCGCGTCCGGCCTTTCCCCAAAACCATGCGCGACCGCGCGGGCGTGCAGATCGTCGAGAGTCACCTCGTCCAGTCGCCGAAGCGCGCTTTCTTCGGCCTCGGCGACGACCGGCTCCAACACCGCCGAGAGCAGCGGCGGCGCAACATCGGCCGCCTCCTCCTCTGCGCCCAAGGCGACGCGGACGATTTCGCCGACCGAGAGACGCCGTCTCTCGCGCGCCAGCGCGTAGCCCCCTGCCGGCCCTCTGACGCTTTTGAGAATCCCTGCACGGACCAGGCCCTGCAAGATCGTCTCCAACCGCCGCGGCGGCAGACCGTGACGCGCGGCGAGCTGCTTCGATGACACCGGCCGGCCGCGCGCATGAAGCGCGACATCGAGCGTCGCCATGAGCGCGAAGCGGGCGGAGCGCGGCAGCAGCTTCATCGCGCGCCTTCTCCGCCGACTCCCGTCGAACCAAAGCCGCCGGCGCCGCGCGCCGTCGCGTCGAGATCGTCGACCTCGACAAGCGTCACATGCGGCGCCGGCGCGATAATAAGCTGCGCGATGCGCATGCCGCGGACGATCTCAAAGGCCTGCGCCCCGAGATTGATCAGGATCGCCTTGATCTCACCGCGATAATCGCTGTCGATGGCGCCTGGGGAATTGAGCACGGTGACGCCGTGCTCGGCGGCGAGGCCCGAGCGCGGCCGAACTTGTCCCTCATAGCCTCGCGGCAGCGCGATCGAGAGGCCTGTGGGGATGAGATCCCTGGCCCCGGGCTCCAGCACCAGCTTTTGACCCGGCGCCAGCGCGGCGTAGAGGTCGATGCCCGCCGCGCCGTCGCTCGCATAGGCTGGCGACGGCAGGCCCTCGGCGTTCGGCAGTCGGCGGATCGCGACTTTCATGGCGCCCTCTCCTCGCCGATCATCTGCGCGAGGCGCGCCACGAGCTGTTCCGCGACATCCTCCTTGCGCAGCCGCGGCCAGTCTTCGACGCCGGCGCGTGAGACGAGATGCGCCTCGTTGGTCGCGCCGCCGAAAACGCCGGATCCCTCGCTGACGTCATTGGCGACAATGAGATCGCACCCTTTCCGGGCGAGCTTTTCCTGCGCATGGCGAATGAGATCGCTGGTTTCTGCGGCGAAGCCGACGACGAGACGCGGACGCTTCGGTCCGTGCGAGACGGTGGCGAGAACGTCGGGATTTTCGACAAGCGACAAGACAGGCGCGCCACGCTGGTCTTTCTTGATCTTGTCCGCCGCCGGCTCCGCGCGCCAATCGGCCACGGCCGCCGCGGCGATGAATATGTCCGCGGGAAGCGCAATCTCCACGGCCGCGAGCATGTCTCGCGCGCTCATTATATGTACGACCTCGCAGCCGGGCGGATCGGAGAGCGCGACGGGCCCTGAAATCAGCGTCACACGCGCCCCGGCGCGCGCCGCCGCCGCCGCGATGGCGTGCCCCTGCCTGCCGGACGATCGGTTGGCGATGTAACGAACTGGATCAATCGGCTCATGAGTGGGACCGGACGTCACGACGACATGCAGCCCTTCAAGCGCGCCGCGGTGCGTCGAAAGCCCTTCGGGAGCGGGCAATCGCGTATCATGCTTCAGCGCGGTCTCGATCGCTTCGATAATCTCCATGGGCTCGCACATGCGCCCGGGTCCATATTCGCCGCAGGCCATATCGCCGACGGTCGGACCGACGAACCAGGCGCCGTCGCCGTGCAGAGTCGAGACATTGCGCTGCGTTGCGGGATGAAGCCACATGCGCACATTCATCGCCGGCGCGTAGAGCACGCGCTTATCGGTCGCAAGCAGCAGGGTGGTCGCGAGATCGTCGCAGAGGCCCCGCGCCGCTCGCGCGAGAATATGCGCCGTCGCCGGCGCGACCACGATGAGGTCCGCATCCCGCGACAGCTGAATGTGGCCCATCTCCTGCTCGTCGGTGGCGGAGAAGAGATCATCGTAGACTTTTTCGTTGGCGAGGCTGACGAAGGCGAGCGGCGTCACAAACTCCTTCGCCGCCGCCGTCATGACGACGCGCACCAGCGCGCCGCGCTCGCGCAGGCGACGCACAAGATCGAGCGATTTATACGCGGCGATCCCCCCGCCGACGATCAGCAAAACGCGCCTAGCCGCAAGGCTTTGCGCATGACCCACGCCCGCCACTGAAAAAACTCCGATCGCCGCAGGCGGAGAATACAGATTTTATACATAAGGCCAAACGACTTCGCTTGCGCAATCGATTGTCGCGCCGCGACCAAATCGCTTGGCGCGCCTTCTCGCGAACCGCGCCGAAGCAAGCCCGCCGGCAGGAGCGCAGCTTCACGCGTTTTCCGGATCGCCGAACTTGCGATCGGGTTCGCGCCATGCGACTCGTCGTCGCGTATGTTCCGCCATTCAGCTCGGCCGCCGAAGACATTCGGTTAGACCTTTTGCCGAGCGATGGTAGGTTGCGCCGGCGCCGCATGTGTGTCGTCGAAACGAAAAGGTCCGCGCAATGCCGCTAAGCCTTGCCCCGCGCGTTCTTGCGTTCGCTCTGGTCTGTAGCGTCTTCGCCACGGAATGCGGGGCGCGGTCGCCGCTGCCCTCCGCTCAACCTGTCGTCGTCAGCCCCGACGCGACGACATCCGCTCCGGCGGAGAAGCTCGGCGTGCGCGGCCGAACGCTTATTCCGCTGCATTCGACGCTCCTCGGGCAAGGCGGCGTAACGCGGCTGAACTTCTCCGGCGCGCTGTCGATTCACAACGCCTCGGCGACCAATGTTCTCGCGATAGAGAAAATCGAATACCGCAGCGGCTCGGGTCAGTTGATCGAAAGCTACCTGAACGATCCCCTCTATCTGAAGCCATACGCCTCATTGCAGGTCCTGATCGCGCAAAACGACGTTCGCGGCGGAACGGGCGCCAGTTTCACGGTCGACTGGTCGACCGTTGAAGGGTCCGACGAACCCTTGATCGAAGCGATCATGACGTCCTTCACCGGACCCCATAGCTACGCCATTCTCTCGCCGGGCCGCCG
This sequence comes from Methylocystis sp., assembly GCA_016177005.1. Taxonomy (GTDB): domain Bacteria; phylum Pseudomonadota; class Alphaproteobacteria; order Rhizobiales; family Beijerinckiaceae; genus Methylocystis. The sequence continues at coordinate 10,043 of JACOWC010000096.1, forward strand.
CGCTTCCCGACCGCAATGATCGCTCGCGCGCCCGCGCCGCTTCGCGCTGACCCGACAGCGTCATGACGACCGCCGCGACTAGGAGCGCGCCGCGCGTGCGTCGGCTGGCGCTCGCCGATTTCCGCTCCTATGCGGCGTTCGACTGCCGGTTCGGCTCGGCGATGATCGCCCTCTTCGGAGAGAACGGCGCAGGCAAGACCAATCTGCTGGAAGCCCTTTCGCTGTTCTCGCCCGGGCGCGGCCTGCGCCGCGCGGAGCTCGCCGAATGCGCCAGGCGCGGCGGCGCCGGCGGTTTCGCCGTATCGATCGAGGTCGAATTGGATGGCGCGGCGGCGCAGCTCGGCCATGGCCTGACGCCTTCAGGCGAGCGGCTTTTTCGCGTCGACCGCGCGCCGGCCGCTTCGGCGCGCGCCTTTGCCGATTATGTGCGGGTGCTGTGGCTGACCCCGGCGATGGATGGGCTGTTCTCCGGTCCGGCGGGCGAGAGGCGGCGCTTTCTGGATCGGCTGGCCCTCGGCGTCGACGCCGAGCATGGCGCGCGCGCCAACCGCCTGGAGCGCGCTCTGCGCAACCGGAACCGGATCCTCGAAGAAGAAACCCCCGATCGCCGCTGGCTTGACGCCGCCGAGCGGGAGATCGCCGCGCTCGGCGTCGCCGTGGCCGCCGCGCGACGCGAGACCGTTTCGCGGCTCGTCGCGCTGATCGCCGCCGGACGAGACGACGCGTCGCCCTTCCCTTGGGCGGATGTGACGATCGAGGGGGAACTGGAGCAGCGGCTGGCGCTTGAGCCGGCGCTCGCCGTCGAGGAATGGTATCGCCGCGAACTCGCCGCATCGCGGCGCCGCGACGCCGCCGCCGGACGCACGCTGATCGGTCCCCAGGCGAGCGACCTCGCCGTCCGCCACGGCCCCAAGAACGAGGCGGCCCGCGCCTGCTCGACCGGCGAGCAGAAAGCTTTGCTGATGGGGTTGACGCTGGCGCATGCCAAGCTCGTCGGCGCCATGACCGGACAGTCGCCCATTCTTCTGCTCGACGAGGTCGCGGCGCACTTCGACGTGAACCGTCGAGAGGCGTTGTTTCAAGAGCTTGAAACGCTGGGCGGGCAGATATGGATGACGGGCGCTGACCCGCTGCTGTTCGCGTCATTGCAGGAACGCGCGCAGCTATTGCGCGTAACGCTTGGGAAAGTGGAGGAATCCTAGCCTTTCCGCTAGTGATCATGGGAAGCTCTGTCGGCCCGGCTCGCCTTCCAGCCTGACGTTCTGGTCGCCGCGCGGACTTCGCCTGTGCTATCCCGCCGCCATGGCCATGCTTCCACCGCAGGCGCGCGCGCTGCTCAAATCCGTTTTCGGCTATGACGACTTCCGCCCCGGTCAGTCGGAGATCATCGCCGCCGTGCTCCAAGGCGGTCCGG
>JACOWC010000097.1 GCA_016177005.1 Methylocystis sp.
ATCGCCGTTTCATCGATCATGCCGCCGTGATAAATCAACCCATGGCTGCAAGGAATCCCCACGCCAAAGCGATTCAATTATTTTGCGGCATCGCCTAAGTGCGCCAATCGTGACGCGTTTCTCCCTCTCCCCGCAAGCGGGGAGAGGGGGCGCGCGCGTTCGAACGATTCACTTGTTTCGCAACGTCGCCTTAGAAAGCTGACGTTTGAGATTAGCTGTGAAACGGGCGCGCCATGTCCAGCCGCCCACCGGCTCCTTTCGGCGGAGCTCCGAAGCGAGACGCGAGCCAAATATTCTAAAACGCCGATGCGCCAATATTGCGCCGCACCGGCGTCTTCTCTTTGGGCGCAAAACCGCGTATATCGCCGCACCGTATCGGCGGCCCCCGCCGGAGGAGAGAACCTTGCTCCTACCCGTGCTCGGCCTGAGCGAGCGCCTACCTACAGCGTCGAAGAAGGGCGCGGCGGGTCCTATCAAAGGAAATGTCCCATGACGCAGCGATCCGACGCCGGTCCCGCCCCGGGCGGCGATGGGACGCAAGCTCATGCGCATCACGGCGATGAGCGCGCGCGAGGCGGGGTCGCCGGGCTCATCATCGGCTCGATCGGCGTCGTCTATGGCGACATCGGCACGAGCCCGCTGTACGCCCTGCGCGAGTCGCTGGCGCATATCGTCAAGGCGGACTCGCTGACGGAAGAGTCGGTGGTCGGCGTGATTTCGCTGATGATCTTCGCGCTCTTCTTCACCGTGACGATCAAATACGTCGTTTTCCTCATGCGCGCCGACAACCGCGGCGAAGGCGGCATCCTGTCGCTGATGGCGCTGGCGCACAGTGCGTTCGGGCGCCGCGCTATGCCCGTTTTTCTCCTTGGCGTTGCGGGCGCGGCGCTGTTTTCCGGCGACGCCATCATCACGCCGTCGCTGTCGGTGCTTTCCGCCATCGAGGGCCTGGAGGTCGTCAATCCGGCGTTCAAGGACTTCGTCTTTCCGATCACGGTTTTTATCCTTGTCTCGCTTTTCTGGGTGCAAAGCGGCGGCACGGCGCGCGTCGCTGCGTTTTTTGGCCCGATTACGGGTGTTTTTTTCATCGTTATCGCAATGCTCGGCGCGATTCACATCGCTGAAGCGCCCCAGGTGCTCCAGGCTTTCGACCCTCGCCACGGATTTTCGTTTCTCGCGAGCAACGGATGGGTGGGATTTGCCGTGCTCGGATCGGTTTTTCTCGTCGTGACCGGCTCCGAGGCGCTCTATGCCGACATGGGCCATTTCGGCCGGTTTCCAATTCAGGCCGCCTGGCTCGGCTTCGTGCTTCCCGCCCTGTTGATCAATTATCTCGGGCAGGGCGCGTTGATCATGGCCCATCCAGAAGCTGCCGATAATCCGTTCTTTCTCATGGCGCCCGAATGGGCGGCGTTGCCGCTGGTCATCCTCTCGACGATGGCCACGATCATCGCAAGCCAGGCGGTGATCACCGGGGCCTTTTCGCTGGTACGCCAAGCGATCCAGCTCGGGCTGCTGCCGCGTCTGGTGATCACGCACACTTCGGAAACTCAAGAAGGCCAGATCTACATCGGCCGGGTCAATCGGCTGCTGCTCATCGGCGTGCTTATTCTTGTCACGACCTTCAGGAGCTCGAGCGCCCTCGCTTCCGCATACGGAATCGCGGTCACCGGAACAATGGTTGTGACGACGATGCTGGCCTTCGTTGTCGTATGGCGCAAGTGGGGCTGGCCCTTGTGGGCGGCCATCATTCTCATCGCCGCTTTTCTGAGCGTCGATCTGACCTTCCTCGTCGCCAATCTCATGAAGGTCGTCGATGGCGGCTGGGTGCCGCTCGCGCTCGCCGGTTGCGCCATGATCGTCATGTGGACATGGGTGCGCGGCACGCGGCTCCTCGCCGAGAAAACGCATCGCGATTCGATCCCGATGAACGAATTGATCGCGATGCTCCAGAAGTCGAAGCCGACGCGCGTGCCGGGAACGGCGGTTTTTCTGACCAGCGATCCGGCTGTCGCGCCGACGGCGCTGATGCACAATCTCAAGCACAACAAGGTTCTGCATGAGCGGGTGCTGGTCATCTGCGTGAAGACCGAGGACCGGCCGCGCGTCGGGCCGGAAAAGCGCTTCGAAATCCAGAAGCTGTCCGACGATTTCTATCTTTCGACGCTGCACTATGGCTTCATGGAAAGTCCACGCGTGCCCGCAGCGCTCGCCGCCATGCGCAAGGCGGGCTTCAAATATGACATCATGACCACAAGTTTCTTCCTGGGCCGGCGTTCGATCAAGGAAAGCCCCTCCTCCGAAATGCCCACCTGGCAAGACAAGCTCTATGTCGCGCTCACCCGTCAGGCCGCCAACGCCACGGACTTCTTCTCGATCCCCTCCGACCGCGTCGTCGAATTGGGCGCCCAAGTGACGATATAGCGCGCGCAAAAACAGTGGACGGGACGGCGCCCAGGCCCTAAGCAACGGCGGCCTGCATGCCCCGCGAGAGCCGGAAATCCTCTAACGGCTGGTCGAGAGGGTTTGTGAAAAACTTCGCCGCGTAACGAAGGACGTCTGTCGCTTATGCCCACCCGCATCGATGATCGCTTCGCCGCCCTCAAGAAGGAAAGACGCGCCGCCCTCGTGACCTTCGTGATGGCGGGCGATCCCGATCTCGCGACGTCGCTCGATATTCTGAAGGGGCTCCCCGGCGCGGGCGCGGACGTGATCGAGATCGGCATGCCCTTCACCGATCCGATGGCGGACGGGCCGGCGATCCAGGCGGCGGGCCTGCGGGCGCTGAAGGCCGGAACCACGCTCAAGAACACTTTGAAGCTCGTCGCCGATTTTCGCGCCGGCGACGACGCCACCCCCATCGTGCTGATGGGCTACTACAATCCGATCTATGTTTACGGCGTCGACGCCTTCCTGCGCGACGCCGGGAACGCCGGCGTCGACGGCCTCATCGTCGTGGATTTGCCGCCCGAGGAAGACGCCGAACTCTGCATTCCCGCCCGAAGCGCCGGGCTGAACTTCGTACGCCTCGCGACGCCGACGACCGACGACAAACGGCTGCCGAAGGTGCTCGAAAATACGAGCGGCTTCGTCTACTATGTGTCGCTCACCGGCATCACCGGCGCGGCGCTTGCCGACTATGCCGGCGTGAGCCAGGCGGTCGCACGCATCAAACGGCATACGGCGCTGCCGATCGCCGTCGGCTTCGGCGTCAAGAATGCGGAAAACGCCGCCGAGATCGCCCGCAACGCCGACGGCGTCGTCGTCGGGACGGCGCTCGTGGAAGCGCTCAGGGCTTCGCTCGACGCCGAAGGCCGCGCCGGGCCTGCAAGCGTCAACGCCGTGACCGGGCTCGTCGCGTCGATCGCCGAAGGCGTGCGCGCCGCCCGTCCCAAAGGCGGCCTGTTGAGCTGGTTGACGAGGCTCATGTCATGAATTGGTATTCGAACGTCGTTCCGCCGAAGATCAAGGCGCTGATCAAGCGCGAGGCGCCCGAAAATCTCTGGGTGAAATGTCCCGAAAGCGGTCAGCTCGTCTTTCATAAGGACATCGAGGCGAACCTCTATGTCGTGCCCGGCTCGGGCTATCACATGCGCTGTCCGGTCGAGACAAGGCTCGCCAATCTCTTCGACGACGGCGCATGCGAGCTGCTGCCCACGCCCGAAGCGCCGCTCGATCCGCTGAAGTTTCGCGACATCAAGCGCTATGTCGACAAGCTGAAGGAATATCGGGTCAAGACCGGCGCAGCGGACGCGGTGACGCTCGCCTTTGGAAACCTCGAAGGCGCGCCCGTCACCGTCGCCATTCAGGATTTCGAATTCCTGGGCGGCTCGCTCGGCATGGCGGCCGGCGAGGCGATCATCGCCGGCTGCGAACATGCGCTGGCCAAGCGCTCCCCTTTCGTGATCTTCACGGCGTCGGGCGGCGCGCGCATGCAGGAAGGGATGTTTTCGCTCATGCAGATGCCGCGCACGACGATCGCGGTGCAGCGCCTGCGCGAAGCGCGCCTGCCTTATATCGTCGTGCTGACCAATCCGACGACGGGCGGCGTCACCGCCTCCTACGCCATGCTCGGCGACGTGCAGATCGCTGAACCCGGCGCGATCATCGGATTCGCCGGCGCGCGAGTCATCGAGCAGACGATTCGGGAGAAGCTTCCCGAAGGATTCCAGCGCGCCGAATATTTGCGCGATCACGGCATGGTCGACATGGTGGTGCCGCGTCAGCAGATGCGCGAGACTCTGGCGCGCCTGTGCGGTCTCTTGACCAAGTCGCCGCCGCGGCGCGCCGCCGCCTGACCACGCGAGGGCGCAGCCGCAATGGATCAGCACGACGCGATCCTGTCGCGACTGCTCACGCTCCATCCCAAGAAAATCGACCTGTCGCTCGGGCGCACGGAGCGGCTGCTCGCCGCGCTCGGACGGCCCGACCTCAGGCTGCCGCCGATCATTCACGTCGCCGGCACCAACGGCAAAGGTTCGACGATCGCCTTTCTGCGCGCGATGCTCGAAGCCGCCGGCAAGCGCGTGCATGTCTATACGTCCCCTCACCTGCTTCGCTTCAATGAGCGCATTCGTCTTGGCGCGGAGGGCGGCGGCAAGCTCGTCGACGACGAGCGCCTGAACGCGGCGCTGGAGCGCTGCGAACAGGCGAATGCGGGACAGCCGATCACCTTTTTCGAAATCACGACGGCGGCGGCCTTTTCGCTCTTCGCCGACGCGCCTGCCGACTGGCTGCTGCTCGAAACGGGGCTCGGCGGGCGCTTTGACGCGACCAATGTCATCGCGCAACCCAAATGCGCCGTCATCACCTCGATTTCCCTCGATCACCTCGAATTTCTCGGCGATACGGTCGAAAAGATCGCGCATGAGAAGGCCGGCATTATGAAGAAGGACGCGCCGGCGATCATCGGCTTCCAGTCGGAGCCCGTAGCGAGGGCGCTGGAGCGCGAAGCGCGGCGCGTCGGCGCGCCGCCTGTCGTCGCCGGTCGCGACTTTCACATCTCCAATGAGAACGGCCGCCTCGTCTATGAGGACGAGCGGGGTCTGCTCGATCTTCCGCTGCCGCGGCTCGCCGGACGCCACCAACATGAAAACGCCGCCGGCGCCATCGCCGCGCTGCGCGCCGTCGCGCCTGAGATTCCGACTTCGGCGATCGAGGCCGGGCTCACGCGCGCCGAATGGCCGGCGCGGCTGCAGCGCCTCACGCGCGGCCGCATCGTCGATCTCGCCCCGCCGGGCGCCGAGGTGTGGCTCGACGGCGGCCATAATGAGGATGGCGGCCGGGTGTTGGCCGAAGCGATGGCCGAGTTTCACGACAAGGCGCCGCGCCCGCTGGCGTTGATTTGCGGGGCGCAGACGACCAAGGACATTCGCGCGCTGCTCAAGCATTTCGTCGGACTGGCGCGCGAGGTCGTCGCCGTGCCGGTCGAGGGGGAGCATAAGAGCTGGCCGCCGGAGGACGTCGCAAGCCTTGCCAGGGCGGAAGGCATTCCCGGCGCCGCGGCAGGCGGCGTCGAGGAAGCGTTAACGCTCCTTTCGACGCGCAGCTTCGACGCGCCGCCGCGCGTGCTCATCGCCGGTTCGCTCTATCTCGCCGCCTCGGTGCTGGGGGCCAATGGGTCGCTGGTGGAGTAGGCTGCTGTTTGTCTTTGCGCCACATGACCCTCGACATGCGCGCAACGCGACGCCGCGCCGTGACTGGACTATAAGAGACAGGCGCAAAGGGCCGTTTTCCCCAACTGGAGCCAGGAACTCATGACCCTGATGTTGGCGAGCGTTCTCTCCCGCGAAGAGGCGGAGATCGCTCTCGCGCGCGGCGCCGACGTCATCGACTGCAAGGCTCCGTCGCGCGGCGCGCTCGGCGCCCTGCCGCTGGATACGGTCGCCGAGATCGTCGCCTTCGTCGACGGCCGCCGGCCGGTGAGCGCCGTCATGGAGCTGCCGCACGACGTTTCGCACGCGCTGCGCGACTTTGAAGAGATCGTCGCCGCAGGCGTCGACTATGTAAAATTCGCCCTGCCGGCGACGCCCGACGCCGTCGAGATCATCGACGCGCTGGCGCCGCTGACCGCAAGAACCCAGCTCGTCGCCGTGCTCTTCGCCGATCTCGGGCCCGAGTTCGACATGCTTGAATCGCTGGCCGGCGCCGGCTTTCATGGGGCGATGCTGGATACGGCGCATAAGGGTAAGGGCCGGCTGCTCGACTATATGAGCGTCGGCGCGCTGTCCGAATTCGTCGCGCGTTGCCACAGTCTCGGGCTCGCCGCCGGTCTCGCCGGCGCGTTGGAGTCTCCGGACGTGCCGCGTCTGCTTGTCGTCGGCGCCGACGTTCTCGGCTTTCGCGGCGCGCTCTGTCTCCACGGCGAGCGCCGCGCCGCCATCGACGCCCGCGCCACGACGCTGATCCGCGATCTGATCCCTTCGGCGCGCGATGCGCATGCCGCATTTCACGCCGAGTGGGCGTTCCTCGGCCGCGGCTATATCGAACCTCCGGGCGCGAATGACACCGACTGCGTGTTTCTCAAGGATTATGTCGCGCCCGTCGAGATCGGCGCTTATGCCCATGAACACGGCCATACGCAGCGCGTGCGCTTCAATGTCGAAGCCGAAGTGGCGCGCGTCAACGGCTCCGACGACATGCGCTCGATCTTTTCCTACGACGTGATCATGGACGCGATCAAAATGATCCTCGCCGGCGGCCATATCGAGCTTGTCGAAACGATCGCCGAGCGCCTCGCCGAAAGCGTGCTGCTGCATGAGCGCGTGCGATCGGTGACGGTGCAAGTTGAAAAGCTCGACGTTGCGCCCGGCGCTGTCGGCGTGAGGATAAGGCGCGCCCGCGCCCATGAGGAGGCGCGCCGCCTGCAGCCGACGCCGATGCGCATCGATGCCGTCAAATAGCGCGCCTCTCGTCGTCAAACTCGGCGGCAGCCTTCATGCGTCGCCGGCGCTCGTCGATTGGCTCGCGGCGCTGAAACGCTATCATCGGCCGCTGACGATCGTTCCCGGCGGCGGACCTTTCGCCGACGCAGTGCGCGCCGCGCAGCCGGTTATGCGCTACGACGATAAGACCGCGCACGCCATGGCGGTTCTGGCGATGGAGCAATATGCGCTGGCGCTCGCGAGCCGCGACGACTCGCTGGAGCTCGCGGCCTCGCGCGAAGCGATCGAATCGGCGCAGGCTCGAAGACGCATCGCGCTTTGGCGACCGAGCGGAATGGTCGCCGCCGCGAAGGACATTGCGCCCTCGTGGGAGGTGACCTCCGACAGTCTCGCCGCCTGGCTTGCAAAAAAAACCGGCGCCCATGCGCTGCTTCTTATCAAGAGCGTCGATGTCGGCGACGGCGCATCGCTGAGCGAGATTACGCGCAAGGGCGTTGTCGATCCGGCGCTTCCGGACTATTTCGATGGAACGCCGCTCTTCGTCGCCGGCCCCTCGTCTCTCCCGCACGCTGCGGCGCTCCTCGCCGATGGCGTAACGCCGGGGACAGCCATCGTAACTTTTCCAACGCGGAAGTCCGCCTGATGACAAAAAAGAAAGTAGTCACGCCGCGCTGGGGTTGGGCGCTCACCGGATCTGGACATTTCTTCACCGAATGTCTCGACATGATCCGCGCGCTCGACCACGTCGATCTCTTCGTCAGCAAGGCGGCGGCCGAAGTCGTGCGCATGTATAAGCACGATCTGGCGCTGCCGGAGAATGTGCGCATCTTCAAGGACACGACGGCGAGCGCCGCGCCGGTCGGGAATTTCTACTATAATTTTTACCACACGCTGGTGCTCGCGCCCGCGACCTCGAACACGGTGGCGAAATGCGTCGTCGGCATATCCGACAATCTCGCGACGAATGTTTTCGCGCAGGCCGGCAAATGCCGCGTGCCGACCATCGTCTTCGCCTGCGACACCGCCCCCGAACTCGAAACGCGCGCGCCCAAGGGCATGGTGATGGTCTATCCGCGCCGGATCGATCTGCAGAACACCGACGCGCTCAAATCCTTCGAAGCGACGCAGGTCGTCGAGAGCCTTGCGGCGTTGCAGGAGGCGGTGGAGCGCCGCCGCCGCGAAGTCGAGCCGCAACCTTAAACGAAAGCTCCGCATGGGCGAGCGCCTGCTGTTCCTGACCGGCCATCTCGCTCTGCCGCGACTGGAGCGCATGGTCGCGAGCTTCGGCGAAGCGGCGCAGGACTGGCACATTCACGACATCGGCGTGAAGGTCGCGGCGCTGATGACCCAGGAAATCATTCAGCGCAGGCTGCCACGGCCCGTTCACGCGGACCGCGTGATCCTGCCTGGCCGCTGCCGCGCCGATCTCGCCGCGCTGACCAAGGATTTCGCCGTCGCCTTCGAACGCGGGCCGGAAGAGATCGCGGATCTGCCCGTCTATCTCGGACGCGGCGGCGCGGCGCCAGATCTGTCGCGCTACGACATGCAGATTTTCGCCGAGATCGTCGACGCGTCAAGGATGAGCGTCGCGGATATTCTAATCAAGGCGCGCGAACTCATCGCCGACGGCGCCGACGTTATTGATCTCGGCTGTCTGCCGGACACGCCTTTCGACCATCTCGAGGAAACCATCGCGGCGCTCAAGGCCGATGGTTTGAAGGCGAGCGTCGACTCGGCGAATGTCGCAGAGCTTGAACGCGCCGCGAAGGCCGGCGTCGATCACCTTCTGAGCCTCGATGAAGAAACGCTTTCGATCCTGCCGGACAGATCGCACATCATTCCGGTGCTGACGCCTCGGCCGCACGGCGATCTCGACTCGCTGCAACGCGCCGCGCGGCGCGCGCGCGATCGCGGGATCAGCGCCATTCTCGATCCCATTCTCGATCCGATTCATTTCGGCTTCGCCTTTTCGATCGCCCGCTACGTCGAGCTTCGCGCCCGCGAACCTGACGCCGAGATCATGATGGGCACGGGCAATCTCACCGAGCTTACCGACGCCGACTCCGCCGGCGTCACGGCGGCGATGCTCGGCATATGTTCAGAGCTCGACATCCGCCACCTTCTCACGGTGCAGGTTTCGCCCCATACGCGGCGCACGCTCCAGGAGCACGACGCGGCGAGACGGCTGATGTTCGCCGCCCGCGCCGACCGGGCCCTGCCGAAAGGCTATAGCGACGCGCTGCTGCAGATTCACGATCGCAAACCGTACGCCGCGACGCCCGAAGAGATCGCCGAGCTTGCGCGCGAACTGCGCGACGCCAATTTCCGCATAGAGACGACGCGGGACGGCGTGCACATCTTTGCGAAGGGCTTCCACCATGTCGCCGCCGACGCCATGGCGCTCTTTCCGCATCTTGCCGTCGAACATGACGGCGCGCACGCCTTTTACCTTGGCGCGGAATTGATGAAGGCCGAGATCGCCTTCAGGCTCGGCAAGCGCTATCGTCAGGACGAACCGCTCGACTTTGGCGCCGCCACGGACATTAACCAAGAGGACGCGACGCGCTTCAAGGAAATGGGCCACACCATGCGCAAGGCGGGCGAAGGACCTGCGAAAAATGCCTCTGATCCATGAATGCGTCGTCACGACGCTGTCGCCGGAAGGCCGTCCGCACATTGCGCCGCTCGGATTGATCGAGGAACAGGGCTACTGGATCGCGGCGCCGTTTCGACCCTCGTCCACGCTGTTCAATCTCACCCATCACGCCAAAGCGACGGCGAGCTTCACCGACGACGCGCGCATTTTTGCCGGACTAGTCGTCGGTCAGCGCAACTGGCCGCTTACCGATATTGAAGACTGGCCGGCGCCCCGCCTTTCGGCTGCGCTGGCGCATGCAGAACTCGCCGTCGTGCGCGTCGAGGAGCATGAGTTGCGTCCGCGCTTCTTCTGCAAGGTGAGGCGGATTGAATCGCATCGCGCCTTTCTCGGCATGAATCGCGCGCGCGCCGCGGTTCTCGAAGCGGCGATTCTCGCGACCAGGCTCGACATGCTGCCGCGCGAGAAGATCGAAAGCGAACTCGCCTATCTGCAGATCGCCGTCGACAAAACCGCCGGCGCGGCCGAGCGCGAAGCCTGGGACATGGTGAAGACGAAGATCGACGCGCATCAACGCGCCAAGGCGGACATGGCGCAATAGGCTTGCTGAAAGATGCGCTAAAATCCGACGAGCAAAGCGAGCGCTGCAGCCGGCGCGCAATTCGCGGCCTTATTAGCCAAAGCCGGAGGGGCCGCGATCAAGTCGGCAAAATCCAGGAAGGTCCGGCCTTGCGCCTGCGCCAGCCGCGCTGCGAGGTTGCGGCCGACGCCGGCGCCGACGATCGGCGCGTCGGACGCTATCGCGTCGCGCGATTCGATGAGCGCCATCTGATCTTCAATGGCGCGCAATTGCGCGCGCGAGAGAAATTCAGCAAAGGCGCGGTGCTGCATGTCGGTCAATTCGGCGGCGTCGCGCCCAGCGAGACGCGCAAGCCGCGCGCGCGACGCCGCAGCAGTCTTGGGTCGCCCGTCCGCCGTCGGCGAAAGATCGGCGTCGGTTTCGCCTTGGGAAAGATCGCCGAGCGCGCGCCGCACGTCGGCCATCGACGCGAAGGCTTCGTTGACGAGCGGCGTCCATCGTCCGGCGACCGGCGCGCGCGTCGCGTAAGCCTGAGGCGCGCCACGGGAAAATCCGGCATAGGCGAGTTCGCCGCAAGCGAGGCGCTCGGCGTCGCTCGCGCCAAGCGCCGCGACGCGGCCGGCGCAAATCGGCGTGAGGTCCGTCGTCGTCGATCCGATGTCGATGACAAGCGCATCGGCGCAATGGCGCGCGACGAATTCGGCGGCGGCGCGCCAATTGGCGGACGCGACGGCATCGACGTTCGCGCCAACGTCATCGCGCGAGATGACGCCGCGTTCGCCGGCGTAGAATAAAATGTCGTCGGCGCCAATCTCCCGCGCGGCGATCGCGGCGACCGCAACGACCCCGCGCGCCCTTGTTTCGAAGGCGTCGGAAAGCTCGGCCGTCATTGTCACGCGATGGCGTTCGGCGTCGCCAAGCGCCGCGCGCGCGTCGCGAAGCGCCTGCTCCAAGCTGGCGACGCTTTCATGCGGCGCGCAGGCGATCTGGACGACAGCCGTCAGGCGTCCGTTATCTGCCCGCGCGGCCTTCACATGCGCGCCGCCAATATCCCAGCCGATGACCGCCGCCACGCGCTGCTCCCAAAAGAAAAAGGGGAGCCGCGCGGCTCCCCTTCAATGTCGGGTTTGTCGCGCGACTCAGTTCGGCGCGAAGGGGTGCTTGGCTTCGTTGCGCTTGGCGACGACTTCCGACGCCTTCGGCTCGCCCTTGACGGCGCGCGCGATCGCTTCCTTCGTCGCCTGATAGTTGAAGTCCTGGATCTTCTTGTCGTCGCTCGCGTCCCAGTGAATGAACACG
>JACOWC010000098.1 GCA_016177005.1 Methylocystis sp.
CCGCGAAGCGGGGGAGGGACAGGGAGGGGGCGGTCACTCCACCGGCAAGGCGACGAAATGCGCATCGCCCTGGCCGTTCGCGACGATCAGCAGCGCGGTTTTCTTGCCGTCGCTCTTCAGCGCCTTGACCTTCTTGACCACTTCCGCCGGATCGCTCACCGCTTCTTGATTGAGCTCAAGCAGCACTTCTCCGGGCTGAAGGCGTTTCTCCGCCGCATCCGAGCGCGGATCGACCGCGGTGATGACGACGCCGCCCTTGACGGCGTCCTTGATCTGGTAACGCGCCCTCAGCTCATCGGAGAGACGCGACAGTTCAAGTCCCAGCACGTTCTGTGACGACGCGCCGCCGCCGTCGGACTTTTCCTTATCGCCGTCCTTCGACGCGACCTTCTCGCCGTCCTCGAGCCGTCCGAGCTTGACGGTCCTGGTCTGCTCCTTGCCGCCCCGCACGATGACGATTTCGACATCCTTGCCGACCGGGGTCGCCGCAACGAGCTTTGGCAGGTCGCGCGATTCCTTGATCGGCCTGCCGTCGAATTTGACGATCACGTCGCCGGCTTTCAGCCCGGCCGGCTTCGAGGGTCCCTTGTCGTCTATGCCGGCGACGAGCGCGCCGCGCGTCGCGCCGAGATTGAGCGTCTCGGCGATGCCGTCGTCGATGTTCTGGATGCGGACTCCCAGCCAGCCGCGGCGCGTCTCTCCGAATTGCTGCAACTGTTCGATGACCGGCTGAACCGTATTCGCCGGCGTGGCGAAACCGATGCCGACCGAGCCGCCGGAGGGCGACAGGATCGCGGTGTTAATGCCGATGACGTCGCCGTCCATGTTGAACAGCGGTCCGCCGGAATTGCCTTTGTTGATGGAGGCGTCGGTCTGGATATAGTTGTCGTAGGGACCGCTATCGATATTGCGGTTGCGCGCCGAAACGATGCCGGCCGTCACCGAGCCGCCGAGTCCGAAGGGATTGCCGACGGCGAGCACCCAGTCACCGACCTTGGCCTTGTCGCTGTCGCCGAACTTGACCGCTTTCAGCGGCTTTTCCGGCTTCACCTTCAAGACCGCGACGTCCACCTTCTGGTCCTTGCCCAAAACTTCCGCCTTGAGCTTCTGGCCGTCGTTGAAGATCACCGTCACTTCATTGGCGTCGGCGATGACATGGTTGTTGGTAATCACGATGCCGGAGGAATCGATCACGAAACCGGAGCCGAGCGAGCTTGACCTGCGCTGACGCGGCATTTCGGGCATGCTTTGGCCGCGCCGCCGGAAAAATTCCTCGAAGAGATCGTCGAAAGGCGCGCCGGGTCCGACTCCGGGCGGCAGTTGCGGGCCTTCGCCGTTCTTGCTGCGCTTGGCTTCGACGGTCTGCGTCGCAGAAATGTTGACGACGGCGTCCGAGACCTGGCCGGAGAGCTCCGAAAGCGAGTCTGGGCCCTTCGCCTCCGCCGGCGCGACGATGAAGTAGAACACAGGCGCGGTCGCTAGGATCGCTCTCGCGGCGCGACGAAATGCGGACGTCATGCGTTTATGTCTCCTGTCGAGGGACAGTTTATGTCCGGGCGCGGCTCAACGCACGCGCTTGCGAGTCACTTTTTTTGGTTTCGCTCCGGTTCCGGTTGGTCCGCGCTCTGCGCGGCGCTCGCCTCCGGAGCTGAAAAAAAACGGAAGAATTCCGAACGCGGACTGATCAGGAATCGAGTCTCGCCCGGCTTGAAGGCGCTTTCATAGGCTTGCATCGACCGATAGAAGGCGAAGAAGTCCGGATCGCGGCCAAAAGCTTCGGCGAAGATGCGGTTGCGCTCGGCGTCGCCTTCGCCCTTAGTCTGGTCGGCCTGACGCTGCGCCTCGGCCTTCAGCACGATGACGTCGCGATCGGCCTTTGCGGTGATTTTTTGCGCTTGCTCCGAACCCTGCGCGCGATATTCGGCGGCTTCGCGCTGGCGCTCGGTCTGCATGCGCCCGAAAACCTTTTCCGAAATCTGCTGCGGGAGATCGACGCGGCGAATGCGCGCATCGACGACATGCACCCCGAATTTGCGCGCCTCGCGGTCCGCCTGTTCCTTGATTTTCACCATGAGCCCCGCGCGCTCGTCGCGCACGATCTGCTGCTGGTTGGCTTCGCTCAGCACGCGCCGGACCGCGGAGTTCAATACCGAACCGAGCTGATTGTTTGCGCCCATGACGCTGTTGACGGTCTGATAAAAGCGCAGCGCGTCGATGATGCGGTAACGGATGAAGCTGTCCACTTCGAGCCGCTGATTGTCGGCGGCGAGCACTTCGAGATTTGGGCTCTCGACATCGAGAATGCGGTTGTCAATGGTCACGACATTTTCGATAAGCGGAAGTTTGAAGTGAAGGCCGGGCTCGGTGATGAGTCCCCGCCCGGGCACAGGTTCGCCGAGCCGCAGCACCAGCGCCTGCTCGGTTTGCGATACGGTGAAGAGCGCGCCGCCAAGCCCGATGACGGCGAGGAGAGCGAAGACCGCAAGCGAGAAGAGAAGGCCGGACCTCATTTGCGGCCTCCCTGGAAAGGCGCGAAGGCGGGCAGGGGCACGAAAGGCGTCACGCCGGCGCCGGCTTTCGACGGATCATCGAGAATAACCTTGTCCGCGCCGCCCAGCACACGCTCCATCGTTTCGATATAGAGACGCTGGCGGGTAATGGTCGGCGCGTTTTTATACTGGGCGTAAATCTGCTCGAAGCGGGATGCCTGGCCGCGCGCTTCTGCGACAATCTGTTCGCGATAGGCTTCCGCCTCCTGCAGAATGCGCGCCGCCGCGCCGCGCGCTTCCGGCACGACCCGGTTGGCGTAAGCCTCGGCCTCGTTGCCGAGCCGCTGCAAATCCTGCTGTGCGGCGGTCACGTCGCGAAACGCTGCGATGACCTGCTGCGGCGGATCGACAGACAGCAGCAGCACCTGCAGCACGAGCACGCCGCTGTGATATTCGTCGAGCGCCTTCTGCATCAACGCCTGACTGGCGGGCTCGATCAGCTTGCGGTCGGCGGTTAGAATCTTCTGAATTTGCGTCTGGCCGACGATCTCGCGCATGGCGCTTTCGGCCACGGCCTTCACGGTCCCGACCTGATTGGCGACGTTGAAGGCGTAATCTTCCGGCTTCGCCGGATCAATTTGCCAGATGACGCGAAACTTGACGTCGGCGATGTTCTCATCGCCCGTCAGCATCAGGCTTTCTTCCGGGGCTTCCGGCCCGCGCGGCGCAGAGGGCGAACCACGGCGCCGTCCTTCAACGACGATCCCCGACTCCTCGCGGAAGCCGACGTCGGTGACGTTACGGTCGGTGACCGCAAGCTTGATCACCGACCCTATCGGACCCGGAAGATTGTAGTTCAGGCCCGCCTGGGTTTTTCCCATATATTTGCCGAAGATCAGATTGAGGCCGATCTCATTGGGTCCAACCGTGTAAAGGCCGGAGAGCAGCCATGCAAGCACGGCGACAAGCACGAGTATCGCGAAGCCGCGTCCGCCAAATCCGCTCGGCAGGATCCGTTTGAGGCCTTCCTGGCTGCGGCGCAGCATCTCTTCGAGGTCCGGCGGCGGGCCGCCTGAACCCTGTCCCCACGGACTTCCGGGCTGACCCCACGGACTGTTATTCTGATTTCGCGGCCCGCCTTGATTGCTCCAGGGCATTTCGTCTCGCAGAAGGGAATGGGGCGGCGGTCGCGCCGCTGAGCCAATGTTATAGGCATTCGTCGCCGCTGCGGCAATGACGCGCGGCGATAGCTGGCGCGTAAGGGAGACTGGAATGATCCGCGACTACGCAAACGCCGCCGCCAATGAGCGAACATTTCTCGCATGGGTGCGCACCGGCGTCGCCATCATCGCGCTTGGCGTTGTCGTCGAGCGGTTCAATCTCTTCTTGCTGACGATCGCTGGCGTCGTGGCGGACTCCGAACTTGGCGCGCGCATCCATCGCTTCGTCAGTCCGGCCGGCCGCTATGGCGGCGCGGGGCTCGTGGGCGTCGGGATCGCGCTCATCCTTGTCGCGACCTACCGGTTTTTGCATACGGCCCGCCTGCTGTCGGAAGACGCCACGCATTCAATGCGCGCGACCCGCGGCAGCCTTATTCTGCTCGCGATATTCGTGCTCGGCGTCGCCGCCTTTAGCGCCTATCTCGCCATTGGGTGAGCTGCGTTAGTCTGGCGCAGACAGGGGCCGACCGACAGGCCTCAACTGACAGTGGAAGCGCGTCCCGCTTAACGCCTTGGCGGTCGGTTCTGTGGGCCCGCCCGCCCGACGATGGGAGGGACGTCCCTGTGGTCTCGGGTTTGTTCCCGCGTCGGATTGAAATTATTGCCGAATATCGGTTTGACCTTGACCCCTGAACATCCCCAGCTCGTGGGCGGCGCGCCGCTATCGCGATGGTCGCGGACCCGAGCGCGGGGATTGCCGCAATCGTTTCCCGCTGTCGCGGAAGTTCCCCAGCCTCCGATAATGATGCACGCCAACAGGCCGACGGCGCCGCGCTGAATCATCACGCTCTCCACATCCTTCGTCGTCGCCGCTCGCAAGAGAATTGGCGCGAGGATAATTGTAATCAAGCCGACGCTGCTACGACATTTCACAGGCGAGCGCGTATGCCGTTCGGTTGGCGGAGCTGGCGGCGCAAATTCGAACAATAGCGTGAGTGGATTTTTTCACTGACCGAAGAATCAAGAATTTCGGTTAAGAATCAAGAATTTCGGCTAAAATGTCCGGGCTTGAGAAAACGTCGCCCTGCGGCGCAAGGCCGGATTTTTTAAGGAAGCATCCCCTTGGCTCCCGCCTCGGCGCTCATGCGGCGGGCGTGGGTATCGGATGCATGACTCAATAAAGGCGAAGCTGGCGGAGACGGTGGGATTCGAACCCACGATAGGGTTTCCCCTATAACGATTTAGCAAACCGTCGCCTTCAGCCTCTCGGCCACGTCTCCATGCTTCCGCGCCTCGGGGCGGAAGGGCGAACGACATATGGCAAAGGTCCGGGGCGATGGCAAGAGAACGCTCGGTAAGCAGAGAACGCTCGGGAAGCGCCTTTGGCCGCTCGTTGGCGGGTCAGGGACCGGCGTCGAGAAACGCTGATCACAATCGACGCCGAAATCGCGTTGCGAATTGCATCGTCGGCTAAGCGGCGCCATACGCGCGCCATATCTCGTGCATAGGCTTGAAAAAGCCGACGGTTCGCCGTCGCAAGCGAACGCCCCGACCTTGGATGTAAAGGCGGGGCGTTTTCGCGTCGGATGGAAGCGCGCTGACAATCGGCGTTTCTGCAAGAGACAGGCGGGCCACGAAGAGGCCGCCTGAAGTCGGCGGCAGGCGCCGTCGCTTGGAAGCGGCGGCCGCTGCGCGACGCACGATCTGAGTGCGGTACGCCAACGCCGGCGAAGCGGCGCTTGATTTTCCCGCTTGGCGCGGCGACAGTCCCCGCGTTTTCAAACTTCGACGTGAGAGAGGCCGAGATGGATGAACTGGCAGCGCGCGTTTCTGCGGCCCTTGGGGTTGACGCCGAGGTTGCGCGGACCGCTATCGGCCTCGTTCTGGGCTTTCTTCAAAAGGAGTCGCCGGACGGCGCCGTCGCCGAATTGCTCGACAAGCTTCCCGGCGCGCGCGAGGCGATCGAGTCTGCTGAATCGGCCGGCGGCGGGGGCGGTCTCGGCGGGTTGATCGGCGGCATGGGCGGGCTGATGGGGCTTGGCGTCAAGCTCAACGGCGCCGGCATTGGCATGAGCCAGATCCCAACGCTCGGTCATGAGATTTTCGGTTATGCCGAATCCGAACTCGGCCCGGAAAAACTGCGGGAGATCGTCGATTCAGTCCCTGGCCTCGCGCAGTTCGTTTAGAGCGCTTCCCGATCGCATGGAATCATGTGATCGATAAGGAATCGCTCAAAATCAAAATGTTGGAGCAGGTTCTCATCGAAAAAGTCTGTCAACTTTTTCGGAACCTGCTCTAACGTCTGAGGCTTGCGAGCGTCACGCCGCCGGCGCGCAGCGCGCCGACGAGGGCGCCGGCGTAGACGAGCGCGCCGGCGACGCCAAGCGCCGCAAGCGCGACAAGATTGGCGAGAGCGCCAAAATGCCCGCCGAGCGCCAGCGCCGTAGAACGGCCGAATATCGCGACGCCGGTCAGAAAGACGCAGGCGACGAATGTCGCGCCGAGCGTTTTTATGAAGACGCCGTCAAACCGCATCGATTGCTGGGCGAGCGCGATTCCGACGAGCGCGGCGAGGTTGATCCACAGTCCGATGGACGTCGCCGTGGCGAGTCCGACAGCGCCGAGCGGCCGAAACAGCGCGACTTTCAACGCGACATTTGCGGCGAGCGCCGCAAGGGCGATGACCATGGGCGTCCTGGTGTCCCCACGGGACTGGAAGCTCGCCCGCGCCGAGGCGATCAGCACAAGCGCCATCAGACCGGCGCCATAGGCGGCGAGCACGTCGCCCGCGGCGTAGGCGTCGGCCACTGAGAACTTGCCGCGCTGGAAGAGGCCGGCGACGATCAGTTCCGGGATGGTGTCGAAGGCGATGAAGAACGGCGCCGCGAGCGCGACGGTGAGCGCCATGGTTCGGCTCTGCGCGTGATAGGCGCCCGCTTCGTCGCCCGCCGCGAGGCGTCGGCTCATTTCCGGCAACAGCACGGTGCCGGCGGCGATGCCGATCACGCCGACGGGAAGCTGGTAGAGCCGCTCCGCATAGGAGATCGACGAAACGCCGCCGTCCGGGAGCATCGAAGAAAGAATCGTATCGGCGAGCACGGCGATCTGCGGACTTGCCGAGCCGATGATCGCCGGCCCCAGGCGCATGAAGAAATCGCGCACGCGCGGCCAATGCGGCTTGCGCAAGCGCTTGAGGACGCCAATGCGCCGCGCCTGCCACATCAACAATCCGAGCTCCAGGGCGCCGGAGACGGTGACGCCCCAACTCGCCGCATATCCGGCGTTGGGAAAGAGAAAGGCGACAGCGAGCGCCGCCATCACCGAAAGATTCATCAGATTGGGCGCGAAGGCCGGAAGCGCGAATCGGCCGTGCGCGTTTAGCGCGCCCATGTGCAGAACGAAGAGCGTGATGAACAGCAGATAGGGAAAGGTGATGCGCGTCAGATTGACGGCCAGCGCGAATTTTTCCGGACGGTCGTCGAGGCCTGGCGCCAGCAGCGAGACGAATTGCGGCGCGAGCGTCCAGACGATCGCGAGCAAGATGATCTGCGAGGCGAGCAATAGCGTGTAGACTTCGCCGGCGAATTCCTCGGCCGCCGCGTCGCCTTCTTGCTCGATCGCCATCGAATAGGACGGAACGAAGGCCGCGTTGAAGGCGCCTTCGCCAAAAATTGCGCGAAAACTATTGGGCAATCGTTGCGCGATAAAAAACGCGTCGGAGACGGCGCCGGCGCCCATGATCGCCGACTGCATGGCGAGCGACAGAAAACCCGTCACGCGCGAAAGCAGGGTAAAGCCGCCGACCGAGAGCAGATTGCGAATCATCGCAATCGTCCTAGCAGGATTCCGTTAAGCCTGCGCTCTCCTCAGCGCTCGGGGCAGTGCAAGGAATATCCGCCGGTTATCGTGGCGAGCTCGTCGCCTTCGCCGCGCGACCATCGAATATTGGCGCTGCGGCGGCACTTGTCGGAGATGCCCGCGCCACGTTCATATGTCGCGATGTCGTTGTCGGCGTCGACGGTAAACCCATCGTCGCGCAATTCGTCGATGAGATCGTCGACCTCGGTCGATCCTGGATGAAAGCGTTTGGCGAGCCGCGACTGGAAGACCTGTTGGTCGGCGTCGGTCTTTGACAGGGGCAGGCCCTCGAGCAGGCTCGGCACGCCGCCGGACGCCGCGAAGCGCCACATGCGCGCGCCGAAGGCGGCGAACAGCGCAATGAGCGCCGCCGCGATGATAAGGTTTCTGCCGCGAAACAGCGAAGGGCTGGCGTCGGAGCTCATGAATTTGCGCCTCGTCAATGGTGTGCGGCAAGCAGCCCCTGAAACAGCTCAAGAAGCTGATCCTCACGTCTTGTGCGACTTGTCGCCAGCTTCCGCCTTGGTTTCTCCTGCGCCCAGCCTCTCGGCGACGAGATAGAGCGGCCTTCCCTTTACCTCATTAAAGATGAGCGCGACATATTCGCCGAGCACGCCGAGCGAAATCAGCTGGATGCCGGAAAAGAAGGCGATCGAGACCACCAGCGTGGGAAAGCCCGGCGTATCGACGCCGAAAAGCATGGTACGGACCCAATAATAGACCGCCATGGCGAGGGCGAAGACCGAAATCAATAGTCCGACATAGGTCCAAACCTTGAGCGGAATCGCCGAAAAGGACATGAGCCCGTCGAGCGCGAAACGCGCCAGCCGCGTGAAGTTGAATTTCGACCTTCCGCCGGCGCGTTCTTCCACGTCGAAGGGCACGCCGATCGACTTGAAGCCGATCCAGGCGAAAAGCCCCTTATTGAAGCGGGCGCGCTCGCGCATCGTCAGAAGCGCGTCGACCGCCTGCCGGTCAAGGAGACGGAAGTCGCCGGCGCCGGGCGGCAGCCGCACGTCGCCAAACTTTTCCAGCAAGCGATAGAAGACGCCGGTAAGCGCCGCGCGCAGCTTTGGGTCGGTCGCGCGATCGATGCGCTGGCCATAGACGTTCTTATAGCCTTCTCGCCATTTTTCGAGGAATTGGGCGATGACTTCCGGCGGGTGCTGCAGGTCGGCGTCCATGACCACGACCGCGCGTCCTCTGGCGTGATCAAGACCGGCGGCGATTGCGACCTCCTTGCCGAAATTGCGCGAAAGCGACAGGGCGCAAAAACGCGGCTCCTCCGCGCAAAGGCCGCGCAAGATGTCCAGGCTCTCGTCGGCCGACCCGTCGTCGACAAAGACGGCCTCGTAGGACACGTCGCAGGCGTCGAGGACGGCTTCGATTCGCGCCGCGAGCGGCCGAAGGTTTTGCGCTTCGTTAAAAAGTGGGATGACAAGCGAGACGTCTGGGCTGTTCATGGACGGGTTAAACCAATATTTATTGGAGCGGCATAGGGAATATCGCCGGATTCGGAGAGGCAGGCCGATGGCTAAGGAGCAGATTGTAGCGCTGTGCGCGGACGATTATGGCCTGTCTTATGGGGTGAGCGCCGGCATTTTGGAGGCGCTCGACGCGGGACGGATCACCGCGGTTTCGGCGCTGGTCAACGGTCCGCGCTGGCCCGCCATGGGGCTAGAACTGGTTCGCCGCGGACGAAACGCCGACATCGGCCTTCATTTCAATCTCACCTTGGGGCGGCCGCTCTCGTCGATGCCGAAATTCGCCCCCAACGGCGAGTTCCCTCCACTCTCGCAGGTCGTCCGGATGGCCTATGGCAAGCGGTTGCCAATGGATGAAATCCGGGTGGAAATTGATCGGCAGTTCGACAGGTTCGAAGCCGTCATGGATCGCCCGCCGGACCATGTCGACGGCCATCAGCATATTCATGTCCTTCCCGGCATTAGAACGGCGCTGCTTGACGCCATGGCCGCGCGACGGCTCGGCGGCCGGGTCTGGGTTCGCGACGCGGGGGACGGCGTGCATCGCATTCTTGCGCGCGGAGCCAACGCCCGTAAAGCGCTGTCCGCTCTTTCGCTGGCCAGCGGCTTTTGCCGGGAGGCGCGCGGGCGCGGCTTCAGCGTCAACGACGGTTTCGCCGGATTCTCGGATTTTCATCCGAGCTTCGATTACGCGAGAATCTTTCAAACCTATCTCCGGGCGCCCGGCCGCAGACATCTCATCATGTGCCATCCTGGCCATGTGGACGAAGACCTGCGAAAGCTCGATCCGGTGACGGTCACGCGCGAACAGGAGCTCGCTTTCCTTCTGTCGCCCAAGCTGCCGGAGATGCTGGAGAGGCGCGGCCTGCGTCTGGCCCGTCTGTCTCAAGCGGATAAAAGGCCGCTCGCAGCGCAATCGGCCGCGGCTCAGTAAATCCCCTCAAAGGAGATCGGCTCCCGCTTCTTGCCGTCCTTGAGATAGATGTCCTTCAAGAAGGACGCGCGCCGGCGGTTGAAATCCTGAAGCCACCAGCCGTCGCCCAGCGGATCGAAGATCGGCGCGTCGGTGCGACGAAATATGGCGGTCGAGCCGACGAACTCCAGCTTCTCGAACATACGGTCTTCGCTCAGGAAATCCGCGAGCCGGCTGATGGTCGGAATATGGATGTCGTCGACGACCAGCAGCCCGTTGGTCTTCAGGTTCGGATAGAAGTAGTAATATTCGAGGTCAGGGAAAGGAAAGCCATGCGGTCCGTCAATCAGGACGAGGTCGTAGGGAAGATGGTCCTCATAACGCGGCAGCGTGAGCTGGGTCGGACCAAAGACCAAGTCAAGGCGATCTTGCCGCGTCGCCGGACAGTTCATGAAATAGTCGACGCTGGAGTTTGTCTGTCCGCGATCGTCGTAGCAGAAAACCTTGTGCCGTTCGGCGATGCGCGACAGAAATATTGTCGATTTGCCGCAGCCGGTTTCGGCCGAAACGATCGACGAGCCGGTCAGCAGCCGCTCGATGCGCAGCAAGGTGCGCAGCGGCATCGATCCCGCGCTGTGGGCAAAGCCGACGGCGCGCTCATAGGCGCCGATTTCGGCCGCAAGATTTTTGTCGCGCGTCGCCTCGGGCCGCAGCGGGCCCGGCATTGACGAGATCGGGGAGCTCCAAAGCCTTCGCCGTGCTCGGCTGATCAGCTTACGAACGAAGGATACCATGGCTCCTGAGGGTTTTTGAGGTCTCGGGAGAAGGTTTATAGCAGCGCGGGCGGCCTCGAGAAAGCGATCGTCCACAATGCGCTGCGATAGCCCGGCTGATGCCGGATAATCAATTGATTTCGATATCCAAGCCGACGTCGAGCGCCGGGGCTGAGTGCGTCAGCGCGCCGACGGAGATGAGATCGACCCCGGTCTTGGCGATCTTGGCGACGTTCGAGAGCGTGACGCCGCCCGAAGCTTCGCAGATCATGCGACCGCTAACGAGCGCGACGGCGCGGCGCAGATCGTCGAGCGTCATATTATCGAGCAGCACGGCGTCCGCCCCCTCGTCGAGAACCTCCCGAAGCTGGTCGAGCGTATCGACTTCGATTTCCACCTTCACGAGATGGCCGACATTCGCCTTGGCCGCTCTGAGCGCGGCAGTGACGCCGCCGGCGACGGCGATATGATTGTCCTTGATGAGCACGGCGTCGTCGAGGCCGAAGCGATGATTGACCCCGCCGCCGCAGCGCACGGCGTATTTCTCCATCCAGGGCGCGCAGCAATGGCGTGGTTTTGCGCGTATCGCAGATGCGCGCCGACGCGCCGGCAATGGCGCTGACATAGCGGGCGGTCAGCGTGGCGACGCCTGAAAGCCGGCCAAGAAAATTGAGCGCGACCCGCTCGGCGGAAAGAATCGCGCCAGCCGGACCGGAAACATGGGCGATCGGCGTTCCCGGCGCGACGCGGGCGCCGTCGCTCGCGCGCGCCTTGAACAGAATATCCCGCTCCGTCAGGGCGAAGGCGGCGCGCGCCGCCGCGATTCCGGCGACGACGCCCGAGCCGCGCGCGACAATCGCGGCGCGCGCCGTCGCGCTCGCGGGGATGATCGCCTGCGTCGTGACGTCTCCGGCGCGGCCCAAATCTTCGGCGAGCGCGGCGCGGACCGCCGCTTCGACCAGAATCAGCGGCAACTCGCCGGTCATGCCTCGACTCCGTCGGCGATGCGCAGGACGGCGTCGAGCGTCATAAGCGAGCGTCGCGCGAGCGTGGCGTCCGGTTGCGGAAAGTCCGAGCGGAAATGCGCGCCGCGGCTCTCGCGCCGCCCGAGCGCCGCCGCCGCGATGAAAAGGCTGGTCGTCAACATGTTATGGGCCTCGATGTCGCTCGTCCGCGACATCAGGCGGCGGATCGACCGCACGGCGACGGCCAGTTCCGCGCCATTGCGGATGACGCCGACATTTGCGGACATCAGATCGCGCAGCTCCTCGATCACGGCAAAATCGCGATCGCGCGCAACCGGCTCGGTCCGATCCGCCTGCGGCTCCCATTCGACGGGCGAAAGCGGCGTCGCGCGCACATCGGCCGCCACCCGCGCGCCAAATACAATCGCCTCGAGCAGAGAATTCGAAGCGAGGCGGTTTGCGCCGTGAACGCCGGTCGAAGCGACTTCGCCGACGGCCCAAAGGCCATCGACGCTTGTGCGTCCGCGCGCGTCGGTCCAGACGCCCCCCATATGGTAATGCGCCGCGGGCGCGATCGGGATCAGTTCGCGCGAAGGATCGATTCCAGCGCTCATGCAGCTTCCGTAAACCGTCGGAAAGCGCGTCGGGAATTCGGCGCCGACCGCCGAACGGGCGTCGAGGAAAGCGCCATTTCCGGCCCTGATGCTGGCGAAGACTCCCCGCGCGACGATGTCGCGGGGCGCGAGTTCGCCGCCTGGATCGATGTCGAGCATAAAGCGTCGGCCGTCGCGATCCACGATCGTCGCGCCTTCGCCGCGCAGCGCTTCAGTCGCGAGCGGCGCAGGATCAGCGTCAATGTCGATCGCCGTCGGGTGAAACTGAACGAATTCCGCGTCGGCGATCAGCGCGCCGGCCCGCGCCGCCATGGCGACTCCTATTCCGCGCGCCTCCAAAGGATTGGTGGTAACCCGGTAAAGGTGGCCGATCCCGCCGGTCGCGAGAATGAGCGCCGCGCAGGGCGTATCGCGAATCACGCCGGCGTTGTCGCGGGCGCGGACGCCGACCGCCCGGCCGGCGCGCAGCACGATCTCCTGCGCCAAATAGCCTTCGACGACCTGTATCGACGGGGTTCTGGCGACTTCCCTCGCCAAAATCTCCATGATCGCCCGCCCGGCGACGTCGCCTTGGACGCGAACGATGCGCCGGCGCGAATGCGCCGCCTCCTGCGACGGAAGGAAGCCGCCGAGGGCTGATCGATCGAAGGGCGTTCCCATCGCCGCCAAATCTTCGACGCGGGCGCGCGCTTCCTGCGCCATGCCGAGCGCGATGTCGCGATCGACGATGCCGCCGCCGGCCGCCACCGTGTCATGGGCGTGGCTTTCGGGCGTGTCGCCTTCTTCGACGGCGGCGGCGATGCCGCCCTGCGCCCAAAAGGATGCGCCGCTGTATCCGATCGGGGTGGGCGCGAAAATCGCCACCGGCGTCGGCGCCAGTTTGAGCGCGCAGAACACGCCTGCGAGCCCGCCGCCGACGATGATGATGGGAGGCAAATCCTCGCGCATCGGCCGTCTAATCGACGGCCACCGCCGCGAGCCGCGCGAGCGCTCCGGCTTCGCGGGCGAGCGCGGCTTCAACAAGGGCGCGCGCGCGTGGGGGAAATGGCAGGGCGAGCGCCGCCGCATGGCCCTTGGGCGACATTTTGCACAAGGTCTTGCCGAGAATGTCGACGAGCTTGTCGTCGGGGTAATCTCGATGCTTTTCTAAAAAATCGTCGAAGTAATGCTCGAGAAAGACGATCGCGGCGATGTTTTCGAGCGCCTGCGACTCAGGGTCTTTCTTGAGCTGTTCCTTGCGGATGAGCGCGCCGACATGGGCGATCGCCGGCGCGTCATGGCCATGCGCGCGCATGATGTCCGCGGCAAGATCGGCGTGATGGATGCGGCAGCCGCGCCGCCAGTCATTGTAGCCGCGACGGCCTTCCTCATAGTCCGCGCGTTCGATCTCCCAGCGGCGCAGATGCTGCGCGCGCGTCGCGATTTTGAGGAGATCGGAGGCGTCCGGATAGAGCGCGGCGAGCCGCGCGCTCATGCGCTCGGCATAGACCAGTTCGAAGGCGCGGCCCTCAGTTTGGCGAGGGTCGTCGGCATTGGCGGCGTCGATCGCCGCAATCGTCGCATCGAGCGCCGGCATGGTTCGCCCTGTTCAAGAAAGGCCGAAGCGGCCCGCAGTCTAGCCCAGATCGATCATGCGCTGCACGCTGCGGCGCGCGCGCGCGGCGATTGCGGGATCGACGGTTACTTCTTCGCGGACGTAAAGCAGGCTGTCGAGGATTTTCGGCAGGGTGATCCGCTTCATATGCGGGCAGAAGTTGCAAGGCCGCACGAATTCGACGTCCGGCGTTTCGGCGGCGACGTTGTCGGCCATCGAGCATTCGGTGACGAGCAGCACCCGAGCCGGCTTCCTGCTGCGCACAAAGTCGATCATCGCGGCGGTCGAGCCGGCGAAATCGGCGACTTCGACCACTTCGCGCGGACATTCCGGATGCGCCAGCACCTGCACGCCGGGATGATCGGCGCGATAGTTTTGGATCTCTTCGGCGGTGAAGCGCTCATGCACCTCGCAGGCGCCATGCCAGGCGATGATCTTCACCTTCGTCTGCGCGGCGACGTTCTGCGCCAGATAGCGGTCCGGGACCATGATCACCCGATCGACGCCGAGGCTCTCGACGACTTTGACCGCGTTCGACGAGGTGCAGCAGATGTCGACCTCGGCCTTCACGTCGGCCGACGTGTTCACATAGGCGACGACGGGAACGCCGGGATATCGCTGGCGCAAAGCGCGCACGTCGGCGCCGGTGATCGACTCGGCGAGGGAGCAGCCGGCTTTGAGGTCCGGCATGAGCACGACCTTTTCCGGATTCAGCAGCTTCGACGTTTCGGCCATGAAATGCACGCCGCCCTGAACGATGATTTCGGCGTCGGACTTCGCCGCGAGCTTCGCGAGCTGCAGGCTGTCGCCGAAATGGTCGGCGACGCAATGATAGATTTCCGGCGTCATGTAGTTATGCGCGAGGATGGTGGCGTTGCGCATAATTTTCAGATCATTGATCGCCTTGACGTAAGGGGCGTGGAACGGCCACTCGACGGGCGGAATGACTCTCGCCACGCGTTCGTAAAGATGCGCCGTCGCGGCCTGAACCTCCGGCGTCCATTCCAGCACGGGGCGCGGCAGGGTTGGAAAGCGTCCGTCAGGGCCGACGCCGAGCGCGTTTGCGGGCGGCTCGCGCCTCGCGGTCGATACGCTGCGCACGTCGCCAATCAAGTGAGTCATCGTTCCGGCGCCTCATACTTATACTCTAGATGAGTATAAGTAACCCCGATAAAATCTCCGAGACGGAGACCCGCCCGGAGCGCTCAAGCTTTCAAGACTAAGCTGCGAATAAGGATATCGCAACTTTCGTCGTGCAAGACATGTGCTCGACGCGAGCATATGTCAAGAGAAAGACACGCGAGAGCCAGCCTCAACGCCCCGGCGACGGGCGCTTCCGGCGCTGGTCAAAGCTGCTATAGACGGCGCATGCACACTGGGACGACGCAGGCTTCTTTCCCGCACCGGCACCTTCTCGGCATTGAAGGGCTGGCCCGTCCCGACATTGAGACTCTTCTCGACATGGCCGAGGAGGCGATCGAAGTCTCGCGGCGGGTCGACAAGAAGCGCTCGAATTTGCGCGGGCGCACGCAGATCAATCTGTTCTACGAACCGTCGACTCGCACGCAGGCGTCCTTCGAGATCGCCGGCAAGCGTCTGGGCGCGGATGTGATGAACATGTCGGTCGCCCGCTCATCAGAGTCGAAAGGCGAGACGCTGATCGACACGGCGGTGACGCTCAACGCGATGCGGCCGGACATCATCGTCGTTCGCCATTCGCACGCCGGCGCCGTCCATCTTCTGGCGCGGAAGGTCGACTGTTCCGTGGTCAACGCCGGCGACGGCGCGCATGAACACCCGACGCAGGCGCTGCTCGACGCGCTGACGATCAGCGCGCTGACGATCAGGCGCAACAAGGGCCGCATCGAGGGGCTGACGGTGGCGATCTGCGGCGACATTCTTCATTCCCGCGTCGCCCGGTCGAACATTCTGCTGCTCGGCGCGCTCGGCGCCAGCGTGCGGGTGATCGGCCCTTCGACGCTTGCGCCGGACAGTCTCTCGCGGCTGGGCGTCGAGGTGTTTCACGACATGAGGCGCGGGCTCGAACGCGCCGACATTGTCATGATGCTGCGGCTTCAGCGCGAGCGCATGGCCGGCGCGCTGACGCCAAGCGCCCGTGAATATTTCCATTTCTTCGGACTGGATGAGGAGAAGCTCGCCTGCGCCGCGCCGGATGCGATGGTGATGCATCCAGGGCCGATGAACCGCGGCGTCGAAATCGATTCTGCCGTCGCCGATAGCGCGCGCTCGCTCATTCGCGAACAGGTCGAGATGGGCGTTGCGGTGCGGATGGCGGTGCTGGAAGCGCTCGCGCAGCAGCTGCCGAATGTGTAAGCTTCGCAAAAATCAATGATCGCAGGGGAGTGAGATGGTCAAGCTCGTCCGTTTTGTCGGACTCATCATACAGTCGATCCTGATCGAGTTCTTGCATGTCCTCGGGCTTGTCGCTTTCCTCATCGCGGCGGCGCTCGGCTACTTCCGGCTGCCATCCTGGCTCGTGCCGATTGTCGGCATCGTCTGCGGCATCATCGCCGACAAATTCATCGATCAAAGCGAAATTGCCGGCCTTCTGGAGAAGGCGGCGTCCGCCAATCAACGCGGCGGCTTTCTGGTGATCGTCTATATCGTGATCGTCGCGGTCGGCTATGTCGTCGGCGCCTATGCGCGACAAAAGCTGCATCGCCGCAAGACCGCTCAGGCCGCGCCGACGCCCGCGCCAAAGCCGAACCCCGCGACGAAGCCGAACCCCGCGCCAAAGCCGCAGCAAAAGCGCAACAGAGGCGGATCGTCGAAAGGCTGAAGAATGCGCCGCAATTCCTGCGGCGCGAACGTTTTCACAGCCCTTCGAAGAGCGCCGTCGAGAGATAGCGTTCGGCGAAGGAGGGGATGATGATGACGATATTCTTGCCGGCGGCTTCGGGGCGGCTGGCGATCTCCAGCGCGGCGGCGACCGCGGCGCCGGACGAGATGCCGACCGGAATGCCTTCCACCCGCGCAAGGGCTCGCGCCGTCTCAAAGGCCGTCTGATTGCCGATGGTGACGATCTCGTCGATGACGCTGCGATCGAGAATGGGCGGCACGAAGCCCGCGCCGATTCCCTGAATCTTGTGCGGACCGGGCGGGCGTCCGGACAGCACCGCCGAATCTTCCGGCTCCACGGCCACGATGCGCAGGCCGGGCCGGCGCGCCTTGAGCGCCTGGCCGACGCCGGTGATCGTGCCGCCGGTGCCGACGCCCGACACGAAATAGTCGACTTCGCCGTTGGTGTCGTTCCAGATTTCCTCAGCCGTCGTCGCCCGGTGAATTTCGGGATTGGCGGGGTTCTCGAACTGCTGCGGGATGATGGCGTCCGGATGCTCGGCGGCGAGTTCATTGGCCTTGGACAGCGCGCCCTTCATGCCCTGCGACGCCGGGGTGAGCACCAGTTCGGCGCCAAGCAGCGCCAGCATCTTGCGCCGCTCGAGCGACATCGACTCCGGCATGACAAGGATCAGCCGATAGCCGCGCGCTGCGGCGACGAAGGCCAGCGCGATGCCGGTGTTGCCCGACGTCGGTTCGATCAGCACCGATTTGCCTGGCGTGATCTTGCCGCTCTTTTCGAGCGACTCGATCATGCTGACGCCGATACGGTCCTTGACGCTCGCGATCGGGTTGAAAAATTCCAGCTTGGCGAGAAGATTCGCCTCTACGCCGCGCTCTCGCGCCAGCCGGTCCAGCCGAACGAGCGGCGTATCGCCGATCGTTTGGGTGATCGAATCATAGATTCGGCCTCGGCCGGGCTTGGTCGGCGGGGTGAATTTCGGTGCCGTCTGCAACATGTCGCGCTCCTTAAGGAAATCGGGACTAGATCGAGAGTTTGATTCCGACGAACGCCATGACGCTGGCCAGCGCCGGGCGCAAATAGCGGTCGGGAACGCGCGCAGCAAAATGGGCGCCGATGGCGATGCCCGGAATTGAGCCGATCAGCAGCGAGAGCAGCAGCAGCCAGTCGACGCCGCCCATCAGCCAATGCCCGAAGCCGGCAATCAGCGTCAGCGGCACGGCGTGGGCGATGTCGGAGCCGACGAGGCGCGCGGTCGGCGTATGCGAATAGAGCGCCAGCAGCACGGTCATGCCGATCGCTCCCGCGCCGACGGAAGAAATCGAAACGAGAAATCCGAGAAAGGCGCCGAGAGTCGCCGTCAGCCAGAGCAGGCGCCTGTCGCTCATCGCGCCGGTGTGTTTCGCGATATGGTCGAGCAGCCAGCGCCGAAAGAGGATGGAGCAGGCGGTGAGCAGAAGGGCGAATCCCAGGGCTGAAGTGATCAGGCCATTGGCCGTGTGACCGCTCGACTTGCCGAGCCAGGAGAGGAGAACGAGGCCCGCGATGGTCGCGGGCACGCTGCCATAGGCCAGCCGGCGCGTGATGCGCCAATCCACCGTGCCATGCAGGGCGTGAACCAGCGTGCCGTTTGTCTTGGTGATGGCGGCATAGAGCAGGTCGGTGCCGACGGCGGTGGACGGGACCACGCCGAAGATGAGCACCAGAATCGGCGTCATCAGCGAGCCTCCGCCGACGCCGGTGAACCCCACAAGCGCGCCAACCGCGAAGCCGGAAACGGAATAGAGCGGATTGATTGCGCTCAATGCGTCGAAAATTGCCGCCATTTCCCCTTTTCCTGCCGAGACCCGGAATTTTACTCTATAAAGTGAGTCAACTTTGTCAATTCGAGCCTTTGGCCTATCCCGTTCCCAAATTATAGAAGACCGGCAGACTTGCAGTAGAATGTCGGCGCAGAAGGGTATCCGCGCGATCGGCGCCGACCCGATAGGTCAAGAGGAATGCTGACGAAAAAAGCCAAATATGGCCTCAAGGCGATGGTTCACCTCGCCGGGGTGCAGCCGGGAGCGACCGCTCTGGTTGCGGACATCGCCGCCTCGAACAACATTCCAAAGAAATTTCTCGACGCAATTTTAGGCGAATTGCGCAATGCAGGCTTCGTGCATTCGAAAAAGGGCAAGGGCGGCGGCTATATGTTAGCGCGCCCGCCCGAGGATATCGGCGTCGGCAATATCGTGCGCGCGCTCGACGGGCCGCTGGCGCCCATCCAATGCGCAAGCAAGACCGTCTATCGTCGATGCGATGACTGCGCGGACGAGACGCACTGCGCGGTTCGTCTTGTCATGCTGCGGGCGCGAGAGGCAATCGCCGAGGTTCTCGACAAAACGTCGCTCGAACAAATGCGCCGATTGGCGGATAGTGGCGAGAGCGTCCATGTGCTCGTCGGCGCGGAGTTGTGAGCCAAGCTATCGACCAAGCCATGGACCAAGCCATGGACCAGCCATGAACCAAGCCATGGACATGGCGTGAGACGGCGCCTATAAAACGCCGGCGGCGGGTTCCCGCGCTGCAGCATCTCCTTCAAGGGGCCGGCGCATGGCCGGAAATCGAATGTTGGACATGGTGGCGAAGACTGGCGAAGCGACGGCGACGCTCCGGCACACCATGGTTGAGCGCCAGCTCCGTCCATATGACGTGACGGATGTCCCCTTGCTCGAGCGCTTCCTGAGCGTTCCGCGAGAGCTTTTCCTTCCCGATTCGCTCGCGCCGCTCGCCTATTCGGATCTCGCGGTCACAGTGAAGTCGGCCGGCGGACGCAAGCGCAGTCTGCTGCCGCCGCTGGTGCTGGCGCGGATGCTTCAGGCTGCGGAGATCAAAGCGACCGACAAGGCGCTCGATATCGGCGGAGCCGGCTACTCGGCCGCGCTGCTCTCCGGACTTGCGGAGAAGGTCGTCGCGCTCGAATGCGATCCTGATCTTTTTGCGCGCGC
>JACOWC010000099.1 GCA_016177005.1 Methylocystis sp.
GCCGCAGGAGCTACGGAGGAACGGCGCCCGACAATGTGCGCGCCGCCGCGCAGGCCTGGCTCGACAGGCTGAAGGCGTGATGGACGCCGCCGCGCCGCGACTCGTTCTGGCGACTCCGCCGCTCGCTGACGCGGCGGGTTTCGCGCCTGCGCTCAATGAAGCGCTGGCCGCCGGCGACGTCGCCAGCCTGCTCATTCATTTCGTGGGCGTGGATGAGCGCGCGAACGAGGCGATCGCGCGCGCGCTGGCGCCCGCCGCGCAAGAGAAAGACGTCGCGGTTGTTGTCGCCGCGGCGCCCAATGTCGCGCTGCGCGCCGGCGCCGACGGCGCCCATGTTTCGGGCTGCGCCGACGCGCTCGCCGAAGCGATCAAGAAACTGTCGCCGCGCTACATCGTCGGCGCCGGCGATCTCGAAACGCGCGACGACGCCATGCGCGCGGGCGAGGCGGGCGCCGATTATGTGATGTTTTCAGATCTCGACCGCGACGCGCTGATCGACCGCGTCGCCTGGTGGTCGGAGCTTTTCAACACGCCCTGCGTCGCCCGCGCCGCAACGCTCGACGATGTGGCGCCGCTCGCCAGGGCCGGCGCCGACTTCGTGCTTCTCGACGCCGCCGTCTGGAGCGACGCGCGCGGACCGGCGGCGGCTGTGGCGGAAGCGCAGGCGCGGCTCAAGGGAGAACGCAAGTGACCGCCATTAGAATCCGAGCGCGCGCGTCATTGCGAGGCGCAAAGCGCCGAAGGAATCCAGGGGCTGAGCCATCTTTGCTGGATTGCTTCGCTTCGCGCGCAATGACGGCGTGTGTAGCTCTTTTCTTGACGCCTGCAATCGCGTGGAGCGCAACGACAAATGCGCCAGCGCCCGATCTCGCCTTCGGCGCCTATCAACGGGGCGACTACTCCGTGGCGATGAAGGAGGCGAAGAAGCGCATCGCCGACAATCCGAAGGACGCGGCGGCGCTGACGCTTGTCGGCCGGCTTTACCTCGAAGGCGCCGGCGTGGCCCGCGATCGCTCGGTCGCGATGGAATGGTTCAAGCGTGGCGCCGACGCCGGCGATGGGGAAGCGGCCTATCTTTACGGCGCAGCGGCGCTCAACGGCGCCGGCGCGCCGAAGAACCGCGCCGTCGCGCGCGCCTATCTCGAAAAGGCGGCGGCGCTGGATCGCCCAGCCGCTCTGCATCTTCTGGGGGAGCTCGCGCTCGAAAACGAGGGCGCGCCGTCCGACTTCGGCAAAGCGGCGGACTATTTCCGGCGCGCCGCGGCGAAGGGAAACGCGGATTCGCTTTACGCGCTTGGCGTTCTCTACAAGACCGGCAAAGGCCTTCCGAAGGACGAGCGTGAAGCCGCGGAATGGTTCAAACGCGCCGCTGAACTCGACTTCGCGGCGGCGATGGTCGAACTCGCCGTACTGCAGTTCAATGGCGTCGGCGCGCCGCGCGACCGCGCCGCCGCGGCGCAATGGTTTCGCAAAGCGGCCGCGAAGGGCAACGCCGTGGCCCAAAACCGCCTCGCGCACATCCTCGCCCAGGGTCTCGGCGTCGAGGCCAATCTCGCCGAAGCGCGGGAGTGGCGGGACAAGTCGCGGGAAGCCGGGTTGAACGATCCTTCGCTCGACTATCTCTCGAACGCGTCCGAGCCGGCGAAGCCGACCCTGGGCAAATGAGCGTCGCCGCGCGCGCTGGTCGAAACTCCAGGACAGGAGACGAGTCATGTTTATTGCAATGAACCGCTTCAAGATCGTCAAGGGAGAGGAACAATCTTTCGAAGACATCTGGCGGTCGCGTCAATCCCGGCTTCAGGAAAGGCCCGGCTTCATCGTCTTTCATCTGCTCAAAGGACCTGAACGGGAAGACCATATTCTCTATGCGTCGCATGCGCTGTGGGAGACAAGGCAACATTTTGTCGACTGGACGCATTCCGAACATTTTCGGGAGGCCCACAAAAACGCCGGCCAGAACCGCCATCTTTATATAGGCGGTCCTGAGTTCGAGGGGTTCGAGGTTGTTCTGACCGAAAAGAATCCACACTGCGCGCCGGATCGCGCCGCAGAATTTTAAGCGGCGGCTCGCGATTTCAGAAAGCTCCGGACCGGCGCCGGCGCCACTTTCCGATCATTCGGCCGCGACAGGCAGTTCCTCCGGCATCGCCAGCCCAGAGCGTGTGAGAAAGCGGCGGCACTGCTGCTCGCGATCGTAGCCGAGCAGCGTGCCGAGCATGAAGTCTTCCTCCGCGGTGAGCGCATTGAGCGGACGCGTGACGATCGCGCGCGCCACGGCGACGAAGGCGGGCCGGCCAAAGAAGAGATTCGCCTTGACCGGGCTGAGGTCCTGCACGAAGCGAGGGATGCCATGCGCATCCAACTTGCCGAGCGCCAGCGCCAGTTCCCGACGGCTGACGGTCATCAGAAACAGGCCGCGAACGCCTCTCCCATATTCGTAGATATTGTGGTGAAGGAGCCGCAGCACCGGCGCGTTTTCGCCGGACCGATACGGCGCCGACGACAGGGGCGGAACGCCGTCGCAGATTAAAGTAACTGGCTCAGCCATGCGGTCACTCTTTTTTCGGTCACGCCGGATTGGGTGTCCTGGTCGAGGGCGAGGCCCACGAACTTGCCGTCCCGCTCGGCGGTGGAGCCGACATAGTCGTAGCCGGAGGTTTCGGTGAAGCCGATCACCTCGGCGCCGAGCGCCGACACTTCGTCGTAGAGGATGCCCATCGCGTCCACGAAGGAGAGCGGATAGGTCTGCTGGTCGCCGGTGCCGAACAGGGCGACTTTCTTGCCCTTCAGATTGGCGCCGCGCAGCTTGTCGATGTTCTCTTCCCAATCCGTCTGCAGAGTTCCATCGCCATAGGTGAGCGAACCCAGGATCAGCAGATGGCAATTCTCGAAGTCGTCGGTCGTGGCGTCCTTAATGTCGATCGACCGCCCCTGGCACTTTTTCGAAATTTTGGAAGCCACCCCCTTGGTCGCGCCGCCGTCTGAACCGAAGATAACCGTGATGCTCATGCCCGCGCCTCTTCCGCGAAATTTAGTCGTCAAATTCAGCGGTCAGTGGGAAGTCCCTAACAGTCCTTCCATTGATAAACGCCGCTAATGACACGCATAGCGTATCGCATGTTCAGTACTGATAAAAATCATATGTTTTGGAATAAGTGTAATGATCCAGTTTCTACTCTGGATTTATTTTAATTACGAAGGGCGGCGTTGATTTCGTGGAGACGAAAACGGGCGCGCTGATCAGCGGCTGGCGCTTCCCCACGGTCCTCGAGGCGGCGACAGCGGCGCGCGCCCGTCCTTGGGCAGGAAGGCGGCTCCGGCATCGTCCTCGGCTTGGCGCGGCGCGTCGATCGTCTCCGACGGCGCCTGCCCTTCAAGTTCAACCGATGAATCCCGTCCGCCGGCGAATTTGATCAAGGCCGCGATGCGCGCGTCGACGCTTGGGTGAGTGGCGAACAAGCCGGACTCGGGATGACGCGCCGGCGATTCGATAAAGAAATACTGCATGCGCGACGGCATGGCCGGAATCGCCGCATGCGCTTCGATCTTGCGCAGCGCTGAAATCATGGCGTCGGGGTTTTTGGTCAGTTCGGCGCTGCCGGCGTCTGCGAGAAATTCGCGCGAGCGCGACAGCGCGAAGCGGATCAGCACCGAGGCGCCCCAGCTCAGCGCGATGATGAAAAGCGCGATGAGAATGGCGAGGGCGGCGCCGCCGTTCCCGCGCCGTCCATTGTCGCCCTCCTGACGATGCGGCGAGAATCCGAACGGAAAATCCCAGCGGCGAATCGTCAGATCGGCGACGAAGGCGAAAATGCCGGCGAAGATGACCGCGATCACCAGAAGCTGGACGTCGCGGTTGCGAATGTGAGTCAGTTCGTGCGCGAGCACCGCTTCCAGCTCGGCGTCGGTCAGGTAGCGCGTCAGGCCGCGGGTGACCGCGATTCTATACTGCCCCTCTTTCAGCCCGGAGGCGTATGCGTTGAGCGCGTCGCTCTCGATGATCTGCAGGGCCGGGATCGGCACGCCGCGCGAGATGCACAAGTTTTCGAGGAGATTGTATATTCGCGGCGACTCCGCGCGCGACAGAGTCGCCGCGCCAGTGGCGAAGTCGATCATCTTCTGGTGGAAAAGATAGGCGATGCCGAACCAGACGCCCGCTGCAATGACGCCGATCGGCCAGCCGCGCTTCAAATCATCGACGGCGAGCGCGAAAATGTAATCCAAAGGCGCGCCAGGGTGCGCGCTCATCGCTTCGATGATGAGCGCGAAGGAGAACATCAGCGCCAGCAGCAGAACGACGAAGCCGGCGAGCAGGAAGGCCGAGCGCAGCTCATTGGCGCGAATGTGGGAGTAAAGGCCGTAGGCTTTAAACATTGTGTTCCTGATCGCCGGTGAGGCGCTACTCCAATAGTTGGCCGCGATCCTTCTCCCTCAAAGTCGGCTGTTGCCGACTTTGGCGTTTGAACGCAAACCGGGAACACCCGGTTTGCGATGGGAGAAGGTGGCCGGCGGAGCCGGCCGGATGAGGGGCGAGTCGGTTGGCGGCTTCTATGATTTGTCGCACCGCGAGTTCGGGGGAACCCTTTACGAGGTCGTTTTGCAGTCGCAAAACAAGAAAGCCTTGACTCCGAAACCAACGTTCCTTGCCTACATCGCGCCTTTGTTGTTCATCCGTGTCGTGTGACGGACCGTCGACCTCGATGACAATCCGACGCTCGAAGCAAACGAAGTCCGCGATATAGTCGCCGATTGGAACTTGACGACGAAATTTCAATTGCTCCCGGCGCGCCCGCAAAGCGCGCCAAATGATCGTCTCTGCCTTTACTGCATTTGCGCGCTGAACCTTCGCTAAGCTCAGCATCACGTTGCGGGGAATGCCGGGCATGGCTTGCTTGGTTCCGTTCTGATTACCCCTCATCCGACCCTCGCTGCGCGAGGGCCACCTTCTCCCACAAGGGGAGAAGGGAGGAGCGGCGCTTTCGCTCCCACGCGTTTAAAACTGCACTTTCGGCGCGGTTTCGATCGCCCGCTGCTCCGCTTCGTCGAGTTCGAAATAGTCGAGCGGCTCGAAGCCGAAGCGCTGCGCGATGAGGAAGCCCGGAAAGCCTTCCCGCGTGGCGTTGTATTCGGCGACGGTGTTGTTGAGGAATCGCCGCGCGGCGGAAATCTTGTTTTCGATGTCCGACAGTTCGCTCTGCAGCTGCTGGAAATTCTGGTTCGCCTTCAGGTCCGGATAGGATTCGGAGAGCGCGATCAGCCGCGACAGCGCCCCGGTCAGCGCGCCCTCGGCCGCGCCCTGCTGCGCCGGACCCTGCGCCGCCACGGCGGCGTTGCGCGCCTTGACCACGTCTTCGAGGGTGCTTTTCTCATGGGTGGCGTAGCCCTTTACCGTCTCGACGAGATTGGGCACGAGGTCGTGGCGCTGCTTGAGCTGCACGTTGATGTCGGAGAAGGCTTGTTTGCTGCGCTGGCGCAGCGACACGAGGCCGTTGTAGACGCCGACCAGCCAGAAAGCGACGGCGGCAATTAGCCCCAGAAAAATCAGCAAAGCCATGGCGCGCTCCCGGTGGCGCGCCGCCTCCGCGCGGCGGCGATCGCTTTATTGCGCCTGCATGTTAGCCGCCTTTGGCCGCCAGGCAAAGGCGCCGGTCGCTTTAGATTGTCGCTTTAGATTTGACGCAGGCGCGGGTCGCGCCTATCTCATGGAAACGCAAAGAGCCACGGCGAACATCAATGGCCATTCTGCCGATCATCACGCTTCCGGACCCGCTGCTGCGGAAGATTTCCGAGCCGGTCGACCGAGTCGACGAAGCGGTGCGGCGTCTGCTCGACGACATGCTGGAGACGATGTACGAGGCGCCCGGCGTCGGCCTTGCGGCGATCCAGGTCGCGGTGGCGCGGCGCATCGTCGTCGTCGACGTCGGCAAGACCGAGGAGACTCGCGCGCCGTTTTTCCTCATCAACCCGGAAATCATCTGGGCGTCGGAGGAATTGAGCCTCTATCAGGAGGGCTGCCTGTCGGTGCCCGACTATTACGAGGACGTGAAGCGGCCGGCGCGGGTGCGCGTGCGTCATCTCGACCGGGAAGGCGCCACTCAGGAATTCGACGCCGAAGGGCTGCTGGCGACGGTGGTGCAGCATGAGCTGGATCATCTCGAAGGCGGCCTGTTCATCGACCATCTGTCGCGCTTGAAGCGCGAGCGGGTGGTCAAGAAGTTCAACAAGGCGGCGCGCTACGACGAAATCGCCGCCGAGCGCCGCGCCGCCGCCGAGCGTCAGTCGGAACAGGCCGGGGCCTGACGATTGCGCAACAAAATGCGCGTCGTCTTCATGGGCACGCCTGAATTCGCCGCCCGTCTGCTTACGGAAATCGTCTCGCGGGGCCATGAGGTCGCGGCGGTCTATACGCAGCCGCCGCGTCCCGCCGGGCGCGGCATGGCGGAAAAAAAATCCGCCGTCCACCTTCTGGCGGAGCGCCTTAAGCTTCCCGTTCGCACGCCGAAAAGCCTGAAGGGCGCCGAGGCGCAGGCTGAGTTCGCGGCGCTTGACGCCGATGTCGCGGTCGTCGCCGCCTACGGCCTGCTTCTGCCGCAGCCGATCCTCGATGCGCCGCGATACGGCTGTCTCAATCTCCACGGTTCGCTGCTGCCCTGCTGGCGCGGCGCGGCGCCGATCCAGAGGGCGATCATGGCGGGCGACGCCGAGAGCGGCGTCATGGTGATGAAGATGGAGGCCGGTCTCGACACCGGCCCCGTCGCCTTGACGGCGAAAACGCCGATCGACGCCGAGATGATGGCGGGCGAATTGCACGATCGTCTGGCGGAGCTCGGCGCGCCGCTGATGGGTGAAGCGCTCGATCTGCTCGCGAAAGGCGAATTGCGGTATACGCCGCAGGCCGAAGACGGCGCCTGCTATGCGCAAAAGATCGAAAAGGGCGAGGCGCGGATCGATTGGCGCCGCCCGGCGCAAGACCTCCATAATCTCGCGCGCGGCCTGTCGCCCTTTCCGGGCGCGTTTTTCGAGGCCGACCTCGGCCATGGATTGGAGCGCGTGAAAGTTTTGCGCACGCGCGTCGAGGCGGGAGCGGGAGCGCCGGGCGCCGCCCTCGACGATAACGGCCTCATCGCCTGCGGCGCGGGCGCGCTGAGGCTGTTGCGCGTGCAGCGCGCCGGCAAGGGCGAGATGGATTTTGGAGAATTCGCGCGCGGCCGCAGGCTGACGCGTGGCGTCTCGCTCACCTGACATGCCCCGCTTCGCGCTGACGATCGAATATGACGGCGCTCCTTTCGTCGGCTGGCAGCGGCAGGCGAATGGAATTTCTGTCCAGCAACGCCTTGAAGAGGCCGTCGCCGCGATCAATGGCGGCGCGCGCGCAATCGTGCATGGCGCGGGCCGCACCGACGCCGGCGTGCATGCGCTGGGGCAAGCGGCCCATGTCGATCTTTCGCGCGACTGGCGAGCCGATCGGCTGCGCGACGCGATCAATGCGCATCTGAAGCCTGATCCGATCGCGGTGCTGTCGGCGCGCGCAGTCGGCGATGATTTCGAGGCGCGCTTTTCTGCGATCCGCCGCCACTATCTTTATGTTATCGACAACCGCCGCGCGCCCTTGGCGCTGAGTCTCGGCCGCGCCTGGCACGTCAAGCGTCCGCTCGACGCGCAAGCCATGCATGAGGCGGCGCAATCGCTCGTCGGCCGCCACGACTTCACGACGTTTCGCGCCGCCGAATGTCAGGCGAATTCGCCGATGCGCACGCTTGAGCGTCTCGACGTGCGCCGCGACGGCGCGCGCATCGAGATCGTCGCGTCGGCGCGCTCCTTCCTGCACAATCAGGTGCGCTCCATGGCAGGCTCGCTGGAACATGTCGGCAGCGGCAAGTGGCGCGCCGAAGATCTTGCGCTGGCGCTTCACGCGAAAGACCGTGCGCGCTGCGGACAGGTCGCGCCGCCGCACGGTCTTTACCTTGTTGGCGTCGATTATTAGCGCAAGATTTGCGCCTCGATCCGGCTACTGCTTGTCGCCCGCGCCTTCTGCATCGCCCTCCGGCGACGGTTTGTTCGCATCGTGCTTTGCCGCTGGTTTCTTCGCTGCGTGTTTTGCCCCGCCGGGCGTTGCTGGTCTTTCTTCCTTGGCGAGCGCGCCGTGAATGGGAAGGAAGTTCGCCGAAAGCACGGCGGCCAATATGCCGTTTGCGCAGGATCGCTGATTCATCGCTTGATGGTCCCCTCAAAAATGAGAGCCCCCGCCGAATCAACCGGCCCGCCCCGCAGACATCAAAGCGGCGAACAGCGATGAAGATGCGTCGCAGTCACGCCTGCGCTGCGGTGATTTTATGACGGAATTCGCGCAGTCAAGGGCAATGTGACGAAGCGCTTAATGAATTCTTAAAATTGCGGCCGTCATTCGCCGTCGCCCGATTCAGTTTCTTCCGGCTTAATCGCCTCGCTCGGGGAGGATTCGCTCTTGACCGGCAGAGTGGCCGGAAGTCTCGCGACGGGCCGCTGCGCGGTCGGAGTCTTTTCCTGTGCCAGCGCGCCGTGAATAGGGATGATGCTGGCGGACAGGACCGCGGCGAGGATGCCGTTCACGCAGGGCCGACGATTGGTCATGTGTCCTCGCTCGATGTCACGGCCCCGACTCAGCTGCCGCGGCGCGCATTGAGAGTCAAAAAAGTGGCAAGAAAGCGTCGAAACTAGATAAACCCGCGGCATTCCAGGTCAAGAGCCGCTGAACCAGTTGTATCCCTTATCCTCCCAATAGCCGCCTGCATAGTCGTTCGTCACGAAGATTTCGTGAATGAACTTTGGATTCTTGAATCCAAGTTTTGTCGGGATGCGCAGACGCAGCGGATAGCCAAATTTCGCGTCCGCAAAATCGAGCGCGAGCAGCGTTTGCGGATGCAGCGCGCTCGGCGTGTCGATGCTCGAATAATATTTGTCGGCGCATTTGAATCCGACGTAGCGCGCCGTCAGGTCGGCGCCGATCCGCTCGAGAAAATGCCGGAAGGAGACGCCGCGCCATTTGCCGATCGCGCTCCAGCCCTCGACGCAGACGAGGCGGGTGATCTGCGTCGACTGCGGCAGCGCGCGCAACTCCTCAAGACTCCAGGGCCGTTTGTCGGCGATAAGTCCCGAAAGCTGCAGTCGGTAGCTCTCGCCGTCGATGCGGGGAACATCCTTTTCTTCGTAATAGGCGTTGAAGGGAAAGGGCGCCGTGACGTCGGCTTCGGCGTAGGTCGGCGCGAGCCTTGAGGGATCGAACAGCGCCGCCTGCATTTTGTCGTTGAAGCGCGACATGGCGAAAAGCAGGCGATCGACGGCGTCGTCGTCCTTTAAGGTGCAGCCTGAAAGAAGCGACAGCGCCCCGAGCGACAGCCCCTGCTTGAGGAAGAGCCGGCGCTCGAGTTGCGTGATCTGCGGCCGAAAGGCGCTAAGGCTGGCCCGACGAGAGGGTTTCATCGCGGCGCCTCCGCGCGGCCGGTGAACATCGGCGCCAGCACGCCTTTGACGGCGACAGCGAGGCCGATGTGGACGATAAGGAAGGCGACGATCGCGGCCATGGCGAAGAAATGCACGCGGCGCGCCGACTCATAGCCGCCCATGAGCGCCGTGAGCGCCTGAAGCTGCACGGGCTTCCAGATGGCGAGACCCGAAAGAACGGCGACGATCACGGCGAGGATGACGCCGACATAGAGCAGACGTTGGGCGGCGTTGTAGCGGCCGGGCGCATGGTCGAGCCGACCTTGGCTCGCGAGAATAATGTCGTCGAGCGCGCGCCGCAGCGAGATCGGCAGAAACCTCCTGCGGAAATGGCCTGAAACGACGCAGTAGGCGAGATAGGCGATGCCGTTGAGCGCCAGGAGCCACATGGCGGCGAAATGCCAGGCGAGCGCGCCGGCAAGCCAGCCGCCGAGCGTGAACCCCGCAGGAAATTCGAAGTGAAAGAGCGGCGAGGCGTTGTAGATGCGCCAGCCGCTCAGCACCATGACGAAAATCGCGACGGCGTTCACCCAATGCGTCACCCGAATGTAGAGCGGGTGAATTATGCGTGGCGTCCTGGCGCCGGCCTCATCAACCATGACGGCTTCTCCTCCTTACGCGCAAACATATGGCTTGCGCGGCTGAAAACCCAAGCTGCGCGCGATAGCGTTGACAGGCCGACCGCCTTCGCCCATGACGGCGAAGCTTTCATTACACGGAAATATGGCGGCTCATGCGCGTCTTCGTGACCGGCGCGGCCGGCTTCATCGGCTTTCATCTGGCGAAGCGTCTGCTCGAGGCCGGGCATTTTGTCGACGGCTTCGACGGCATGACGCCCTATTACGATCCCCGCCTCAAGGAGGCGCGCCGCGCCATTCTGCTGCGCACCAACGGCTATCGCGACACGATCGCGATGCTCGAGGACATGGAGGCGCTGACGCGCGCCGCCGAACAGGCGGCGCCGGACGTCATCATCCATCTCGCGGCGCAGGCGGGGGTGCGCTACTCGCTGCAAAACCCGCGCGCCTATGTCGACGCCAATCTGGTCGGCGCCTTCAACGTCATGGAGATGGCGCGCTTGCTGAAACCGCGCCATTTTCTCTTCGCCTCGACAAGCTCGGTCTACGGCGCGAGCCCCACCGTGCCTTTTCACGAGAGCGACCGAACCGATTTTCCTTTGACCCTTTACGCCGCGACGAAGAAAGCCGGCGAAGCGATGGCGCATTCCTATGCGCATCTGTGGTCGATCCCGACGACGATGTTTCGCTTCTTCACAGTTTACGGTCCGTGGGGCCGTCCGGACATGGCGCCGTTAAAATTCGTCGACGCGATCGAGAACGACCGCGTCATCGACATTTACAACCACGGCGACATGTCGCGCGACTTCACCTATGTCACAGATCTCGTCGAAGGCGTCGCGCGACTGATCGATTGCGTTCCAGAGCGCGATTCGGGCGACGACAGCGTTTCGCCGATCGCGCCCTATCGCATCGTCAACATCGGCCGCGGAGAACCGGTCAAGCTTCTCGATTTTATCGAGACGATCGAAAGGGCTCTCGGCAAAAAGGCCAAACGGAACTATCTCGACATGCAGCCGGGCG
The DNA here is from genome assembly GCA_016177005.1 of Methylocystis sp. Classification (GTDB taxonomy): domain Bacteria; phylum Pseudomonadota; class Alphaproteobacteria; order Rhizobiales; family Beijerinckiaceae; genus Methylocystis. Next base: position 11,082 of record JACOWC010000099.1, read on the forward strand.
ACGTGCCGCGCACTTTCGCCAGCGCCGATCTCTTGGAGCGTTTGACGGGCTATCGCCCGCATACGTCGGTCGAGGACGGCGTCGCGGCGTTTGACGGGCTATCGCCCGCATACGTCGGTCGAGGACGGCGTCGCGGCGCTCGTCGACTGGTATCGCGACTATCGCCGCGCTCATGGAGATTTGGCGTATTGAACGATTGTCGGTAGGTTTCACGCCAGCCAATTGGGAACGCTGTCGAGCGCGATGATCTCCTCGACGCTCTGACGCTTGCGAATGACGGCGTAACGCGCGCCGTCGACGAGCGCTTCCGGAACCAGCGGGCGCGTATTATACGTGCCGGACTGCACGGCGCCATAGGCGCCCGCCGTCAGCACGCAGAGCAATTCGCCGGCGCGCGGCTCGACCATCTCGCGTCCATGCGCAAGATAGTCGCCGGTTTCGCACACCGGCCCGACGACGTCGGCGACGATTCTTTGCCGATCCGCGTTCTGGCGCACGGGAATGATGTCGTGCCAGGCGTCGTAGAGCGTGGGACGCACGAGATCATTCATGCCGGCGTCGACGATCACGAACGTCTTGGCGTCGCCGTGCTTCACATAGATGACGCGCGTGACGAGTATGCCGGCGTTGCCAACGATGAGGCGCCCTGGCTCCAGCACGAGCTTGCAGTCGAGCGCGCCGAAATGCCGTCGCACGATCTCGGCGTATCTTTCGGGATGGTAGGACTGCGGATCCTCGCCCTCGTGATAGGGAATCCCCAAGCCGCCGCCGAGATCGACGTGCGAAATCCTGTGGCCGTCGGCGCGCAGGTCGCGCACTAGCTCGGCGAGCAGCGAAAAGGCCTCATCGAACGGCGCGAGATCGGTGAGCTGCGAGCCGATATGCATATCGGCGCCGGCGATCTCGATTCCGTCGAGCTTGGCGGCGAAGGCGTAGACCGCGCGCGCGCGCGACAGCGGCACGCCGAACTTGTTTTCGGCGAGGCCGGTGGAAATCTTCTTATGCGTGCGGGCGTCGACGTCCGGATTGACGCGCAGCGATATGCGCGCCGCGCGCCCGAGAGCGACCGCCGCTTGCGACAGCGCTTCCAGCTCTGGCTCGGACTCGACGTTGAAGCAGAAGATTCCGGCGCCAAGCGCCGCCGAAATCTCCTCCGGCGTTTTGCCGACGCCGGAAAAGGTGATTTTTTCCGGCGCGACGCCGGCGGCGAGCGCCCGCGCCAGCTCGCCGCCGGAAACCACGTCCATGCCTGCGCCCTCTTTCGCGAGAAGGCGCAGCACGGCCTGATTGGAATTGGCCTTCACCGCATAGCAGACGAGCGCGTCGAGACCCGCGAAGGCTTGCGAAAAAACCCGATAATGACGTCGGATCGTCGCCGCCGAATAGCAATAGAAGGGGGTGCCCAGCTCATCGGCGAGCTTGGCCACGGCGATCTCCTCGGCGTGGAGCGCGCCGTTCCGGTAGGCGAAAAGATGCATCGGCTTAAAGCAGCGTGTCGAGCGGGAAGGGATATTGATCTGGCGGTCGATTGCCGATGGCGCCGGGAATTGGCGGCGCGGGGGCGTTCGCCGGCGGCGGAGGCGCCCCGCGCGCCGCCGCTTTCGCCTGTGCGGCTTCGGCCTCCGCCCGCAGGATCGCGCCGCGCGCCTGGCTCTCGGGCGGAAGCTCCAGAGGACCGCGCCGGCCACAAGCGCCGAGGCTCGCGGCGACGAGCGCCAGCGCAAGAACCGTCAAGAGGCGGCTGGAGAGGTGCGGCAATCGAGGCGTCAAGGCGATTCGTCCCCAAGGAATGCCGGCGCACTATAGCGATGGAGCGAAAAAAGGCGAGGGCGTCGGCGCAACGCGCCGGGGCTTTTCTGGAACTGAACTGGCCCGGAGCCCGGTCGGCTGGCCGGACCGCGTCGGTTCGAGACCCGTTAACCGAAAAAGCCTGAAAATCCCGGCCATTCATCGGCGCGCCTTTACGATTAGGCGGCGCCGTGTTTAGGTCCGGCATGGCCAGCGTTCTGCGTTTATGCGCCACCCTCGCCGCGGCTGTTCTCCTCACGGCCGCCCCTGCGGGGGTTGCGGTGCGCATCCGAATCGACCTTGCGGCGCAAAGGCTCGAGGCGGTCACCCCTCAGGGCGAGACCGTGACGTGGAAAATCTCAAGCGGACGCCGGGGTTACGAAACGCCCACGGGAAATTACGGCGTCATGCGCATGGAGGCCGACCATCATTCCGACGAATATGATCAGGCGCCGATGCCCTACGCCATCTTCTTTTCCCCGCGCGGCCTCGCCATCCACGGCAGCTATGAGCGCGGTCTGGGCCGTCCGCTCTCCCATGGCTGCGTGCGGCTCGCAGTCCCCAACGCGCGCCAGCTCTTCCAGTGGGTGGAAAAAAATGGGGCGACGATCGAAATCACCGGCGGCGGCCGTGCGATCGCCAGCGAAGAGGTCCGCCCGCGTGGCGCGCGTCAGCCGTACCGCCCCACCAACCGCCCCACGTACCGCCCCATGGATCAGGAGCCGGCTTTTCAATCCAATTTTGGAGACTTCCCCTTCTGACCGGCGCCTTCGCCCGCCGTTGCAACTTCGCAACAGTCTTCGACTGAATCGCCTTGAACGCCGCGGCGCGTTTGCTGGGGCGCCTTTTACCGGGTAAAGCTCGGATTTCTGGCGCTTGTTGATGACCGAGCAGAGTAGAGCCGTTGACGACATCCAAGACCCCCCTCCTCGACCGGATCGCCACTCCCGAAGATTTGCGCAAGCTGCGTCCCAACGAGCTCAAGCAGGTCGCGGACGAGTTGCGCCACGAGACGATCGACGCCGTCTCGGTCACCGGCGGCCATTTGGGGGCTGGTCTCGGCGTCGTCGAGCTGACGGTCGCCCTGCACTATGTATTCGACACGCCGCGCGACAGACTGATCTGGGACGTCGGCCACCAGACCTATCCGCACAAAATCCTCACCGGCAGGCGCGATCGCATCCGAACGCTGCGCATGGGCGGCGGACTTTCCGGTTTCACCAAGCGGGCCGAAAGCGAATATGACGCCTTTGGCGCCGGCCATTCCTCGACCTCGATTTCGGCCGGGCTCGGCATGGCCGTGGCGCGGGATCTCGCCGGCGGCGACAATCACGTGGTGGCGGTGATCGGCGACAGCTCGATGTCCGCCGGCATGGCTTATGAGGCCCTGAATAACGCCGGGGCGCTGCATTCTCGCCTGATCGTCATCCTGAACGATAACGACATGTCGATCGCCCCGCCGACGGGCGCCATGTCCGCCTATCTCGCCCGTCTCGTTTCCGGCGGCGCCTATCGCTCCATCCGCGAAGCGGCGAAACAGCTCGCCAGTCATTTGCCGCGCTTCATCTACGACAAGGCGCGCAAGGCCGAGGAGTTCTCGCGCAGCTTCATCACCGGCGGCACCATGTTCGAGGAGCTCGGCTTCTACTATGTCGGGCCGATCGACGGGCATAACCTCGACCATTTGCTGCCCGTGCTCAAAAACGTGCGCGACAAGGACGATGGCCCGGTCCTCGTCCATGTCGTCACCCAAAAGGGCAAGGGCTTCGGACCGGCGGAGGAATCGGCCGACAAGTGCCACGCCGTCAACAAATTCGACGTCGCTACCGGCATTCAGATCAAGCCCAAAGCCAACGCGCCGACCTACACCAATGTTTTCGCCAAGGCGCTGATCGCCGAAGCGGAACATGACGACAAGATCGTTGCGATCACGGCGGCGATGCCGTCGGGCACCGGCCTCGATATTTTCGGCAAGGCCTTTCCCCACCGCACCTTCGACGTGGCGATCGCCGAGCAGCACGCCGTCACCTTCGCGGCCGGGCTCGCCTGCGAAGGCTACAAGCCTTTTTGCGCGCTCTACTCGACCTTCCTGCAGCGCGGCTATGATCAGGTCGTCCATGACGTGGCGATTCAGAATTTGCCGGTGCGCTTCGCCATGGACCGCGCCGGCCTTGTCGGCGCCGACGGGCCGACCCACGCCGGCGCCTTCGATCTCGCCTATCTCGGCTGTCTGCCGGACTTCGTCATCATGGCCCCTTCCGACGAGGGCGAGCTGATGCATATGGTGGCGACGGCTGCGGCCTATGACGACGGCCCAATCGCCTTCCGCTATCCGCGCGGCGAGGGGCTAGGCGTCGAATTGCCGGAGCGCGGCGAAATTCTTGAGCTCGGCAAGGGGCGTGTCCTGCGCGAGGGCTCGAAGGTCGCGATTCTCTCGCTCGGCACGCGGCTCGCCGATTCTCTGAAGGCGGCGGCGGAGCTTGAGAATTACGGAGTTTCGACGACCGTCGCCGACGCCCGCTTCGCCAAGCCGATCGACCGGGACCTGCTGCGCCGGCTCGCCGCCAATCACGAAGCGCTCATCGCGATCGAGGAGGGCTCGATCGGCGGCTTTGGCGCCCAGGTCTTCCAGGCGCTGTCCGACGACGGGCTGCTGGACGGCGCGCGCGGCGCATTCAAGTTCCGCAGCATGACTCTGCCCGACGCCTATATCGACCACGACAAGCACGAGCTGATGGTCGCCAAGGCGATGCTCGACGGCAAGGCGATCGTCGCCAAGGTTCTCGAGCTTTTGGGCGACGAAAAAGGCGCCGCGCGGGTCATGATCGCCTGAGGGGCGCATTGCGAGGGGTGCCCATGATTTGCTGCGCAGCTTATAACGTTGACAGTCCCGGAGTTAATTCTGAAGGAGCTGTGAGCTAGCGCCTCACGCTCCGTCGCCCCTGGAAAGGCATAGATGGCTATTTCCGGAAACCATTCAAACGAACCAGTCCTGCTCGTTCCGGCGGGAAAGATTCGCTGTTACATCCACACTAACGTCCTCCGCAAAGACACGCCAGAGGAACACGTCAGGCAGCGCGTAGCGCGAAGCCTCGTTGAAGAATACGGCTATTCCAAAGCCGACATCCATCTTGAGTTTCCGATCAAGGTCGGTAGCGCGCGCAAGCAGGTTGACCTCGCTATTTTCCCACCCGGTTCTGAACACAAGCAGGAGTTTATTTTCGGAGAGTCTTAAGTTAAGATAGCATTAACCATTTTCATTGGAAATCAATGGCGTCTGACCGGAAAGGGACGACGCCATGATGGAAATTTGCTGCAAGCGCTGCGGCGCCAGTGACTTCAGGAAAAACGGGATTGTTCGCGGGCATCAGCGTTATCATTGCCACGTCTGCGG
>JACOWC010000100.1 GCA_016177005.1 Methylocystis sp.
GGCGGCCCCCGGACCTTTGTTTCATCGACGGTATGCACCTTTTCGAATATGCGCTGCGTGATTTCATGAACACCGAACGGCGCTGCGCGCCGGGAGCCGTTATCGTTCTTGACGACATCTTTCCCAATCACCCGGCGCAGGCGGAAAGGGAGCGCCGCACACGTGTCTGGACCGGAGATGTGTGGCGGCTAACCGAGGCGCTGCGCCGGCGTCGCCCCGATCTGTTCCTCATGACGCTCGACGCGAGCCCTGCAGGGTTGCTGTTGGTCGCCGGGCTTGATCGCGAAAACCGCGTCCTGCAGGACAATTACACGGAGATTGTCCGGCAAGGGCTCGCTCGTTCCGGCCCGCCCGACACGGTTCTGGAAAGGCGCGACGCCGTGGACCCGTGCAGCGAGCGATTCAGCCGGACGCTCGCCGCGCTGAAACGCCTTCGTGCGAACGGCGTCGCGCCGCGCGAAACGGCGCGACGGTTGCGGAAGGCATGAGAATCAGTCGATGGCGCCGATCCGCATCGCGAATTTTTTCGTATGCCGGCCCCGCTCGAAGACGACCATGCTGTCGTAAAAATGCATCGAGAGAGTCGATAAAGTGAAGGCGTCAGGCTCAATTGCGCCACGAGCGTGTTCGGCGTTCAACGCGTCGATCAGGTCTTTGCACGTCTCGACGAAGGACTCCTTGCGCTTGAGCCCGCCTTCGAATTCTTCCCAATACGCCGTGTGCAAATCCTCCACCATATAGACGCCGTTGCGAGGCATCAGGGGATACAGCGTCGCGAATGTCGCGTGCACGTGCGACATCATGTGGCTTCCGTCGTCGAGAACGACGTCAGGCGCCCCGAACTCGGCGCAAAGCGCGCGCAGGAAGGCCTGGTCCGACTGATCGCCAATGCGAATCTCAATTTGGTCTTCAGCAAATTTGCCGCATTCCGCCCGGATGTCGACGCCGACGATCCTTGCGTGCGGCCCAAGGAATCGTTTCCACATTTGCAGCGAACCGCCGTTCCCGCAGCCGATCTCGAAGAAGACGACGTCGGTGTTGACGAAACGGCCGAAATGACGCTCGTAAGCCGGGAAATAATGTTTCCACTTGAACACCGAACGTTGAGTGTTGGTGAGGAAATCGGACCACAGACTCGTCATCCGCAGCTCCTTGCAGAGGCGGGAGTTGCAACAATGCGCCGAAAAGACCCGGCCGTCACGATGGACGGCCTGGGCCTGCCAGAAGCGTCAGCTCTACTTTAGCGGCACAGTCGAAGTCGGAGCAGTGGCGCCAGCGACGACGTTGCTCTGGCCGAACGAGACGATCGGCGCGCCGCCGACCGAATTGATCGCGTTGGTGGTGCCGATCAGTGTGCACTTGAACAGGCCGATCGAATTCACGGCGTTCTGGGCTCGCACGGAATTTGTTGCGTTCGAATCGAGCGTTGTGCGCTGGAGAAAGACGGCGTTGGCCGCTCCGGCCTGGCCCAGCACATCGACCCCGATGGCGCTGTTGTTGATCTGGCTGTCCTCGACGACCACGCGCGCGCCCGCCGTGCCCTTAACGTCGATGCCGTTTCCGGTGAAGTTTCTGATTAACGTGTTGCGGACGACCAGATTTCCGGTTCCAATCATCCGAATTCCATTGAGACCGTTTCCGACCCCTTCGATGTCGAGGCCTTGGAGGAGAACCTTGTCACTCGCATTTGGCAGGTTGACGATGATTCCGTTGACGAGTGACGCTAACACGCCGCCCTCGGTGTGACCGCAAACGATGCTGATCGACTTGGTGATGGTCACGGCGCCGAAACCGCCGGGATCGAGGCAGTTGATTTCGCCCTTCGCGGCAGTTTTCGAGATCGCCCCAGGGAAGGTCTTGCAAGGAGCCGTGCGCGAGCACGGGTTGGCGTCGTCGCCGACGCCGGAGACCCAAGTGCGCGTCGCCTGAGCATGAGCCGCGACCGGAGCGATGAGGATCATGGCCGAGATCGCCAACGCGATCCCCAAGAAAAAACGTGCCCACATGTCTGTTCTCCTTAACGATTGCAAGAAGAGCCAAGCATCAGATGTCATTCGACAGCAACTCTCGCACAACTTCCGAAATATTGAAAGCCATCTTCCGAAATATTGAAAGCGTCGCCAGTTTCGAGCGTCGCGGCGGCGCATCCGCCTCGCCGTTGCGAGCGCCAGCCCCTTGGGATAGGTGATCCTCTAAAGAATCCGCGTCGCCATATGAAGAAAGGAGAGCCGCCATGCCGCCGTTCCGCTCCCGCACGACGACCCACGGCCGCAACATGGCCGGCGCGCGCGGCTTGTGGCGCGCGACGGGCATGAAGGAGGAAGACTTCGGCAAGCCTATCATCGCCGTCGCCAATTCCTTCACGCAATTCGTCCCGGGCCATGTCCATTTGAAGGACCTTGGCCAGCTCGTCGCCGCCGAGATTGAGAAGGCCGGAGGCGTCGCGAAGGAATTCAACACCATCGCGATCGACGACGGCATCGCCATGGGGCACGACGGGATGCTCTATTCCCTGCCCTCGCGCGATCTCATCGCCGACAGCGTCGAATATATGGTCAACGCGCATTGCGCCGACGCGCTGGTCTGCATCTCCAATTGCGACAAGATCACGCCGGGCATGCTGATGGCGGCGTTGCGGCTTAACGTTCCGACGGTGTTCGTTTCCGGCGGTCCGATGGAGGCCGGCAAGGTCGTGCTCGCCGGCAAGGAGCATGCGCTCGATCTGGTTGATGCGATCATTGCGGGCGCCGACGATACGGTCAGCGAAGCGGATGTCGCCGCCATCGAGCGCTCCGCCTGCCCGACCTGCGGGTCATGCTCGGGCATGTTCACGGCGAACAGCATGAACTGTCTGACCGAAGCTCTGGGTCTGTCGCTTCCCGGCAACGGATCGACGCTCGCCACGCATGTCGATCGTCGCCGCCTCTTCGTCGAAGCAGGGCATCTCATCGTCGATCTGGCGCGACGCTACTATGAGCAGGACGACGAAAGCGTGCTGCCGCGTTCGATCGCGACCTTCGAAGCGTTTGAGAACGCCATCACGCTCGACATCGCCATGGGCGGCTCCACCAATACTGTGCTGCATCTTCTCGCGGCGGCGCATGAGGCGCAGGTTGACTTCACCATGGCCGACATCGACCGGCTGTCGCGACGCGTGCCGGTTCTGTGCAAAGTCGCGCCCTCCGCGCCCGACGTTCATCTCGAGGACGTGCATCGCGCCGGCGGCGTCATCGCGATCCTCGGCGAGCTTTTGCGCGCCGGGCTCTTGAACGGCGATCTTCCCACCGTCCACAGTCCTTCGATCGGCGACGCAGTGGCGCGCTGGGACATCGCCGTCACGCAAAGCGAGACCGCGCGCACATTCTTCCGCGCCGCGCCCGGCGGCGTGCCGACGCAAGTCGCCTTCAGCCAGGACCGCCGATACAGGGAACTCGACGGCGACCGCGAAAAAGGCGCGATCCGAGACGTAGCGCACGCCTTCTCCAAGGATGGCGGACTCGCCGTGCTCACCGGCAATCTCGCTCTCGACGGCTGCATCGTGAAAACTGCCGGCGTCGACGAGTCGATCCTGAAATTCGTCGGCCCCGCCAAGGTCTATGAAAGCCAGGACGCCGCCGTCTCGGGAATTCTTACGGGCGACGTAAAGGCCGGCGACGTCGTCGTCATCCGTTACGAAGGCCCGCGCGGCGGACCCGGCATGCAGGAAATGCTCTATCCGACGAGCTATCTGAAGTCGAAGGGGTTGGGGAAGTCCTGCGCGCTCGTGACCGACGGAAGATTTTCCGGCGGGACGGCGGGACTATCCATCGGCCACGTATCTCCCGAGGCGGCTGAAGGCGGCGCGATCGCGCTGGTCAGAGACGGCGACCGCATCGAAATCGACATCCCGGCGCGCAGGATCGCGCTCGCGGTAGATGACGACGAACTCGCGGCGCGCCACGCCGAACAGTCGGCGAAGGGCTTTGCCCCAGCCACGTCTCGGCCGCGCAAAATCTCAACGGCGCTGCGCGCCTACGCCTCGATGACGACGAGCGCGGCGAAAGGCGCGGTGCGACAGGTTTCTTAACCGACAGGTTTCTTAACCTTTCGCAAAATGGATGCGCGTCGTAGACTGACGCGCATTCTTCCCCTCGCCGGACCAAGATGTCGCCGTCACGTAAATTCGTCGCTTCCGGACTGTTTGGCATCGCATTGGGATTCGCGGTGCTCGCGCTTGCGAGTTACATCGCCTTGCGCGCCGAATTTGAACGCCGCACGGCAGGCGCATGGCTGCGGCACACCCTCCAGGCGCAAAGCGATCTTTATCAGCTTTCCGCACTGCTCCAGACCTCGGAGAGCAGCCAACGCGGCTTTATGATCACGCAGGACGAACGCTATCTCGAGCCGTGTCTCGAAGCCGGGGATAAATTGCCTGTCCTTCTCGACCAGCTTTCGGAACGTGTGAGGGACGATCCCAAGCAGCTCGAGGCCATCGCCGAGATCAGGCCGCTTGTCGGCGAAATGCTTGGGATCATCAATCAGGCGATCGCCGATACTCGCGCCGGCAAGCTCGACAAGGCCGCGGAGCTGGTCAAATCGGGGCGCGGAAAGGCGCTGATGGATCGGTTTCACGCCATAATCCGCGCGATGAACGAAAATGAGGAAAATCTGCTGGCGGCGCGCGAGCGCGACCTCCACGCCGCCGCCGGAATATTTGATGCGGCCGTTTGGGCGCTCGGCGGCATAATCGTCGTGCTTGGCGCATTTTCGTTTTTCAACGCGCAACGGCAGATGAACACGCTGCAAACGTCGCGCGACTCGCTAAAGGCGGCCTATGACCAGCTGATCGCCGAAACCACGCGCCGCGAGGCGCTGGAGTCGCAGTTGCGGCAGGCGCAGAAGCTCGAAGCGCTTGGTCAACTGACCGGCGGCATCGCGCATGACTTCAACAATATGCTGGGCGTTATCGTCGCGAGCCTGCATCTGCTGCAGCGCAAGCTCGCCAAGGCAGACGCCGAACATGTTCAACTCATCAGTTCAGCATTGAACGGCGCCGATCGCGCCGCCGCGATGGTTCGCAGGCTCCTCGCCTTCTCACGGCGCCAGCCCCTGTCGCCGCGACCGCTCGCCGCCAACAGGTTCGTTTCCGACATTTCCGACATGGTGCGGCGGGCGCTCGGCGATAAGATCGAACTCGAAACGGTGCTCGCCGGCGGACTTTGGACGACGAAAATCGATCAGCACGAATTGGAAAGCGCCGTCATCAATCTCGCGGTCAATGCGCGAGACGCGATGCCCAATGGCGGCAAGCTGACGATCGAGACCGCCAACTGCTATCTCGACGACGCCTACGCCGCAGAAAACATGGACGTGAAGCCAGGCCAATATGTGATGATCGCCGTCACCGACACGGGCCAAGGCATGTCGCCAGCGATCATTTCGCAGGCTTTCGATCCATTCTTCACAACAAAGCCGACCGGCAAAGGCACGGGACTGGGACTCTCGCAGGTCCATGGGTTCGTCAAGCAATCCGGCGGACACGTCAAAATTTATTCAGAACCTGGACACGGAACCTGCGTTAAACTCTATCTTCCGCGCTTTAATCACACGGAAGAGCCCGCCACAATATCCGCGCCGTCGCCAAAGCCTCTCGATCTCCCGCTCGGAAAGCCGGAAGAACTGGTGCTCATCGTCGAAGACGACGACACGGCGCGCCGCATCACCGCGCAAGGCGTGCGAGAGTTGGGGTACACGGTTATCGAAGCGGAAAACGGGCGCGCAGCCATCGACATCATTCGCCAACGCTCCGACATCGCTTTGATGCTGACAGACGTCGTCATGCCGGACATGAACGGCGCGCGTCTGGCGCGCGAGGCGGTGTTTCGTCGACATAATCTCCGGGTTCTGTTCATTACCGGCTATACGCGCAACGCCATCGTGCACAACAACGTTCTCGACCCAGGCGTCAAACTGCTGACGAAGCCGTTCACGTTGGAGCAGCTCGCCGTAAAAATTCGAGAGATTCTCGACTCGAATTAGGCGCCCTCAATCTTCGGCTTTAAGCGGACGCATCAGAAGCGCTTCAATGGCGCCATCGACGCTCAGCCGCGCCGAAAGAATCGCGTCGACTGCTTCAGCGATGGGCAACTCGACATGATGGGCGCGCGCCATTTCGACGAGCACGCGCGCCGTAAAGGCGCCTTCGGCAAGCTTGCCGTGCGCCGCGTCTTTCACCGACTCTCCCCGTCCCAGCGCTTCGCCAAGCGCGAAATTGCGCGATTGGGCCGAACCACAGGTGAGCACGAGGTCGCCCAAACCGGAAAGACCCATCAACGTCTCCTGACGCGCGCCAAGCGCGCGCCCGAGCCGCATCAGCTCGGCAAATCCGCGCGCGATGAGCGCCGCCTGCGCGCTCGCGCCGAGCCCACGGCCCTGGCTCATGCCTGCGGCGATCGCGAGAACATTTTTCGCCGCGCCGCCAATCTCGACGCCGCGCACGTCGGTCGAGCGATAGAGTCGAAACGTCTTCGTCGAAAGCTCTTCACAAAGGCGTCGCGCCAGCTGCTCGTCATGCGCCGCGAGAGTGACAGCCGTCGGCAGCCCTCGGCAGACGTCCGCCGCGAAGCTCGGTCCCGAGAGCACGGCGACGCTGGCCTGGGGCAATTCTTCGCTCACAACTTCGCTTAAGAATCTGTGGCGATCGCGTTCAATGCCCTTGGCGCAAATCACGAAAGCGGCGCCGTTGCGCATATACGGCCGCGCGGCGCGCGCCGTCGTGCGCATCGCTTGTGCAGGCGTGACGGCGAGAATGAATTCCGTTTCGCGTAAAATCGAAATGTCTTCCGTCGGCGCGACGGCGGCGGCGAGCGGCAGCCCCGGCAGTCGCCGCTTATTCTCACGGTCGCGGGCGAGCGCCCGGGCCGTCCGCGGATCATGCGCCCATAGCGGCACCCGCGCGCGGCCCTGGGCGGCGACATTGGCGAGCGCGACGCCCCACGCGCCTGCGCCAAGCACGGTCACGGGCGCCCGCGTCATCTGAAGCCGATCCGCTGATTGTCCGAACGCGACCACAGCCTCTCGAAGGCTTCGCGAAACCGCGCCGCAGCTTGAGGGCTTTCGATCACGATGAGATCATTATCCTGATAGATTTCGCCGGAGACGGAGAAATTCGCCGAGCCGCTGCGCAGCACGCGGCCGTCCACTTGATAGGACTTGAGATGCATCAGGTCGCGCGATCGGCCCTTGCGGCGCACTTCGATGTTGGGGGCGTCGGCAATCTCCTCGATGGTTGAGGCGCCTCGGCCCATTTCATCGCCATCCAGATAGATGCGCACCCTGACGCCGCGCATGGCGGCGCGGCCAAGCGCCGTTATCAGCGAGCGGTCAGTCAAGACATAGGCCGCCATGTCGATCGAGCGGCGCGCCTCGCCGATGAGACGCGCGTCGACCGAACCGAAGCCCTCGCCAGGTCCGTAGAGCACGCGCACGCCGGCAACGGTCGCCTCTTCGGCAAGGAGGCCGGCAGGCTGCGGCATTGGCGCGAGCGTCATGGCGCCAAGCGCCGCCAGGAAAAGAAATCGCATCGAGCCGCGCCCTCAAGCCTTGCCGTGGTGCGACCGGCTCGGCGCGGCGTCAAGCGGCCAGCGTGGACGCGGCGCAAAGTCGAGGTCGTCGGTCAGTCCGCGTTTGAAGCGCTCAAGCCCGGCCCAGGCGATGATCGCGCCGTTGTCGGCGCATAGCGCCGCAGGCGGCGAAATGAACCGCAGGCCGCTTTCGGCGCAAAGGCGCATCAGCGCGCGGCGAATGGCGCCATTGGCGGCGACTCCGCCGCCAATGACAAGGCCCTGCGGCGCCCGCCCCATATTTTCGGTAAAGAGCCGCACGCCGGAGCGCACCCTGTCGACGATCACGTCGACGATCGCAGCCTGAAACGAGGCCGCAAGGTCCCTGACATCCCCTTCGTTCAACGTTTGCAGCTTGAGGATTTCCTGCCGCACCGCGGTTTTGAGGCCCGAGAGCGAAAAGTCGGCCCCTTCCCGGCCGAGCATCGGGCGCGGGAAGTCGAAACGCCGCGCGTCGCCCTCCAGCGCAAGTTTTTCAATTTGCGGGCCTCCTGGGTATGGGAGCTCTAACATCTTGGCGACCTTGTCAAAGGCCTCGCCCGCGGCGTCGTCGACGGTGGATCCGAGCCGCCGATAATCGCCGACGTCCTTCACCGCTACGAGCTGCGTGTGCCCCCCCGAGATGAGGAGCGCCAGAAAGGGGAAGTCGAGCCGGTCCGTGAGCCTCGCCGTCAGCGCGTGGGCCTCCAGGTGATTTACGGCGACAAAGGGTTTGCCGAGCGCAAGCGCCATGGCCTTGCCGGCCGTGAGTCCGACAAGAACGCCGCCGATCAGTCCCGGACCAGCCGCCGCCGCGATGGCGTCGAGGTCCTTCGCCTCGGTCTTGGCGTGATCGAGCGCGCGCCTGATCAACCGGTCGAGCACGTCGAGATGGGCGCGCGCGGCGATCTCTGGAACGACGCCGCCATAGGCCGCATGGCGGGCGATCTGGCTCAGCACCTCGTTGGACAGGATCGCTCCGCCCTCCCCCCCGAGCTGCTCCGACACGACCGCGACCGCCGTCTCGTCGCAAGTGGTTTCAATGCCTAAAACGCGCATGCGCACTCCTTGGCGCAACGAATCGTTGCGCCGTTTTTTCATCGACGCACTCACGAAGCTTATACCGTTGCGCGAGGATAAGTTTAGAAAATTATGGCTGGCGAACGGTTTACAGAAATAATGGCAGACCGCTTGCTGACTTCAACGCTTGCTAAGGCAACGCTAAAGATGGGTTAATTAAATTTTTCAGATTCTCACAGCTGCCTCTTGACATGATCTCGGCGAATACGAGTTGCCACAGCAGATCGTTGCTTCCACAACTGCAGCTGTATCTTGAGCTAAGGAAATTTTTGGCTAAGGCAAGAGGTATTCAGCGTCTCGGTTGAGGTTGCCTGCGGTCTAAGCATAAACTTTATGGAGGTGAAAATGGCTTCGTCCAAGATTAAAGCAATCGCGTTAACGTCGGGAATTGCCATGGCCGCCGTGATCGGCTCCACGAGCTTTGCCGAGGCGCGTTATTGCCGAGCTCATTATGGCTGGCATAGGCACTGCGGAACGCATTGGGGCTATTCGTATCACCCGGTGCGTTACAGCCGCTGCTATCGTCCAGGCTATTGGGGTTATGCTCATCCGACCTATTGGGGCTATCGTCCCCACGTCAGCACCTGCTGGCGTCCGAGGTGTGGCTGGTATGGCGCGAACTGGCCCGGCTACTACGGCTATGGCGGCCCGGGTTATTGGGGATATGGCGGCGGCGCCCTCGGCGCAGGCGCTGGCATGCTCGGCGCAGGTCTGCTGGGCATCTTCTGATCGATTTAGCGCTCCGCGAACTGCGTTCAGTACGCTCGCGGAGCTGGAAAGGGGCGTCCGCTCAACAAGCGGACGCTCGCTTTTTAAATAGGAGCGCAAATGGGCTGCGTGCAAATGGGCTCCGTGCGCTTGCCCTTCGCGCGTTCCCGCCTATAGTCGCCGCGATAAACGCCGGCGGATAATGACATCTTTTGCTCCCCTTCGCATCGGAACGCGCGGCAGTCCGCTCGCTCTGGCTCAGACCCATATGGTCCGAGAGGCGTTGATGCGCGCGCATGGAGGAAGCGAATCGGACTTTCCCATCGAGATCATCCGCACGACGGGCGACGAGATACAGAATCGCCCGCTGTCTGAATCGGGGGGCAAGGGACTTTTCACCAAGGAGCTTGATTCGGCGCTCATCGCCGGCGCGATTGATCTTGCGGTGCATTCCTCGAAGGACCTGCCGACCCATTTGCCGAGCGAAATCGTCATCGCGGGCTATCTGCCCCGAGAAGACGCGCGGGACGCCTGGATATCGCGTGGCGGTCTCGCGCTCGACGAGCTTCCCCCCGGCGCCGTGGTCGGAACCGCTTCGCTGCGCCGCGCCGCGCAAGTGAAGCGCCGGCGACCCGACATTGAGACGACGCTGCTTCGCGGCAATGTCGAGACGCGCCTCAAGAAAGTCGAGAATGGCGATATCGACGCGACCCTCCTCGCTGTCGCCGGACTGAAACGCCTGGGTCTCGCCGAGCGCGCCACGGCGCTGCTTCCTCTGGAGGAGTTTCCGCCGGCTTGCGGCCAGGGCGCAATTGGAGTCACGCGGCGCGCGGGAGATAATGCGACGCGCGATCTGCTGGCGCCGCTGTTCGACGAAGCGACCGGCTTTGCGCTCGCCGCCGAGCGCGCCTTCCTTACAGCGCTTGACGGCTCCTGCCGCACGCCGATCGCCGGCCATGCCCAGGTTCGCGGCGCCGAACTATCCTTCATCGGCGAGGTGTTGAAAGCCGACGGCGCCGAAGCCTATGTCGTGCGCCGCCACGGCCGCGCCATCGACGCGGCGCTGATCGGCGCCGACGCCGGCAAGGAAATATTGCTGCGCCTGCCGCACGGCGTCGCGGGGCTTATGTGAGGCGTGTTCTGGTTCTGCGCGCGGCGGATGACGCCGTGCGCACCGCGCAGAAGCTGCGCGCGATCGGTTTTATCCCCGTCCTGTCGCCTGTGCTGGAGATCGCGGCGACGGGCGCGCAAATGCCGCAAGGCGCATTTGACGCGGTGCTCGCCTCGAGCGCCAAGGGCGTCGAACTGGCGCGAGGCGCACAAGCGTTCAAGGCCCTGCCCCTCCATGCCGTCGGCGAAAAAACCGCCGAAACGGCGCGCGCGCTTGGCTGGCGCGCCGACATCGTCGCGGGTAACGCCCAGGCGATTCTGCCGTTTCTGCTCGCGCGCTATCAGCCTCCGGCGCATTTCCTCTATCTCGCCGGGCGCGACCGCCAGCAGACTCTGGAGGCGGGCCTGAAGGCGGCGGGCCATCGGGTCGCCGCCGTGGAGGTTTACGACGCGCGCCGCGCGCCGGCGCTCTCGCAAGGGGCGGTCGACTCGGTCGCCGGCGGCGAGATCGACGCGGTTCTCCATTATTCTCGCCGCAGCGCCGAGATTTTTCTCGCGCTCGCGAAAGACGCCGGGATTTTGGAGAAGGCGCGCGCCGCCCTACATTTCGCCTTGTCGCAG
>JACOWC010000101.1 GCA_016177005.1 Methylocystis sp.
TTATTTAACGCATGGTTGTTTTTTTAAGATTGAAACATTGGTTCGCGCGAAGGGCCGGCTACGATTCAGATCATCAGATGTCGATCACCGCATTCTCGCGCTTTCTCCCGCCATGGCTTTACTGTCGGAATTGCCGCGGGTGCGCGCTCGGGCGGCGGATCGAATCCCGGTCGGGGCCATAAGCGATGCTTTGGCCGGTCGCTCGGAGATGGCGCTTTGCCCGCTCTCTTCGGCGGCGTCGGACTGCTCCTTTGGCTCAGGCGCATAGGCGAGCGAGTCCTGCCGGGCCGCCGATTTTGACTTTCTTGCTTCGGTTTTGGGCGAGTCGACGAGCCGCGCAATCGCGCTGGTCGCCTTGGTGTCGAAGGTCGCCGGCCGAGACGGGGGCAGGGGCGCCGACGCGCTGACGGGACGACGCTGGCGCGCATCGCCTGGGGGCGCCGCGTTCGAACTGCGGTCGTACTGGTCGTTTTCCTGATAGTCGACTGCGCTCTGCAGCTCGCGTGAGCGGTCCACGGCGGCGAGAGCGGCGGACCTGTCGTAGGCCATCTCTCTGTCCGAGAACGCCGCGAGCGAAGCCGGCCGTTGCGGCGGCAGCGGCGCCCGAGCGCCAAGCGTCGCCGCTCGGGACGCCTCCTGCTCGGCGGGCTCCGCGCCCGGCGCCGAGAGAGCGGTTTCGCCCCGCGGCAGATCGGCTTCGGCGCGCGCGATCTCTTGTGTCCGATAGCGATTGGCGACGGCTCTGCCGGAAGCGGCGACTGCTTCTTCGGCTTCGCCCCCGCCCGTCCCGCGAGCGGACCGCGGCGCGAGCGACGCCCATTGTTTGCGTGGGCTCGGCGCAGGCGCCGTAACTTCCGCGTCGTCTTCTTCGCCGCCGCTTGCGCCGCCGCCAAACAGCATGGCGAAGAACCCGCCGAACGTGCGCTGCGGCGCTGCGACATAGGCCCCGTCGCCGCGGGCTTCGATCTCCGCTCGCGCCTCTTCGTAGCGCGCCAGCGGCTGTCCATTCGTCGGCAGATGCACGGTCTTCCCGTCGGGGAACAGCCGCGCCAGCTCGTCGTAGCTCATGCGCGGCCAGTGGCGCACATTGCCGACGTCGAGATGGACGAAAGGCGTGCCCGCCGTCGGATAATAGCCGACGCCGCCGCGCTGCATGCGCATCCCGATCTCGCGGATTTGCGACATCGGCATTCCCGGCATGGTGGTGTCCATCGCTTTGCCGAGCATATGCTGGGAATATTTGGCGACTGCGCGCGAACGGGCGCGCAGCATCGAGTTGGTCTCGGGAGAACGATAGGCGGAGACGACATTCACGACCTGATCGCCCGCGCCGGCGTTGCGGTAGGCCTCCCACACGACGTCAAACAGGCGCGGGTCCATATTGGTCGGCTCGTCGCGGCGCCAGTCGCGCAGGAACCAGTTCAGTTGCTGCAGGACATTGCTGTCGTACTGCCCGTTGACGAGATAGGTCGCCGAAATCGATTCATGCGTATGGGCGTGGTAAAGATAAATTGTCCTGGTGTCGCCATTGGCGACCGCGGTTTCAGTCATTTTCGGCGCGAGCGCCGTCAGGCAAAGGACGATGAGGCCGAGCGATTTCGAAACAAGCGCTTTCGAAAGTGGAGTGAAATTCAGGCGCGCGCTAGAGCGAGGCGTCGTCAATGGGTCGCTTCCTCGTCTCGCTTGAAGCGCGCCTTAACCGACGTCGCCCCGTAAAACCAACTATCCCTTAGACCATCCGGCCATAAGGCGAATTCGCTGCGCCGGACGGCGCGAGGATGGCGAAAAATCGCTTGCAGAATGCGCAGTTAGAATGCGCTGCCCCTTTGGGCGATCGCTATCGCCCTGATTCCCCACCGGTTCCGACGCTAGGGTAACATCGTGGCGAAAAATTGCTCAAGCTTCGCCGCGCCTCAGTTCGACGCCACCGTGCGCACAAACTGCATTCCCAGGATCGGCTGCGCGCCGCTGATCAGTTGCAGATAGGCTGGACGCAATGGCGCCGAATCCTGCGCCGCGAAGTCCTCTGATGCCGGCCGGCGAGGCGGCAGCGGCGGAGAGTCGGGAAGCCGGTTCGTCGCCTCTTTTTCGCCCGGCATGTCCGCGAGCTGCCGGCGATCGGCGACGGCGACGCGGATCGGACCGGCCGTCTGGCCCTCGGCGCCCGAGAGCGCGGCGGCGACCGCAGACTGCACCTTATGCGCTATATCGCCGAACGATGCGAGACTCGCGCCGGATTGCCCATCGCGGGCGCTGGCGACGCTGGTTGACGGCGCGCGTTGTTTGCGGGCGGCGATCATGGTCGCGCCGCCGTCGCAATTGCGCATGCCGAGAGCGATCAGTTCAGTCCCCGTCAACACCCGATATTCCCTGGTCAAATAGCCAAGGCGGGCCTGCACGGCGGCGGGGTAGGAGGCAAACAGCCGAGTCGAGACCCCGAGGTCGGTCTCTCTGTTGATGGCGTTGTAGGCCTGGTGGAATTTGACCTTTGCGTCCGGATAGACGCAGACGTTCGGCAGGCTGAGCGCCAGCGTGGCGTCCGGATAGACGCAGACGTTCGGCAGGCTGAGCGCCAGCGTGCAGGCCGAGCGGCATTCATGCAGCCTGACCTCGCGGTTCTCGCGGCGATATCGTTCGGTGATCGCCTCATAATCGCTGACGAGACCGCCGACGTCCTTGTAGACGACGACCGGCGCCGGCATTGGAGGCGGCGACAAATAGCCCAAGACGCACCTCTACTCTACGCATTGGCGGTTTCGCTTCAGCAAACAGTCACCGTCTCGCGGTGAACATCGGCTTAAAGAGCGATATTCAGCCGCGGATGCCGACGCGAAGCCCTGGCGCTGGCCGTTCTTGCAGAACATTGCGGCGAAAATGAAATAGAGCAGCAGGCCGGCCGCCTGTTTTTAAGGACATCTCGCCCGTGGGTTCGACAATGGCGGATGTTTCGACAAGACGGCGGAAGTTCTGCTTGTGGAGATGGCGCCCCGCGATCGCTTCTACTGTTCGCTGCAGCTCGGTCAGGGTGAACTCTGGCGCCATCAACTCGAAAATAACGGGCCGATATTTCATTTTCGCGCGTAGTCTGCCCATGGCTGTGGCGAGAATGCGGCGATGATCATGGCGCATGGGCGTCCCGAGCGGCGCGAGCGGCGCTCTTTTTTGCGCCGATTCGCGCCCGTCGCGCAGCGCCTCTTCGAGCAGGCCCGCCTCGTAGAGAAGCTCGTATCGCTCGAGCACGTTTTCTTCGCTGAACGCCCGTCCCCTGGAGCCGAAGAGAAGATTGACGCGCACCCTGCGGGAGAGGCCCGGGGAGGAAATTGCGTCGGGCGACTCGGATACCCAGCGCTCCAGTCCGGGGGCGATCGTTTCCTCGATGATCGCCGGCGCGCCTTTTCGCCAATCCTCCCAAGGGAAGAAATCATGCCAGCTCCGCCAAACGCCGTCGCGCCGATCGGCGTCGCGGCGGATGCGGGTCAACGCCAGATAGCCGACCGACACGACATGCGGGTCGCGGTCGCCGGCGCGGGCGTGTCGCCCGCGGTCGCCGAACGTATAGAGCTGCTCGACATAGCCGAGCGGCGCGCCGGTTTGTTCGGCGACCCATTCGCGCAGGCCAATTTCGAAAGTGCGGTGCCGGATGGGATCAAACGGACCGGAAGGAAGGGCGGCGACGCCCGCCGGCCCATCCGCGCGCGTGGTCAGAATCAAAGGCTCATCGTCGCGAACGGCGACGATTGCGGCGGTCAGCCCGATTTCGACAGGCGGCGAAATGGGCGCAAGCTCTGGCGCGGGTCGACTAGGCGTCGGCGAATTCCAGGGCGAAAGGCGCTCCTTCATAGCAGTCGGCCCCACGTCCGATTGCGGCGATCGCGGCGGACATTCGCCCGCCTCGTCCGAGCCTTTCGTCGGCGAGCGCGACCAGCCGTCGGTTCGGGGTCGCGGTCGGCGAGACCCGGCGTAATTCTCGCGCGATCTCCATTTCGCAGCGATGCGGGGCCAAGGCGCATACCGCGACAAAGGCTGCCGCGGGCGAGCGGCTCACCCCGGCGTAGCAGTGAATGACGAGCGGCGCGGAACGGTCCCATTCTTCAAGGAAAGCGAGCAGCCGGTCGATATGTTCCTCGCCGGGGAGGACGTGACCCTCACGCGGCGCGTCGATATCGGAGACAGCGATGCGCAAATGGCGCTCTCGCGCGATTTCGCAAGGTCGAACAAGCGACGCCCCGGCCGTGAGAATGGTGATCAGCGAGCGCGCGCCGCTTTCGCGCACGGTCTCGACGACCTTGGTCAGCGAACAGACGTATAAGCGCCCATCCGGCATGTCACTCCCCGGCGTTCGTCTTCAACTTTCGTCGACCGCCCGGAATCGAGCGAGAAAACGCGCCTCCGTCTCCTCGATGGGCGCCGGGGCGAGTTCGTCGATGAAGGGCTGCGGCGGGATCGCCGGGCGGCCAAAGATGCGCTCGGCTTCGCGCCGTGTAAAGCCCGCGAGCTTTACCGCTTCGAAAAAAGCGGCGGCGCGGTCCGACTCCTTGCACAGGCGCCGCAGAGCCGGGGAGGGCGCCGGCGGCAGCGAGAAACGCACGAGAATCGCGCCGAGTATGCGGTCCTCCACGGCCTTGTAAGCGTCGCCGATCACCGCCTTGAACGGCGAGATCATATCGCCGATCACATATTCCGGGGCGTCATGCAGCAGCATGTAGAGCCGCTCGGTTCGGGCGACGGCGGGATCGAGCGCGCCCGCTATCCTTTCGACGAGCAGGCTGTGCTGCGCGACCGAGAAGATATGCGGACCGACGGTCTGCCCGTTCCAGCGCGCGACGCGCGCCAGCCCATGGGCGATGTCCTCGATCTCCACGTCGAGCGGCGACGGATCGAGCAGATCGAGGCGGCGCCCGGATAGCATGCGTTGCCAGGCGCGGGGGGCCGGAAGCCCGCTTCTCGCCTTCACCATTGATCCCCTAGTTTTGCAGGATCACGGCGCAATGCCGATGAGAACTAGGGGAGCCGCCGGCACGCCGCGCCCCTGTCGAATGAGATTGTAGAGTTCGCCTTCATAATAGGCGACGCCGGAAGACATTTCCTGTTGAAGCTCTTTCATGGGCAAAATCTCGACGCCGACGTCAATTACATCGCCTACGAAGAAGGCCATGTGTCTAGCAAATAGTTCGAGGGTCCGAGACGCCTTTTTTCCAATCTGGATTTCGATTCCGACCCGTTCCCTCACGAGACTAGCGGGACACGCCGGCGACACGGCGAAACCGTTCTCCCGAAACCTTGCCTGCATTTCGCGATGCAGGTTGCTCGTCGTGCAATCGAGCCGCGGCGACAAACGGTCGGCTCCCGAGGGGTTGGCCAAACAGCATTCGGCGCTCAAGCCACGCAAAATTTCACAAATGTCATTCCACAAAACGGGTTTGTGGACAATAAGGCATTCCAATCCATTGAGATGCGAATAGGTCTCAGAAATCTTCATCACGTCCTTCAAAGTTTACTCGGCGCCCACCGTCGTCAGGCGTCGGCTGTCGGCGCACGAGTGATGCGCATAGGTGTTCCATGTGGGAGCGTAACTATCGACGGCTTCGTTTCCCCAGGAAACCCAGCCATCTCTCTTCCCACGAGCGAAAAGTTCGAGATAAGGCCCCTTCGAGCAGGCTTCTATCAGCGCGTATTGCTCATCTGGCTTCCTGGAATGCTCGCGTTTTCGTGTCGCCAACAGGTTCACCTGTCGCCGACCGGCGGCGAGAGTGCGCGCGTTTTTTCCCTTTACGCCGAATAGAATCATTTCCGTCACATTGCGAAAATAAAAGCCGACGCCGCGTCCATCCGAGCCGCCGTCTTTGCGCACCTTGTGCCAAACGAGGTTCGACTTGTAATTGAACCCCCAAGCGGACATGACCTCGAGACCCCAGGGTAGAAGCGCGTTCGGAACCCAGAGGTAAAGATGCGCGGTCTCCGTCGTGACGTGGGACACCGGCAGGGAGCGGATCGCCTCGATGTCCATCGTGCCGTAACGCGACAGCCTTCGATGTTCGGGAGCCATTTTCCCGGTCCGATTGGCGAAGCGCCAAGGAGGATCGGCCAGAATCGTGGGAAATCGCCTGTTTCCGACCTGCGCCAGCAGACTGTCATTCGGACTGTTCATCGTCACCCCCGTCAATCATTGCGTCTGCCTGCAAAACAGTGGAAGGTTCAATATCTTCCAAGTAAAGCTTGGAGCTGATCCCGAAAACGAGAATTGGACAACCGCCGCCACCACCGCCCTCGATGCGCGGAAGCAGTTTTTGCATATGAGTGGTGGAATTGCCGTAACTCTTGCCTTTTCCCAGCCGATTGAAAATCGTTTGGAGATCGGAACACCTCGTTATGATCAGTCCGACATCGATCACGCGAAGATCGAAGAGGAGTCTGAAATTATTCAAGTCCCGATCGAAAAAAGGATCCTTGTTGTTCCATTCGACCTCCAAGGCGACGCGATTCTTGTAACAATCCACCTTGTGAGTCGGGCTTTCCCTTATCGTATCGTCGACCTTGATTGCTGTTTGGAACTGCTTTTCCCTCCACCCGTATTTCAGCAAGAGCGAGTCCAGTCCCTTGGCCAATTCCGACTTGTTCTTTCCTGGCGCCAAAATTTCCGAAGCCTTGAGCCGAAAGCTGCGCAAGGCCAGCATGATCTCCTCCCATTCGCTGGGGTGCGCCGTTTGAAGCACGCCCGCCGCGTTCCTCCATTCGTGAATCTCGTAAAGACTCGCGATATCCGGCGGGACGAGATGTAGAGTCGACATTGAATTCTTTAATGGAGAGACAAGGTGCAAACGATAACAGGAACGAGGCGGCAA
Source organism: Methylocystis sp. (assembly GCA_016177005.1). Classification (GTDB taxonomy): domain Bacteria; phylum Pseudomonadota; class Alphaproteobacteria; order Rhizobiales; family Beijerinckiaceae; genus Methylocystis. The sequence goes on from JACOWC010000101.1 coordinate 6,843, forward strand.
GCAAAGAACAAAAAATGAACAGTAAGCGAAATCAGGGCGTTTTCCCCAAGCCGCTCTTCTCCTCCTTGCAATGGCAGCCCACCAGATGGTCGTTGACCATGCCGACCGCCTGCATGAAGGCGTAGACGATCGTCGGTCCGCAGAATTTGAAGCCGCGCGTCTTGAGGTCCTTGGAAAGGCGTTCGGACAACGGCGTCTGTGTCGGCACGTCGCTCATGCGCGTCCAATGATTGACGATCGGCCGGCCGCCGACGAAATCCCACAGATAATTTGAGAAGCCGGTCGTCGCCTCGATCTCGAGCCACGCCTGCGCCGAGAGCACGGCGCCTTCGATTTTTGCGCGATTGCGCACGATCGCGTCATTGCGCATCAGCGCCGCGACGCGCTTTTTGTCGAAGTTGGCGATTTTTTCCGGATCGAATCCGGCGAAGGCTGCGCGAAAAGCCTCGCGCTTGCGCAGGATGGTGATCCAGGAGAGGCCCGCCTGGAAGCCGTCGAGCGTCAGTTTTTCGAACAGCGCCCGGCCGTCGCGCTCGGGCCGCCCCCATTCATTGTCGTGATAGTCGAGATAGAGCGGATCGACGCCCGGCCATGGGCAACGCTTCACCCCATCGATATCGGACACGACCGTCAGGTCGCGCCAACTGGCCGGTTGTTCCCGGACGCTCGCCAACTCTGCATTCCTTCAAGAGGCGGACGGAGAACGCCGCGCAGCGGCTTTATCGCGCGTTCGGATTGCGTTCACAACCGAGTTGGGACTATCGTCGCCTTGGCGGGGGCAGATGGTGCGCGTCCTGCTTCATGCGCCGTCGCAATCACTGCGGCTCGGTTCGCGCCGTCCATCAATGGAGATTTATATGGGGATCGCTGTTTCTCGCGCTGCGGCCGGCCTTTTCGCCCTCGCCGTCGGCGTCGTCGCCGGCTCGGCGGCGTATGCTCAGGCCAATGTGTTGAAGGAATGCGGATCGCAATATCAAGCCGCCAAGGCCGCCAATGAGCTCGGCGGCCAGAGCTGGCAGGACTTTTTGAAGGCGTGTCGCGCGCGACTGGCGGAGCAGGCGAAGCCCGCTGAAGAGAAGCCGGCGGAAGCCAAGCCTGAAGAAACGAAGCCCCAGACGCCGCCGCCGGCGGCCGAGTCGAAACCTACGCCGCCGCCGGCGGCCGCCGAGTCGAAGCCTGCGCCGCCGCCCGCGACCGAGGCCGCGCCCGCCGCGCCGACGCCTCCGCCTGCGTCGACAGAAGCAAAACCGGCCGCCAAGCCGGCGAAGGATGCACAGGCCGCGTTGCGCGAGCGCGAGAAAAAATGCGGCGCCGAATGGAAGGCGAAAAAGGCCGAACTTAAGAAGAAGGATCCAAAAATCGCCTGGCCGAAATATTGGAGCGAATGCAACAAGCGGCTTAAGGCCGCCGGCGAGTAAGGCGCCGTACGCCTGACTAAAAACCCGACAGCTTTGCTGTCGGGTTTTTCGCGCGCTCTTGCTCGGCGACATGGCTCATGGCAGAGGAATGCGGTCAACCGACAAATGGGGGCGGGCGTTTTGGATAAAGCCGAATTGCAAAAGCTGCAGTCCTTCCTGCGCCGCGCGCTCGGCAATGACGGCATTCGCGTCGCGGCGGATCCGAAAAATCCCGACGATGCGGCGGTGCATCTGGGCGAACGAAGGATCGCTTCGATCTCTGTCGACGACGAAGACGGCGATCGCTCCTTCGCCTTCGAGATGAAAATCCCCGTCGGACGCGAAGTGCTGCAATCCTATTTGCGCAAGCTGTTCGAGAATGATCGCCTGTCGATCGTGGCGCGCGGGCGCAAGACCGATTCCGTCGAACTCAACGCCGACGGCGAATTTCTCGGCGTCATTTCGGCCGATGACGCCAAGCTTTCGAGCTTTACGCTGCAAGTCGCCATTCTCGATTTCGATCTCGAAGAGGAATGAGCGTGGCGAGAGCCGCCGCCTCTTTGATCGCGAATCCGAACAGGGCGTTCGCGCTGCGCGCGTCAAAATCCCGGCAGTCGAAGCTCGGCGCGTAAACCGCCGCTTGGGCTGTCGTCGAGCTGCAACGAGCCGCCATAGGCGGCGGCGAGATCGACGACGATCGACAGGCCGAGACCGGATCCCGGCTTGGTTTCGTCGAGCCGTCGGCCCCGCTGCGTCGCCGCCGCGCGAAGATGCGCGGCAAGTCCGGGCCCGTCATCGTCGATCGTGACGCATAGCGCCGGTCGTGACGCGTCGCCGCCGTCGACTGAAACCTCGATCGTCACGCTGCTCTTCGCCCATTTGCCGGCGTTGTCGAGGAGGTTGCCGATCATTTCTTCAAGGTCCTGCCGCTCGCCGAGAAAGCGCGAATGCGGATCGGCTCCGCCGGAGAAGATCACGCCCTTGTCGCCGTAGATTTTGCTGAACGCGCGCAGCAACGCCTCGATCGAGGGCGCAATCGGCGTCGCCGCGCCGAGCGCGCCCCCACGCGCGGCCGCCCGGGCCCGATCAAGATAGAAGGATATTTGGTCGCGCATGATCTGCGCCTGTTCTTGAACTTTCTGGGCGAGCTGGCCCGGCGCGGCGTCGGCTTCATTGACGATGACGGAGAGCGGCGTCTTCAGCGCATGGGCGAGATTGCCGACCTGAGTGCGCGCGCGTTCGAGAATATCGCGATTGGCGCTGATGAGCAGATTGAGCTCGTCGGCGAGCGGCGCGACTTCGCTTGGGTATTTGCCCATGATGCGATGCCACTCGCCGCGGCGGATCGATGCGAGCTCGCGCTGCAACTGCCGCAAGGGACGCAAGCCGAAATGGACTTGAAAGGCGGCGGCGATGGCGAGCGCGATGGCGAGCGCGGCGAAGGCGACGATCAACGCGAAGCGAAAACGCGCGATCTGCTCTTCCATCTCTTCGCCGCTGCCGGCGACCTGCACGAGATAGATGCCGACGTCGCCCACGTCGATGATGCGCTCGACAATGCGTAGCCGGCGCCCGTCAGGCCCGAACGCATAGCCGCGACGAAACCCGCCGATTTCCGCCGGGACGCCAAGGTCCGAGAGTTTCGGCAGCGTGCCGGCGAAGAGCGAGCGCGACGCCTTTATGTCATGCGATTTGTCGTCGAGCCGCGTGATTTGCCAATACCAGCCCGAACCCGGCAATTCGAATTGCGGATCGCCGAGCTGGCCGGGGCCGGTGCGCCCCTCCTGGCCGGATTCGGAGACGTCAGCGACGATGGCGCGGAGATAAACGTCGAGGCGTCGTTCGAAAACCTCTTCCGCCTCGCTTCGGTAATAAGCGGTGAGAAGAATGCTGGCGATCAGCAGGACGACGAGGCTCGTCGACGCCGCCGTCAGAAACAGACGCGCGGCGATAGAGCGAAAGGAGCCGATCGTCAGGCGCATCCGCCTAGCGCTTGCCGCCGGCTTCCTTTGCCGGCGCGGCCGCCATGTAGCCCAGTCCACGCACGGTCTGGATCAGGTCGACGCCAAGCTTCCTGCGCAGCCTGCCGACGAAGACTTCGATCGTGTTGGAGTCGCGATCGAAATCCTGATCGTATAAATGTTCGATGATCTCGCTGCGGGAAACCACGCGTCCGCCGTGATGCATCAGATAGGCGAGCAGCCGGTATTCGTGCGAAGTGAGCTTCACCGGCGCGCCGTCGACGACGACGCGTCCGGCTTTCGTGTCGAGTCGAACCGCGCCGCAGACGATCTCGTTCGTCGCGTGGCCGGTCGCGCGGCGCAGTAGGGCGCGGATGCGCGCCAGCACCTCCTCCATATGGAAGGGCTTGGCGACATAATCGTCGGCGCCGGCGTCGAAGCCCTGCACCTTGTCGCTCCAGCGATCGCGTGCGGTCAGGATCAGCACCGGCATGTCGCGCCCGGCCGCGCGCCACTCTTCGAGAATGGTCACGCCGTCCTTCTTTGGCAGGCCGATGTCGAGAACGACGGCGTCGTAGGGTTCCGTCTCCCCGAGATAGCAGCCCTCCTCGCCGTCGAAGGCGCGGTCCACCGCATAGCCTGATTGTTCGAGCGCGCGAACGATCTGGCGGTTCAAATCCTTGTCGTCTTCAACGACGAGCAGCCGCAATGCGTCCTCCTTTGACGATATGGCCGTCCCGGCGCAGCAGGCTGATCTCATAGATAAGTCCTTCGCCCAATTGGCACAGCCTCGCGCCGAGTGGTTCGCCTTGCAGCCGCAGGGCTGCCTCCCGCATGCTTTTGAAGGGATCGGCGAGCTGATGCGTTTCGATTTTGCCGCGCGCCTGCGCCATGGTGAAGCATTGCTTGTGCGCCGGAGGGGGATCTTCGGCGTGAGCGGCGCAAGCTGAGACGGCCGTCGCCGCGAGGGCGGCGACGGCGAACGCTCGTCTTCCATAACATCCGGCGGCCGACATGCGCCTCTCCCCCGCCGCATACTCGGTCCAAAGCCATGAACGCGCAATGAATAGTCGGCTCCGCGGCGTCAGCTTCCGGAGGCGCGGCATGCGTCTCGCGTCTTCTTATAGTCGATGATCATCACGGCGAGAGGCGCGTTCTTGGGCAAGGCGCGCAACTGCTTCGCCGCAATTTTCTGATCTTCGAGCGAATAGTCGACGAGCGGCGGACAGCCGCCGCCCGTCGACTGGCACGCGGCAAGAGCGATGCTAAAAGCGCCCAAGATCGAGATCTTGTGAAACATCTTCCACGCTCCTGCGTTCGACCATGATTTCCGCCTGCCGCTTCGCGGCGCGCAGTTCCGCCTCGTCGCGGCGCGCTTTTTCCTTGTCCCCGCCGCCGGCGACGAGGCGCGCGAGGATTGCGCGGCCCAGCGCATAGAGGACGACGCCGGCGACCGCGACGAGAGCGAACTCGGTCAGCTTTGACATGTCAGGCCGTTCCGGGCGGCGTCGAGGTGATGCTGCGCATGATCGCCATCAGCGCCGCCGATCCGACCGCGACGGCGCCCGCCTTCGGATCGTTGAGGAAGGCGATCCAGTCGGTGGAGGCGAGCGCGCCGAACAGAGCGACGAGTCCTGCGGCGGCATAAGTGCGATAGCCTTGCATGTTGAGTTTCCTTTCGGGATGCCGGAAAGCCGCCGGCGCGGTTTCACTTGCGGCCGAGGACTCGCGAGACGAAGGAGTCCATGGCGAAGGCGGGGCCGGGATCGCGTTTTCGCGTCGGCGCGATGTCGTCATGACCGGCGATTTCGGCGATGCCGTAGGTCTGGCAGAGCGCCTTCGCGACATCGACGGCGACCGAGATCTGAACGGCGGAATAGATCATCCAGGGCTTCTGCGCGCCCTTGTCCAACTTATGCGCCAGCATCGCCACTTGACTCGCAGGCACGTTTCTTCCGTTGGCGTCGGCGAATTTGCCGTTGGCGAGTTTCGTCAACGGTCCGGCGTTGGTCAGCTCAATGCCGATCGAAAAGGAGTTGCAGTTCGAGCGCCGCCTCCAAACGCTTTTTCCGGCGTGCCATGCGACGCGATTGAACGGCGCAAGCTGCGTCACCGTTCCGTCGAGATCGATGACGAGATGCGCAGAGGCTTTTGCGCTTGGGTTGCACAGCCAGGAGATTGCGCCCTTGGCCGACTGAGACGCGGTGTAATGCATAATCAGCAGCGAGGGCTTCAGAGCGCCGCTGACGTTGGGCGTCGGCTTTTGCGCAACCGGCTTGTCGTCTTGATGCAGGACATGATTCTTCACGGCGAAGGCCATGAGCCGACTCCTTTTCAGTTTCATCGAGTGGGTTTGTCGTTGACGCGCGCGGTCATCGCGCGCGCGTTGGCGGTGCGGAACGCTTCAGGAATGCGAGTTGGAAAAAAGAGCGCCCGAGGGGCCGGAGGAGCCGGAGGAGCAATGACGCCCGAGGCGCGTCTACGCCGGCCAGCCCGACTCGATGTCGATCGCCGCGAGGGCGGCGGCGTCAGGCGCGGCGGCGATCAAGGCGGCGATCTCATTGACGTGCGCAGCTCGGCGACGATGGCGACGCGATCGGCGTCGGCCCATCGGGCTGAGGTCACATCCATCATGGCAGCTCGGCGTTGAGGTCTATGCTGGTCAACGGGCTGGACGAATTGCCGGCAAGGAAAAATGGAGACCACGCCGTGTAGCCGGTTCCAATGGCTTGAAGAGTTAGTAGATTGGGGCCGCCCATGAAGATGTTGATCGAGGTGGTCGTTCCGCTGGAGCTAGCTACCGATAGGCTCCCGGTCGCGATGCTCGGGGCGGGCGTCACGCGCATCGTTGGGACGGCGATAACTAACAAGCCTTGCGTCGCGTTGTTGAACGCGCCGAACCCCAGCGGGTAATTAAACGGCAGGCTGTCGACTGTGCGGTTGAAGTAGCGCTTGCAGTAGTTCATCTCGACCGTCGCCAGCCGTCGCTCGAAGCTGGTGGCGAAGGCCCCCTTCTCGAACTGCGGGCGCAGGATCGTCCCCGTGGAGAACTCGACGTTGGTCTGCGCGTTCGCCGTCAGGCCGCTCGCCTGGAACGGACACGCGGCATATGATCCCGAGCCGGAATACCCCGTTCCCTGCCAGACGCGCGCCTGCGCCGCGCCGGCCTGCGAGAGCGTGTAGACGCCGCCCTCGATCATGCCCGCCTCGATCGGCATGATGAGCGAGCCCGCGGTGACCGTCACCTGCGTGTCGACCCCGACGGTCGTGAACGTATAGGTCGCGCCGGACGCGCCGGCCCTGAGGCCGTCGTGGCCGTATTGCCCTGCGGCGAGCGTCACGGTCCCAGAGACCGCGCGCTGGTTGATCGTCAGGCCCGCGTTGCGGAGCAGGTTGCGGAAGCCCACCGGCGCCCCGTCGCCGAGCCCTTGCGGAAATTTTGGCTGCCCGGTCGTCTTGTCGACGACGACCGCCTCCTTCCAGGTCGCGCCGTCCGGCGACACCTTGACGTGGAAGTCGTCGTCGCCGGTCAGCCCGGTCTCGGCGCGCCCGGAGTAGTTCGACTCATAAAGTTGCGAAACCGTCTTCGCCGCGCTCTCCTTGTTGAGCGCGAAGCGCAGATCGCCGGAGCCGCCTTCTCCGACGCTTTTGGCGGTCCACAGCGCGTTGTTGAGCTTGGCGGAGAATGGGTTGGTCGCGTCCGCCGCGGTTCCGACGCCGAGCAGCGAAAGATTCTGCAACTGGCGCAAAGACAGGCCGCAGTCGATCCACGCCGCGCCGTCATAGAGCAGCAACAGCTGTTCCGCTTCGACATAGGCCCGCCAGCCGGCCTGCGGCGCAAGAAAACTCCAGCCGCCTGCAAGGAACGTCGCGATCTGATTGCTCTTGCCGGCGAAAGCGCCCGTTGCGCCGGCGCCGATGAGCAGACGGTCGCCTTCCGCCGGCGTTGCCGGCGGCGCCGTTACGTTTCGGGCCGAGATCGAAAGCTGCGTCAGCGCATCGATCAGCGCCAGAGCTTCATTATGCGTGACGTGTTTTTGCGCTTGCGCCGCGTCGAGGAAGGGCAGCGCGAGATGCGTCGATTGCGTCATCGTATTTCCTATTGGACGGTGAGCGTCGTCGTCAGCGGAAAGCCTCGTCCGACCGTCGCGCTCATCTGATAAAGCGAGAGCGTCAGTTGGCTTTGCGGCGCGCCGAAATCGGCGAGTTCGGCGGCGGCGGGATAGAGAAGCGAATTTGCGGCGGCGGTCAGCGTCCGCGTTCCGCTTGCCGGCAGCGAAATGTCGGCTTCGTAGGATTCGCTTGCCTCGCCGAGCGGAATGTCGAACGCCTCCCAGGCGTCGGAGTCGAGACGTCCGCGCCGCACGAAGTCGATGACGACGCCCGCCGGCGTGCGCCGCGCGCGCGCCCTGGCCGGCGGGTAGGGACGCAATGCTTTGTTCGTGGCCGCGACCGTCGCCTGAACGAAGATCGGCTCGGCATAGTCGCGATTCGCCGGACCGATGCGATAGGTGATCGGCGCGCCGATCTCGGAGACCTTGCGCGCAAGCGGCGCGATGGCGTCATCGAGCAGCACGACGGTCGAGCCGGCCGGCGCATCGCGTGTCGCGAGATGTTCTTCGCCGCCGAGGCCGCGAATGAGCCGCGACAGGCGATAAGTCTTTTCGCCGACAAGTTCGGCTTGCGCGAAAGCGAAAATCTCCCAGCCGTCGTCGACGCGGATCGCCATCGCCGAGCGTCCCGCGAGCGCGGCGAGATCGCCGACGGACGAGAGCTGTCCGGCGCCGATTCTCACGGTGACGACGTTCCCCCTGTCGAAACGTCCGACAGGACCGGCGCGCAGGACGTCGAGCGTCTCGCCGATGGTCGCGCGCTTGTCGATGATCGCGATCTGCTCATAGCCGCTCTGGAACGTCATTCTCCAGATCGCGAGCGCGCCGGGCCATGGATCGGCGAAGACCGCGACATAGGACAGCGCCTCTTCGTCGCGCGCCAGCGCCAGGTCGAGAATTTCCACCCGCGGCGGGCCGACCGTCTTCGGCGAAACGACGTTGGCGCGTCGAAGCAACGGCGCCGCCGCATCGTAAACGGAAGCGTCGGCCGCGCGGGCGTTCACGCGCCGCGAGGCGCCGTCAGTGATGCGCTGGATTTGAAACAGCCGGTCGCCGCCGGCCGCGCCGAGCCTGACGAGATCGCCAGGCTGCAAGGCGATGAGCCCCGGCCGTAAGGCGAATTCCGCGGTTTCGCGTCCGATCCACACATCCTGGAGCCAGCTTTCGGCAAGCGTCTGCGCATTGGCGCGATGGGTCATCACCGCCGCCTGCGCCTCGCTTTGGCGTGCCGAACGGCCTTCGAGTCGGCGCGATAGGACTCGCGCCATCTGGAAATCATTCTCGGAATCGGAAAAGGAGAGCGCGATCTCCTGCGGCAGTTCGCTTTCTTGCGCCCGGGTCAGCGTGACGAGCGACGCGGTTTTCCCGACGACGAGATCGTCTTCGCCAATTTCGCGCGCCGGCTTTCCGCGCCGCTCGACGAAGCGCAAGGCGCCCCCGCTCGCCACGGCGTCAAAGCCGAAAAGCGCGGCAAGCGGATCGATCGCCTCGCGCGGCGACATCGGCCGCTCGAGCACATAGCCGTCGACAAAGCCGCCGACGTTCGGGCGCTGCGCAACGACTTCAGGCGCAAAAACGGCGCCGGCGAGCGCCGGCAGCAGACGATCGAGCGGCGCGCTTTCGAGGCGCCCGTTCAGCCAGTGGCCGGTCTCCCAATTGGCGGCGTCGCTCCATGCGTCGCTCTGCGTCGGAAATGCCGGAAAGGGGCGGGCGTCCCAGCACCAAATGTGCAGCCGCGCCGGATCGACCATCGGTCCGGCGTAGAGGTTCGACGTCGGGTTGCGCACGGCGGCGCCGGGAGAGGCCGGATCGAAATGCGCGATCATCGCTTCGATGAATCGCGCCTGGATGAGATCGTCGCGGCCGTTGCGCGAGAAATAGGGGAGCCCGCCTTCGCTCGATCGCGGGTCCGGAAAAACATTGGGCGCATTGGCGCCGCGGTCGACGGCGGGACATCCTGTTTCGACGATCCAGATCGGCTTTGATTGCGGCGTCCATGCCGTCGGCGCGGCAAGCTCGGCGCCGCCGACGCGCTCATAATGTGGCTGCGACCACCACGACAGAATGTCCTTCTGGCGAAAGACCCATGGCTTGCCGAGACCGTCGCTGATCGGCGCGCGATTTTGCGCCGCGCGCGCGTTCGCGTCGGCGTAATGCCAGTCATAGGCTTCGCCCGAGGCGACGCGCGACTTAAGATAGGCGAGATCGTAAATGCTCGCCGCTTCCTGCGCGTCAAGATGCGCGTCGCCGTCGCGCCAATCGGAGAGCGGCCAATAGGCGTCGATTCCAATGAAATCCACGGCGCTTGACGCCCATAGCGGGTCGAGCGGAAAGCGCACTTCGCCGCTTGCAGGAACATGCGCGCCATATTCGGTCCAGTCCGCGGCGTAGGAGATTTTGGTTTGCGCGCCGAGGATCGCTTTCACGTCGGCGGCGAGGGCCGTCAGCGCCGCGACGGCGGGATATTCGCCTGGCGCAGAACGCACGCGCGTCAAGCCGATCAGCTCGGAGCCGACGAGAAACGCGTCGACGCCGCCGGCCGCGACGCAAAGATTGGCGCAATGCAGAATGAAATCGCGATAGCGCGCAAAGAATGCGTCGAGCTGCGCCGCCGCCGCGGCAGTCGCATCGGGCGAACCTGACTGGCCCGGCGCAGGATCGCAAGTGATGCGTCCGCGCCAGGGAAACGCCGGTTGTCCGACCGCGCTCGTATAAGGATTGGGCAGCGCATTCCCCGGCGGCACGTCCATCATCACGAAGGGATAGAACGTCACCGCAAGACCGCGCGCCTTGAGGTCGGCGATGGCGGCGATCACCGACGCGTCGCTCGGCGTGCCGCCATAGGCCGAGCGCCCGTCGATTTGCGAGACGAGCCGTGCGGTTGAGCGCACCATTCCCGCCACCGACCAGTCCGGCGGCCAAAAGCCGCCGAGTATGAAATTGAACTGACCGATGGTTTTGAAGAGCGAGTCGATGCGCGGCGCGATCGTGCAATGTTCGGCGCGAAGATCGTCGCCGAACCAGGCGACGACCAGTGCGACGCTTTCGAGGTTGGGGCAGAGCGCCTGCAGGGCGTCGATCGAGGCCACCCAGTCCGTCGCCGCCGTCAGCTGATGGCGATTTTCCGCAGCGGTGACGCCGGGAGAATAGAAGTTGAGTTTGAGGGCGGGGTGGTAGCCGGCTTCGGTCGCGCCAGGAATGAGGTCGACGGCGCGGATCAACGCGCCGAGGCCTTCGACGGGCTTCACCACTTCGAAGGTGAATTGCGGAATACGGTTGCCAAAAGCCGACAGCGGCAAATCTTCAAAGACGATATAGGCGAGGCCGCGATAGGCCGGCGCGTTTTCGGCTCCCTCTTTTGCGACGATCAGCGGATCGGGGTCCTGATCCTCGGCGCCCGAATAGATGCGGATCGGCAGCGTCGTCAGGTCGAGTTCGGAACCGTCAGCCCAAATGCGGCGCACGAAGGCGATGGGCCCTTCACACAGGCCGATCGCGAAATTCGCCGAATAGGAATAGGTGAATTGAATGTTCAGGCCGCCGCCGCCTCCGCCGCCTTTGCCCTGTTGCTGCGTTTGGCCGAAGGAGACGTTGACCCGTTCGAGGAAACGCGTCGCCCAGATCATCTGACCGCCGATGCGCGCCCGCCCATAAATGCGCGGCACGCCGGCGCCTTCCGTGGAGGTGATCCCGTCCATGGATTTGAGCCGCGGGCCGATCGAATAGCGCGGCGAGGCGTGCGGTTGCAGCGCCGAGTCGATGAAGGAGCCGCCTAGTCCGCCGATGAGCCGGCCGATCGAGGAGCCGACAGGTCCGCCGATCGCGCCGCCGGCGACAGAGCCGATCGTCTGCAGAACAAGAGTGGCCATCAGCGTCTCGTAAAGTATCCCGCAATGTCATTCCCGACAGGCCGAAGGCCTGATCGGGAATCCAGAGCGGCGTCGCGAATGTTTGGCTTTGTCCTATGGATTCCCGGTCGCGCGCGGCGCGCGCGTCGGGAATGACAGACGTGCAACGTCTTCAATCGGCGACGCACGGAAAGGCGAAGGCGGCGACAAGCTTCCTGCGCCAATGTGGGCCGATCGCGACCTCGGCGACGCAGGCTCCGTCATGCGCATGAATCATATGCGTCGCTGAGGTCGCGACGCCGAGATGTTTCGCCGGCAGATGCTCGCGAAAGCGAAACAGAAGAACATCGCCTTCGCGAAAATCGCTTGGCGGGATCGATGTGAAATGCCGATGCGCCGCATCAAGCAAGGTCTCGGCGCCCAAAGCTTCGGCCCAATCCGGCGTATAGGCCGGCGCCGCCTCCGGCTCTTCGCCCAAGACGTCGCGCCACACGCCGCGCACAAGCCCGAGACAATCGCAGCCGACATGGATGAGCGACGCCTGGTGCGCGTAAGGCGTGCCGAGCCAGCGGCGCGCCGCGGCGACAATGTCGGCGCGAGTCATCTAAAGAAGCTCCCGCCGTCCATCGCCGGCGCGAGTGAACTCGGATAGGCGATGACCCGATCATTGCCGGGCATGTGCGGGAAGCCGCGGAAGTTGACGATATTGCCGAACTTGATGCGGCAGGTTGTCGGCGATTTGTCGCATCCGGCCGTCATCAGAACGGCGTCGCCTGCGATGATCGCGCTTCCAGGCGGCGTCCACAGGGTGACGCTCGCCCGCAAATCTTCCTGACGATGCGACTTGAGCGTGAAGCGCGCGCCTTCAGTGGCGCCGCTCGTGAATGTCAGCCCGCCGCCTGCGAAAAAGCCGCTGTCGAAATTTTGCGCAAGATCGATGTCGATCACGCCGCCGGCGAATGCGGCCACGACGCCCGTTGTAGAAAAGCCGGGCGCCATGACATTGAAGCCGCAGCGCGCGTCGCCGAGATCGGCCGAACAATTGCGTTGAAAGGCGCGGCCCTGCTGCTGATCGAAGAGATGCGCGCTTGAGCGAAGCTCCGCGGCGAAGGCCTTCTCGCCGCGACGAACTTCGCCGATCGTCGCAACGTCCAGCAGGGCGCGATCGGCGACATCCGTCCAATCGACGAGCCATGTCTCGACCGAAGCGCCGTCATAAATTCCATTGAGAAGATCGGCCTCGGTGAGACTGTCATCGCTCAAGGCGCCGGCGGCTTCGCCGGTTCCCGGCGCAAAGCCGACGCTCGATTCGATCTGCGATGCGGAGAGCCCGGTGTTGGCGCGAAAGGTCACGCCATTGAAGGTCAGGTCGCGGTCATGGTCGGTAAAGCCCATTACCGTCGCGTCGTGGCGCGAGACGCGCCAGCACTGGCAGAAGGTGGTGGCGCGCCGATCGAGCTTCGCCTGCATCGAAGGAGAGAGCGACAGCATGAATCTTTTCCACTTCGATCAATGCTTTCCGTCATTGCGAGGAGCATTAGTCGAAGTCGGGTATACCCGACTTCGCAGGATGCGACGAAGCAATCCAGAATGCGGCTCTGGATTGCTTCGCTTCGCTCGCAATGACGCGATGGCGGCTAGGGCACGATTTCGATAATCGGAATATTGGGAATTGCGCCGGCTTCGAACGCCTGCATGTCGATCTCCAGAAAATCCGTATCGAAACGCGTCGGCACGTCGAAGAAAAAGCCGGCGGTGACGATGGCGCCGGTCGAGGGAATGGCGCCTGGCGCAAAAGTCACCATTCCCGTCACCGCGTCGACGCTCATGTCCGGCGCCGATTTCTCGACGCCGTCGACCGCGACGCGCACCGTTCCGACGACCGGCTTTACGATGTCGCGGGCATAAGGTGAATAGGCGCCCCCGTAGGTTTTCACAAGCTGGAATGCGACGCGCGCGCCATCTCCCGTTCCGATCGTTTGATCCGTTGGACTTGGCGTCGCGCCCGGCGCGCAGGAGGCAAAATCGGCGCGATCGCGCCAGCGAAAGCCGTGAAGCCTGCCGCGCCGCTCCTCGAAAAATTCGATGATCTGCGCAAGTTGCGCGAGGCTTTTCACGCCATAGCCCGCCTCATAACGGCGCCGCGAATGCGCCCAGCGGGCGTTGCGCGCTTCGCGATTGGAGCCGAGCGTCACGATCTCGGTGCGCCGCTCCGGTCCGCCGCGCCCGCCCAAAGAGACGTCGAGCGGAAAGCGAACCTCGTGAAAATCGCTCATGCTGGCTGCGCCTAGTTAGAGATTGCGCTGGCCGCGCGCGACGGCCCGCGCCAGTGCGCCGGCAATCTGCGCTTCGGAGTTGCGGAAACTGTCGACATCCTGCGCCGCGATGTTGACCGTGACCGAAACCGGGCGCGCGCTTGTGCTTTGCGCAACGACGCCCAGTCTGCCATCCGGACCGCGCGCGAGCGGCATGATCGCTTCGGCGCCGCGCTCGCCCATGAGGCCGACGGCGCCGCCGTTCGAAAAATAAGCGGGGCTGGCGACGACGCCGCCTTGGGCAAAAGGCGCGACGGTTCCGGCGCCGCTGAACGCGCCGGACAGCATGCCGCTCAAGCCGCTGACCAGTCCTTGGGCGAGCGCCTTGGTTCCCTCGCGCAGCGCCATGCGCGCCAGCGACTGTGCGATCGTCGAGAGCACGTCGTTGAAGCTGCGGCCGCTCGCCGCCGCAGAGCCAAATCCCAGCTGAAACGTCTTCGTGACATTTGCAGCCGAGACGTTGATCTGATCGAGCAACAGTTTCGTCATGCGCAGATCAGGCGTCGCCAAAGGCGCATTTGCGCCGGGCGCGTTGAACGGGTCCGGAAAGGGGTCGAAACTCGTCGTCATGTCGATCCTTCACAATCGGGAAATCGGCGCATTAATTCGTCAAGCGCGGGGCGCGAGGGCGCGCCCGGCGCCTTGCCGTAAACGCCCTCTGCCGCGCAAAAGAGTTCGCGCGGCGTCATCGACCAGAACTCGCGCGGTGAAAGCCGCAGGACGCCAAGCCCGAAGGCCATGGCGCGCGCGAAGGGAAAGGGCGCGCGATGAGAGGGGTCGCGCGCCGTTTCTCCCGCCGGCGTCAGGCGTCCTGCGGCGTCGGAGGGTTTGCGGGCGCGTCTTGCTCCGGCGCTTCGCCGAAGGTCGCGGCGAGGAGATCGGCCGCGATGCGCACATAGCCTGCAAGACCCTGTGAAACTTTCATTCTGGCAACCTCTTCGTCGCTGACGTCGTTCCCCGCGCCGCGCAGGCCGCAGCCGATGATGCGCAGAATGTCGCGCGCCGAGAGCCGTCTTTCCTCAAAGCGGCTTGCAAGCGCGACGAGATCGCTCGCGCCAAATCCGCTCTCGAGTTCGGCGAGCGCGCCGAGCGTCAGGCAAAGCCTGTATGTCCTGCCGTCGAGCGTCGCGTCGATCTCGCCGCGCTTTGCGTTGGCCATTTCGTCCTCACATGAAATATGCCGATCGATCCTGAATTGTCATTCCCGGCAGGCCGCAGGCCTGACCGGGAATCCATATGTGGACGGCCCCCGCTCACAAGGGGTTGGGAACAGATTTTTTCGATCGGATCGCTTG
>JACOWC010000142.1 GCA_016177005.1 Methylocystis sp.
CATCGTGGCCGTCGCTCGAAGGGCTTGAAGACGCCGAAGCGGAACAGGAAATCGGCTGGGTCGTCGATCTCATCTCCGAAGTCAGGTCGCTACGCGCCGAGATGAATCTGACGAGCGAGACCGAACTGCTGCTGATCGGCGCCGATGCGGCGTTGCAGGCCCGCGCGCAGCGATGGGACGAGACGATCAGAAAGCTCGCGCGCCTCTCGCGCCTCGGCTTCGCCGAGGCCGCGCCGAAATCTTCCGCGCAGATTCTGGTGCGCGGCGGCGTCGCCGCCATGCCGTTAGAGGGCGTGATCGACCTTGGCGCCGAACGTGCGCGGCTGGCGAAGGAGACGGCCAAGCTCGAAGGCGAGTTGAAAAAGCTCGACGCCAAGCTCGCCAATGAAGGCTTCCTCGCCAAGGCCGACGAAGAGGTGATCGACGAGCACCGCGAACGGCGCGACGAGACGGCGGCGCGCATCGACAAGCTCAACGCGGCGCTCGCGCGGCTAGGCTAGCGCTGCGCCTTTTCGACGACGCCGACGATCGGCCCCATCGCCGGCATGAAACGATCATGGCGCGAGAGCGACGGCGCATAGAGTCCGGAAGCTGCGCCGCCGTCGAGAAACAGCGCGTCTTTGCACTGCAGCTGATCACGAAACAGTCGCGCGAATTCGTAAAAACTCACCGGCCGGTTGGAGATAGCGAAACGCGCGATATGGCCGTCCTGGACGCAGACGCCATTGCGAAATTTTTCCGACATGCCGTCTTCGTGAATGCGCGGATGAATGCGTCCGCCGATGACAAGCATCGGCCCTGACTGGGTGGCGAACTCCGCGCTCTGGCGGCCCTTCAGGAAGCGCGCGGTCTCCGTCACCCCGGCGCGCCCCTTGTCGATCCAGAACACGCCATTGGGCTTCATATGGAAATTGCCTGGGCCGGGCCGCGTATTGGCGTCGCTCAGCGTCCGCCCATTCTCGACATAAAGCCCGACCGGCGCGCGGTCTTCCGCATACATGCCGGCGTTCATCGCGAAGACGAGCGTCTCGCCCTTGCTGGCGCGTTCGCTCGCCAGGCGGGAGAAGTCGCCATAGGTCTCGCCCGTCTCATCGCGCAGAAAAAGCCGAATGTCGCTTTTTCGCGCGTCGAAGTCGCACACCGTGTAGGCGGCGCCGCCGTCCTCGAGGTCGGCGCAGGGTCCTTCGCCTGCGATCGCGGGCGGCGAAAGGAGCGCGAGCGCAGCAATCGCCAGCGTCCTCAAGAAACTCTCGATCATGCGCTTGTTCAATTCCGCGTCGGGCAACCGAGCCTCCATTGTTCCCTGTCTTGGCGTATTGTCATTCCCGGCGGGCCAAAGGCCCGACCGGGAATCCACAGCAACGTCAGGAATGCTCAAATCCCCTGGATTCCCGATCGCGCTTCGCGCGTCGGGAATGACAGCTGCAGCGCAGACGTTTCAACGTCCAATTTGAAACGTCGCCGCCGCACGTCTAGATAAGCGAAACTGCGAAAGCGCAAAATGCGCGAAGCGCGCTGGAGAGCCGATTGTCCCATTCCATCACCGAAGCCGTCGAGGCCGTCGCCAGAGGCGAGATGGTCATCGTCACCGATGACGACGACCGCGAAAACGAGGGCGACCTCGTCATCGCCGCATCGCTCTGCACGGCGGAGAAAATGGCGTTCATCATCCGCCACACCAGCGGAATCGTCTGCGCCCCGCTGACGATCGAGGAGGCGCGCCGTCTCCATCTCGCGCCGATGGTCGCGGAAAACGACGCGCCGCTCGCGACGGCCTTCACCGTCTCGGTCGACGCGCGCCACGGCCTCACCACCGGCATTTCCGCCGAACAGCGCTGCAATACGGTGCGGGCGCTCGCCAACGGCAATATGGGCGCAAATGATTTCGTGCGGCCAGGCCATGTTTTTCCGCTGATCGCCAAGGACGGCGGGGTGCTGATGCGTTCGGGGCACACGGAAGCGGCGGTCGATCTGTGCAGACTCGCCGGACTGCCGCCGGTCGGCGTGATTTGCGAACTCGCCAATGACGACGGCACGGTGATGACCGGCGGCCAGATTGAAGAATTCGCCCGCGCGCATCATCTCAAACTGGTGTCGGTCTCCGATCTCATCGCCTTCCGGCAGGCGCGCGAAAAGCTCGTCGAACGCGTCGCGACCTTTCCCGTCGCCACCGAGGCCGGCGACATGATCGGCCACGCCTATGTGACGCCTTTCGACAGCGTGCAGCATTTCGCCTTTGTGCTCGGCGCGATCGGCGACGGACGCGAGGTGCCGACGCGGCTGCATCGCGCCGACATCATCTCCGACGTGATGTGCGGCGCGCCGACGATCAAGAAGACGCTGGCGCGCTTCGCCCGCGAAGGGCGCGGCGTGCTGGTTTATCTGCGCGACGGCGCCGCCGGGGTGCCGGCGAACATCGTCGGACGCCAGGAAGACCAGGAGGAAAGAGCCGAGGAAACGCGCAAGCGGCAATGGCTCGACGTCGGCCTCGGCGCGCAGATTTTGAAGGACCTCGGCGTGTCGTCGATCCGCCTGCGCTCGTCGTCCTCGCGCCCGCGCGCCTTCGTCGGCCTTTCGGGCTTCGGGATCGAGATCACCGCGGTGGAGCCGGTGGAGTGAGCGGCTTTCTCAGCCGCCAGACGAGGACAGCGAAGCCGAGAAGGAAAAGCGAGGCGGCGCCGGCGATGGGAAGGCCGGACTCGGCGGCGGCGATGACGAAGAAAATATGTTCGCCTCCGCTTTCCTCGCCATCCGGCTTTCTCAGATTCGCCGCGACGACATATTTGCCGTCCTCGGAAAAATCATACTCGAAGGAGAGCGACGCGACGCCATGCGCCCGATAGGTTTTTAAAAGTTCGGGCGTCTTGAGGTCGTTTCTCGCCAATAGAGACGGGCCTCGATATCGAGGTCCTTGATGTCCTCGAATTGCGGCGGACGCGTCGGATTGTCCGCGCGCCCGACGATCTCCAAATTCAACAGCGTCGGCCCGAAACTCGGGATTTCCCGGTAATAGCGTTGCGCCGTTCTCGCTTCATGGCTTTGCGTGGCGAAAAAAGCCACGAGATAGGGGCCGACGGCGAAAACGCCCTTGCAGGCTTCGCCAGCGCAAACATCCGGCCCGGCAGCCTTCGCCGAAAGCCCGGCGCAGGCTAAGAAGGCGAAGATCGCGACGCGCAGCGTCCGGCTGAACATTCGCGCCCCCTTTCGGCGCAAAAATAGGCGGCCCTGGCGCATAGCGCGTCGACCTTTCACCCTCCCCCTCAAGCCTCTCGCCAAGCCTTCAGTCTCACTTCACGCGCGGATGGGCCGACTTATAGGCGTCGAGCAGCCGCGCCTTGTCGACGGCGGTGTAAATCTGCGTCGTCGACAGCGAGGCGTGGCCGAGCAATTCCTGGATCGTGCGCAGATCGCCCCCCTTGCCCAGAAGATGCGTCGCGAAAGAATGCCGCAACGCATGCGGCGTCGCGCTTTCTGGCAGGCCGAGCGCCCCGCGCAGGCGTTGCACGGCGAGCTGGACGATTCGCGGCGACAACGGCCCGCCGCGTGCGCCCACGAAAAGCGGTCCCCCGGCAAGGTCGTAGGGACAGAGCGCGAGATAGGCTTCGATGGCCTCGCGGACTGGCGCGATCACCGGAACTGTCCGGCTCTTGCCGCCCTTCCCCAGGATCGTGACGCGATCGGCGGCGCCGACCGGCGCCTCGGCGCGCCCGATCGACAGCGCCTCGGAAATGCGCAGCCCGGCCCCGTAGAGCAGCGCCAGCACGGCGGCGTCGCGGGCGATAACCCAGGCTTCGCGCGCCTCGCCAGCTCGCTGCGCCGGGTCGATGAGGTCGCGGGCGTCAGGAATGGTGAGCGCCTTGGGCAGGCTGTGCGGGCGCTTGGGCGGGCGCACGGCGCCGAAGGCGTCAGTGCGGGCGAGTCCCTTTTTCTCCAGAAACCGCAGAAAATTGCGCACGGCGGCCAGCGCCCGCAGCAGCGAGCGGCTCTCCAAGCCGTCGCGGCGACGCTTGGCCAGGAAAGCGCGGACGTCCGCCGGCTGAAGGGATCTGAGCTGGGCGGCGCCTGGCCGCTCGCCGAAATGATCGGTCAGAAAGGAGAGAAACGCGGCAAGGTCGCGGCCATATGCCTCAGTGGTGTGCGGCGAGGCGCGCCGCTCGCCGGCGAGATGGCGCAGCCATAGGGCCGCTTCATCGGCGATCTCCGGCGCGGCCGAAAAACAGGCGGCGTCAGCAAGCGGTTTTGGTCGCGGCGCTTTAGAGGACGAATCGCGCATGACGCAACCATCGTCCAGGAAGGTGAACAAACTCGGTAGGCTGCGGCTATTCGCCCGCCTTGATCTCGGCCATCGCCTTGGCCAGCATTTCGTCCATGGTGCGGCGAATCTGGTGCTCCGACTGATTCACCCCGGCCGCCTCGAAATCCTTCCTGACCTGCGCCACGACCCGCTCATTCGCGTCGGCGGAGACCTCAGCCGCGACCAGGGACTCGGCGTAAGCCTGCGCCTCGGCGCCGGATTTTCCAAGCTTTTCGGCGGCCCAGAGGCCAACCAGCTTGTTGCGGCGCGCTTCAGCGCGAAACTGCAGTTCTTCTTCGTGGACAAAGCGTTTTTCGAAGGAATCTTCGCGCTGGTCGAAAGTGCTCATGTCCGTCCTCGGCCGGGTTGTTCTTTTAAATAGGCTCGATAAGGGCTCGGCGGGCCAATGCCGTATCGGCGTCGGCCCGATATAGGCGCATTCGCACGCAAAGCCAATGGCCGAAAGCTCATGCCCGACCGCAGGCGAAAGCACGGAATTTAGGCGCGTTGTATCGCCTTTCTCTTTGCGATAGAGTGCGATGTCGGCTTGTCACTGGCCGCCAAAGACGCTAGGACCGCCGGTATCCGCGGCCAGGGCGCGCGCCCGCCGCCGCTCTCTGAGGGCCGGCCCAAGGCCGGCATGCGTAGAACCACTTCGGAGGAGCGACGACCCGCCATATGGACTTCCTCAAGCCCCGGTTGATCCCAATGAACCGCCGACGCCGCATCTATGAGGGCAAGGCCAAGGTCCTCTATGAGGGCCCGGAGCCCGGCACTCTGATTCAGCATTTCAAGGACGACGCCACGGCCTTCAACGCGAAGAAACACGAGGTGATCGACGGCAAGGGCGTGCTCAACAACCGGATCTCGGAGCATATCTTCCAGCATCTGAACAGCATCGGCGTGCCGACGCATTTCATTCGCCGGTTGAACATGCGCGAGCAGCTCATCCGCGAAGTGGAGATCATTCCGCTCGAAGTCGTCGTGCGCAATGTCGCGGCCGGCTCGCTCGCCAAGCGCCTCGGCATGGAAGAGGGCACGCAACTGCCCCGCTCGATCATCGAATTTTACTATAAGAACGACGCGCTCGACGACCCGATGGTGTCCGAAGAGCATATCACCGCGTTCGGCTGGGCGACCCCTCAAGAGATCGACGACGTCATGGCGCTCGCCATCCGCGTCAACGACTTCCTCTCCGGGCTGTTCCTTGGCGTCGGCATCCGCCTCGTCGATTTCAAGATGGAATGCGGGCGGCTCTGGGAAGGCGACATGATGCGGATCGTCGTCGCCGACGAGATTTCGCCGGACAGCTGCCGGTTGTGGGACATGAAGTCGAACGACAAGCTCGACAAGGACCGCTTCCGTCGCGATATGGGCGGGCTGGTGGAAGCCTATACTGAGGTCGCGCGCCGGCTCGGCGTGATGCAAGAAGGCGAGACGATTCGCACCGGCGCGCCGAAGCTGGTGCAGTAGGAGATCCCCGAAGGGCCGCCATGGGCGTTCCTAATCTCGATTGTGGTCCGATGCGCGCGGAGGAATTCTTCGCGTTCACCGCCA
The DNA here is from genome assembly GCA_016177005.1 of Methylocystis sp. Taxonomy (GTDB): domain Bacteria; phylum Pseudomonadota; class Alphaproteobacteria; order Rhizobiales; family Beijerinckiaceae; genus Methylocystis. The sequence continues at coordinate 5,852 of JACOWC010000142.1, forward strand.
CGCGCCCCGACGACGAAAAATGGGAGCTGATCGAAGGGGAGCCGGTCTTGAACGGCACGGCCAGCCGCCTGCATCAAAAGATTGTCGGAAACATATTTTTCGCGCTGACCGAGCTCTCTCGGGGAAAGGACGCCGAGTGGGAGGTCATCCCCGGCTTTGGCGTGCGCCTGTCGGAGATAAGCGTTCCCGTCCCCGACCTGCTGATCAGGCCTGACGACGATCTCAAGGGCGTCGAATGCAATGACATGATCATTGCTTTCGAGGTCTTGTCGCCGTCGACCGCCAACAAGGATTTGCGGTGGAAGCGGAAAGCCTATGCGACCCTGCCGTCGCTCAGGCAGTATGTGGTGATCGCGCAGGACGCGCTTGAGGTCGTGTCCTTCGATCGCGCCAATGTTTTCGCCGAACGCCGCTTCGAGACGGCTGAAAGCGAACTCGACCTGCCCATCATCGGCGCGCGCATAAGCTTGCGCGACATTTACCGCGGCACGGGTCTGCTCTAACCACGCGGCTTGCCCTTTAGGCGGCGAGTCGGGTAACCGTTCCGTGACCTTCCGAACAGGAACAACCGATGAAAGCGCGCGTCGTCGTCACTCTCAAATCCGGCATTCTCGATCCGCAAGGCAAGGCGATCGAAGGCGCGCTGAAATCGCTCGGCGTCGAAGGCGTCGCGAGCGTGCGGCAGGGCAAGGTGTTCGATATAGAGCTTGCCGGCGCCGACGCGAAGCTCGCCAGGGCGCAGTTGCAGACCGCCTGCGAGAAGCTGCTCGCCAACACCGTGATCGAGAATTACAAGATCGATGTGTGAGGCGATGAGTGGCAGTCGGGCTTCGGCAGTAGGCAGTCGGAGCAGCTTTTCCGACTGCCGACTGCCGACCTGCCGACCTGCCGACTGCCGACCTGCCGACTGCCGACCTGCCGCTCAGGACACGCCCATGAAAGCCGCCGTCATCGTCTTCCCCGGCTCCAATCGCGAAGGCGACATGGCGCGCGCGCTGAAACAGGCGACAGGCCATAAGCCCTCGATGCTCTGGCACGCCGACCACGAATTGCCGGCCGGGACTGACCTCGTCGTGTTGCCCGGCGGCTTTTCCTATGGCGATTATCTGCGCTGCGGCGCCATCGCCGGCCGCGCCGCGATCATGGACGCGGTGCGCGCGCATGCCGCGCGCGGCGGACTTGTGCTGGGCGTCTGCAACGGATTCCAGATCCTCTGCGAAAGCGGCCTTCTGCCGGGCGTGCTGATGCGCAACGCCAATCTGCGTTTCGTCTGTCGGATGCAGCATCTAAGGGTCGAACGCAACGATACGGCGTTCACCCGGCATTACGCCAGGGGCCAGACCATCGAAGTCTGCATCGCCCATGGCGAAGGCAATTACGAAGCCGATGACGCGACGATCGAGCGGTTAGAGGGCGAAGGCCTCGTCGCCTTCCGCTACTGCGACTCAGCCGGAAAGGTCGGCGGCGCAGCCAATCCCAACGGCTCGCGCAACGATATCGCCGGAATCTATTCTGATCGGCGCAACGTTCTCGGCCTGATGCCGCATCCGGAAAATCTCATCGACCCGCTGGTCGGCGGGACCGACGGCCGCGGGCTTTTCGAGAGCCTCGCCAGCGCGGCGTGATCGGACCGTCATTGGCGACTCGTGCTTTGCGCGTATATCGAGGCGGCGTCAAAGGCGTGTCAGCAGGAAGGAGCGGCGCAATGAGCTATGTCGACGGTTTCGTGATTCCCGTGCCGATGGGCAGGAAGGAAGATTACCACAAGGCCGCCGCGCAGATGTGGCCGATCATGAAGGAATGGGGCGCGCTACGCGTCGTCGAATGTTGGGGCGATGACGTGCCCGACGGCAAAGTCACCGACTTCAAGCGCGCCGTCGCCGCCGAGAGCGGCGAGAACGTCGTGTTCTCGTGGGTTCTGTGGCCGTCGAAAGACGTTCGCGACGTGGCCCACAAGAAAATGCACGAAGATCCGCGCATGAAGGACATGCCGATGCCCTTCGACGGTAAGCGCATGATCTTCGGCGGATTCGCCATATTGCTGGACGAAGGCCAAGGCTGATTATCGCCTGACTATCGCCTGGCGCTGGCTTTCGCCACGTTCCACAGCGCGCGCTCGGCCTCCATTTGGGCAATGGCGACGTTGGCGCGGGCCCGCGTTTGCGCGGCGCGCAGCGGCTCGATCAGCGCGCCGAGGCGCGTCGATGACCAGTTCTTGAGCTGCTCCTCCATCAGCGCGCGATGCATGAAGCCGAAGCCAGCGCGCATCAGCGCCGAGACGCCGGCGTCCGGACGCCCGCCTTCGCGCTCCATGGAAAGACGGGCGCGATGCAGCGCCACAGCGTAGCGCAGCGCGCCGATAAGCAGCGACTGCGCTTCGCCGTCCTGCGCAAAATAAGCGTCGAGGGCCGTGCCGATGTCAGCACTTCCCCCGAACGCCGCCGTCACCACGCGATCTGCGGCAATGTTCGAGGCGTGCGCGACGATCGCTTCGACGTCCGTCGCCTCGACATGTTCGCGGCCGTGCATATAGAGCGCGAGCTTATTGAGCTCCGCCCGGCTCATCAGCCGGTCTTCGCCGAGCGCGCCGAGAAGCAGGCTGCGCGCCTCGGGGCTCGCCACGAGGCCGGACTCTCGAAGGCTGCGATTGATCAGCGCCTGCAAATCCGCTTCGGCGTCGGGCTGGCATTCGATCGCCGCCGCCTGCTTGCCGCCCTCGACGAGCTTGCGCAGCGGCGAGTCGCGCCTCAGCGCGCCGGCAGTCAGCACGACCGTGCAGTGCGCGGGCGGCGCGGCGATGAGCGACGTAACCGCCGGAATGATCGATTTTGCGCCGGTCTCGACGAGAATGGCGCGGCGACCGCCAAAGAGCGGCGTGGTGTTGGCCTCATCGAGCAGGGCAAGCGGGTCGGAGGCGACGGCGTCGCCGCTCATCTCGACGAATTGGAAGGGGTCGCGGCGATCGTCGACGCGCTTGTCGACGAGGGCAAGCGCGCGCTCGCGCGCCATGCCGGCGTCGGAGCCGAAGACCAGAAAAAGAAAAATGCCCTCCGGCGGCGCGGCGATGAAACGTTCGGCGTCGCGATGCCTGACTGCCGTCATGACGCGCTATTGCCCGCTTCTCCCGTCAATTGGGGACGACAGGCGGCGGGGCGGACGACAGGCGCGCCGCCATCACGGTTGCGATTCTGGTGCGGATCGATTCGGCGATGACCCGCGCGTCGCGAATCTCCGCATCGCGCGCGGCGCGCACATTGGCGAAGCGGTTCGAGAATCGGTCATAGCTCGCAATATTGAAGGCGATGCCCTTCGTCACCTCGACCTCCTGTGGCACGGTGACCAGCCGGTATTCGGCGTCGACGATCACCGTCGCCGAGGTGGCGCGACCCGTCACCGTATCGAGAATCGGCGTCTGCACGCGCTCGCGGAGCGCGACCATCAGCCGATAGCGTGGCGGCGGCTGCGAGCCCGTGCCGTTCAAGCCGAAGATCAGTTCATTTCGAACGTAATGCCCGAGCCGCTGGGGAATTTCGTCGACGGCGATCGACTGCAGTTCGGCCGCGAGCGGCGATGAGTCGAGTCCGATGCCCGCCGGCGCGTAAAGCGGCTGCAGGCAGCCGGCGAGCGGCAGGGCGATCAGCGCCATGCATAGGAGGGCCGCATGCCGAAAAGGGGCGGTCGGCAGTCGGCAATCGGCAATCGGACGCCTGCCGACTGCCGACCTGCCGACTGCCGCTTTGCTAAACCACCACATTGACGATCCTTTTCGGAACGAGAATGAATTTCTTTAAGGGCTTGCCTTCCATGGCGCGCTGGACGCCATCTTGCGCCAAAGCCTCTTTGCGAATCGTTTCCTCGTCGGCGTCATGGGCGACGAGAATTTCGGCGCGCTTTCTGCCGTTGACCTGCACCGGCAGGCTTATCATCTCCTGGGCCACAAGGGTAGGATCAGCCGTGGGCCAAGCCGCCTCGACAACCAGGCCTTCGTGGCCGAGGTCGGCCCAGCATTCCTCCGCGACATGCGGCGTCATCGGCGCAACGAGGCGAATGAGCGTGTCCGCAGCCTCGCGGAAGGCGAAGGCGAGATCGGCCGGAACGGGCGTTTCCGTCACGGCGTCGAGCGCGCTCGTCAGCTCATTGGCGAATTCGCGAATGCGGGCGATGGCGCTGTTGAAGCGCAGCCGCTCGATATTTTCGCTCGCCTGCGCGATGGCGCGATGCGTCGCCTTGCGCAGCGCGAAGGCGAGATCGTGATACGCAGCCGGCGGCTCGGCCCCTACGGGCGCGGCGACCCGACCCAATTCGCCGGTCAGCCGCCACAGGCGCTGGACGAAACGCCAGGCCCCCTGCGCGCCCTCGTCTGACCAGATCACGTCCCGGTCGGGCGGGCTGTCGGAGAGCACGAAGAGCCGCGCCGTATCGGCGCCATAGCTCGCGACGATGTCGTCGGGGTCGACCGTGTTCTTTTTCGACTTCGACATTTTTTCGATCGGGCCGATCTCGATCTCCACGTCGCCGTCGATGAGAAAGGCGCGACGGCCGCCGTCCTTGGCCTCGATCCGGACATCGTAGGGCGCGACCCACTGGCCGTCCGGTCCGCGATAGGTCTCGTGAACGACCATGCCCTGGGTGAAGAGCCCTGAGAACGGCTCGGCGACCGCGGCGTGACCGGAATCGCGCATGGCGCGGGCGAAGAAGCGGGAATAGAGCAGATGCAAGATCGCGTGCTCGATGCCGCCGATATATTGATCGACCGGCAGCCACCGGGCGAGAGCCTCGGCGCTCGCCGGCGCCGTTTCGTTGTGCGGATCGGCGAAGCGCGCGTAATACCAGGACGAGTCGACGAAAGTGTCCATCGTGTCGGTCTCGCGTCGCGCCGGCGCGCCGCAGGACGGACAGGGAACGTTCTTCCAGCTCGGATGGCGATCGAGCGGATTGCCGGGCTGATCGAAGGAAACGTCTTCCGGCAGCCTCACCGGCAGATCTTTGTCCGGAACCGGAACCGGCCCGCAGGTCTCGCAATGGATGATCGGGATCGGGCAGCCCCAATAGCGCTGGCGCGAAACCCCCCAGTCGCG
>JACOWC010000143.1 GCA_016177005.1 Methylocystis sp.
TCCGGAGAGCACGAGCGCGTCTCCCGACGACAGCGCGAAGGCGATCGCGCGGTCGCCGCGCCGTATTCCGCCAAGCCTGAAGCGACAGTCGGCGCCAAGCGACAGCGATAGAATCGGCGCGGCGAAATCCGCTTCGTCCTTGTCCTGGTGGAGGCCCATGCGCGCGTTTTCGCCATAGACGTTCACCAGACAGGCTTCGGGCGGTTTGGAATATCGCGCAAGCTCGCGCCAAAGCTCCAGGAGCTGCGGCGGCATCGCCGGCCAGGGATCGCCGGTCCTGGGGTGGCGCTGCTCGTAGCGATAGCCGCGTTCCTTGTCGCTGAGCCAGCCCAGCGCGCCGCAATTCGTCATGCGCACGGACATCGGCGCGCCGGTTTTGGGCATCGTCGAGACATAGAGCGGCGCGGCGGCGATGACGTCGGCGACCTCATTGGCCAGAGCCGCCTGCCTCGCCGGGTCGAGATAGCCGGGGTAATGAAAGGCGCCGGGCGCAATTTCAGACATCGCTCGACATGTGGCGCCGAAAGGGCGTTTCGTCCATCGACTTGGGGATCGGCCGCGGGCGCCAGTATCCGCCGACGCTAAGGCAACGTGCGGAAATAAGCGCGCCAATCATGACGCGTTTCCCCCTCTCCCCGCTTGCGGGGAGAGGGCAGGGTGAGGGGCTCGGGAGCATAACGCCGACAATACGCCCGGCCCCTCACCCCAACCCTCTCCCCGCAAGCGGGGAGAGGGGGCGCGCGTTCGAACGATTCACTTGTTTCGCCACGTCGCCTAAGGCGCGAGTCACAAAGTGACACGCGCTGATACTCAGGAAATGCGACGTATCGGGAATCAACGATTCCCGATACTAGCCGAGCACGGTCTTCGACGCGACGGTCGAATCGGCGTTGAGCAGATAAATGATCGGGACGCCGGTCGCGAGTTCGAGCGTCGTTACGCTCTCCGGAGTCATCTGCTCCAGCACCATGCAGAGCGCGCGCAACGAATTGCCATGCGCCGCGACCAGCACGCGCTCGCCGCGCATCACCGGCGGCAGGATGCGCTGGACGTAAAACGGCACGACGCGCGCAACCGTGTCCTTCAGGCTCTCGCCGCCGGGCGGCGGCACATCATAGGAGCGCCGCCACAGCCGCACCTGTTCCTCGCCCCATTTGTCGCGCGCCTCATCCTTGTTGAGGCCGGAAAGATCGCCGTAGTGGCGCTCGTTCAGCGCGCGGTCCTTGACCGTCGGGACGTTCGGTTGGCCAAGCTCTTCGAAAATGAGATCAATCGTGTGCTGCGCGCGCACCAAAGCTGAGGTGAAGCCGACGCTGAATAGAATGTCGAGCTTCTTCAGCTCACGGCCGGCGCGACGCGCTTCTTCAACGCCGAGCGGCGTGAGATCGGGATTTTTCCACCCGGTGAAGAGATTTTTGGCGTTCCATTCGCTTTGGCCGTGGCGAACCAGAACGAGAGTGCGATTCATGCTCGTAAACGCTCGTCGCTCAGGCGCCGGAAAGGCCGAGCACGTCGGCCATGGAGTAGAGGCCTGGAGTCTTGCCGCGGGTCCATAGCGCAGCGGCCAGGGCGCCGCGCGCGAACACGCCGCGCTCTTCGGCGCGATGCGAGAATTCGATTCTCTCGCCAGACCCGGCGAATATTACGGTGTGATCGCCAACGACCGTGCCGCCGCGAAGGCTGGCGAAGCCAATCTCGCCGATCCGGCGGGGACCCGTTATGCCATCGCGGCCGCGCGCGCTGTTTTCGGCAAGGTCGACGCCGCGCCCGCGCGCGACCGCCTCGCCGAGCAGCAGCGCCGTTCCCGGCGCGCTCGACAAGCACGGCGAGAAGATTGACGCCAAGGCTCATATTTCCGGAACGAACGATCGCGGTTCTCTCGGCGCAGGCGGCGATCGCGGCGAGGTCCTCCGGAGAAAGCCCGGTCGTGCCGATAACAACCGCGACCTTGGCGTCCGCCGCAGCCTTGGCCAATTCGACGCTGGAGCTCGGCGTCGAGAAGTCGACGATTGCGTCGGCGTCAGCGAGGGCGGCGCCGACATCGCTCGTGATCGGCACGCCGTTGGGCGTCGCGCCGCCGCTGTCGGCGCCGAGCGCTTGCGCGCCGGGCTTCTCCAGGGCGGCGGTCAGGCGCACGCCCACCGTGTCGGGGATGATCTGGGTCAGCATTCGGCCCATGCGGCCCGCCGCGCCGACCACCACCAAACGCAATTCGTTCATTCGCTCGCCCTCGCCCCCCGCGCTAACGGCTTCGATTCAGTTTTAGTGACGCGCCATCCCTATACAGGCGAGGCGCCGCAATGAGAAGCGTTCAGCTTTGGCCGGCCGACGCCCTACTGCCCGAATGGGCAGTTATTTCGATTCGGATTACTTCGCCTTGGGGCGGAAGCTTTTCACCCGGGCGGGATGGGTTTCAATATAAGCGGCGCCGATGAGGTCGAGGCAGTAAGGCACCGCGGGCATGACCGCGTCGAGGCAGAGCTCGATCGCCCTCGGCTTGCCCGGCAGATTGATCACCAGGCATTTGCCGCGATGAGCGGCCAATTGTCGCGACAGGATCGCGGTCGGGGTTTGCGCCAGCGAGACCTGTCGCATCAGCTCGCCAAAACCTGGCAGTTCCCGAGGGCAGGCCGCGAGCGTCGCCTCCGGCGTGAGATCGCGCGGACTGGGCCCCGTGCCGCCGGTGGTGACGATGAGGTCGCACCCGATATTGTCGGCGAGGTCGATCAGCGTATCGCGCACGCTTTCAAATCCGTCGGGGATGATGCGCCGCTCGATCCGGAAGGGCGTCGTCAGCGTCGCGCGCAGATAGGCCTCGATCGCCGGGCCGCTCTCATCCTCGTAAACGCCGGCGCTCGCGCGGTCCGAGGCGGTGACGACGCCGATGATCGCGGCGCGCTTTTGGTCGGTCACTGGCGATTCTCCCCTGCGCATGTTTGCCGCGTCGCATCGACCTTGTCACTATCGGCCGCTGCAGCGCTTAAGCTAGATTAGTCTGCGCATAAAAAATGCAAAATCCAATTATATCAAGCATGACGAGACATAATTAGATACATAATTTTAATTAGTCTAATATTGTTATGTAGTGAATCGGTCGATATTGTTTTTCGGCTACGCTCATATTTTGCCATATTTCGATATTAACCATTTTATCTTCACCTCCATTCAGACGGATGGAATTTATGCGCTCGACGATGCGAAACGCTCGTCGGCATCCTTCACGCATTTTGCGTCAACGGAGCAATCCTGAATGAAGCGTATCTGTGGCGTCGTGACGATCCTTGGACTGACGACCGCGCCCGCGCTGGCGCATCACGCCTCGCGCCATCCGGCGCCTCACGCCGCGCGCCATCTGGCGCATCACGCCGCGCCCGCGCTGGCGCATCACGCCGCGCGCCATCTGGCGCCTCACGCCGCGCGCCATTCATGGCGTCACGCCGAGGCGTCACAAGCCCTGGGGTTCACCGCCAATGCGTCATTTTACGGCGGCGGCCCGCGCCGCTACGAACCCAACGCCCGAACCGCCAATGGCGAAATCTTCAACATGTGGGACATGACCGCCGCCCACCGCACCCTGCCGATGGGCACGCGGCTGCGCCTGACCTATGCCGGGCGATCGGTGGTGGTGCGCATCAACGACCGCGGTCCGGCGGCCTGGACGGGACGCAGCCTCGACGTATCGCGCGGCGCGGCAACCCAGCTCGGCCTCATCGCGCGCGGCACGGGACAGGTGCGCGTCGAGGTGCTGGGCAGAAGCTGACAAGATTGCGGGCGCCCGGCCGTGTTCCGGGCGCCCGCGTTCCGTTGACATATAGACATATCATTGTTATGTCACCTGGCGTGACTGAACGCACCACCGTCCGCCTTCCAGACGATCTCCTTCGCCGCGCGCGCAAGAAAGCGGCGGCCGACGATCGCACTTTGACTTCGATGATCGAGGAAGGGCTACGTCTCGTACTCGATGGCGAACGTCCTCCGGCGCCAGCGGCGCCCCGCTATGCCAGAATCAGCCAGGCGACAGGAGGCGCGGCGGCTGGCGTCGATTTTCCCAGAATGCGCGACGTCGACGAGCAGGACGACGTCGAGCGCCTTGCGCGCCTTAACTCGCAATTTGGCGGCTCGGAAAATTGAATCTCGCCGACGTCAATGTGCTCGTTGAAGCGTTCAGAGGCGATGCGCCGCGACATAGAGCCTGTCGCAAATGGCTCGACGACGCTTTCGATCGCCGCGCGCTCTTCGCCGTATCGCGTCTCGTGTTAAGCGCGGTCGTGAGTATCACCACCAGTCCGAGATTCTACCAGTCGCCGAGCGCGCTCGATGAGGCGTTCGGCTTTTGCGCCGACATACTGGCGCAGCCCAATTGCCGTCTCGTCGAGCCGGGCGACAGTCATTGGCGCATATTCGAGCGCCTCTGCCTCGAGACGGATGCGCGCGGACCCATGGCGACCGACGCATGGTTCGCCGCGCTCGCCATCGAGTGGGATTGCGAATGGATCACTCTTGATCGCGATTTCGCGCGCTTTCCCGGCCTGAAATGGCGGGCGCCGTAAGCGGCCTTGCTTCGCCGCATGAATCTTTGGACTCCCTTCCTGCAGGTTCAGCCGAGCGGACGCGCCAACGCCCGCAGCGCCGCTTCGGCGTCCGCCAGCTCCTCCTTGCGCCGCCAATAGCCGCATTCTTCGACGAGCCGCCGGGCCTCGGCGAGGTCATGCTGCGGCGACTCCCACGGATATTTTTCCGGCCTCTTGGCATAGAGCCCGAAGAGCCGCGCGCGATGGAGATGAATGTCGGCGAGAAAGAGCTTCATCGGCCCGCGCTCGGCGATCTCATAGGCCTCGTCGAGGTCGTCCTGCGCGCCGGGAAAGTCGCCAACGACGGCGCGGTAGAGGGCGCGGGTGAGCAAACCGCGCGGCTGGTGGTCCTTTTGTCCCGCGTCGCGCAATCCGTTCGCCGCCGCGTGGACATGGGCGCCGTCAGGCGCCGCGCCGCACAGCATCGCCGCATAAAGCGCGGCGCGCGCGAGAGTGAGATGATCGAGGGCGAAGTCGAGACGCCATTTTTGGCTCGTGACCCATATCAGTGTCTGCTCGGCGCGCTTGGCGACATCGGCGCAGGCGTCGAGCAGCAGCGCTAATGTCTCAGCATCATCATTGCGAGCGGAGCGAAGCAATCCAGAAACCGCACCACCGCTCTGGATTGCTTCGCCTTCGGCTCGCAATGACGGAGGGTTTTGCAAGCCTCTCGCCTCGCTGTTGGCGCAGGGTAAAAGGACGCGTTTCCACGTCGCGCGCTCGGCCGCTCCGAGCAGAAAATCGCAATAGCGAAAACCCCACAACGAATAGAGCAGCTGCATTTCCTTCTGCATCGCCTCGGCTTTTTCGAACAGCGCCCGCGCCTCGTCAAAAGCGCCCTGCTGATGCAGCGCGTCGGCATGGGTCGTGCGCTTGCTCATACGCTGAAAGTCGTCGCCGCTGCGGTCGGCATGATCGACGCTTTCGGCGCCGGCGCGCGCCGCCGCCGCCACATCGCCCAGCGTCAGCGCCAGTTCGCTGATATTGCCGGCGGAGATGGCGGCGTTTTTCCAATCTTTTGCTTCGACATACCAATCGCGCCCCGCCCGCATCGGCTCCACCGCTTCGCGCAGCCGTCCCAGCCCACGCAGGCGATTAGCGGCTTCGCTCAGCAGCCATGATTGAGCGGGCGCGAGATCGGCGCCGAAGGCGCCGAGTTCTCTCGCGCTGTAGAATTCGGTTCCGCGCAATATGCGGTCACCATAAACCTCAACGCACGCCTTCTGCTGCAGTCCCGCGTGACAACCATGCGCCACGGCCTGATAGAGCGGGCGCAGATCGTCGAGCGTCGGCGCTTCCTTCTTGTCCGTCTCCGTCGCGCAAAGATGTTCGTACAGCCGCTTATGCGCCGCCTTCCAGCCTTCCGGATTTTTCTCGCGCAGCTCTTTGGCAAAATATTCGCGCAGCAGCGGATGCGCGTCGAGCGAGACCAGCGCGCCGCCCGCGTCGCGATTGACGGTGAGAAGCTTCGCATCTTCGAGCCGCTTGATCGCGATGTTGCGATGCGCCTCGCTGAGACCGACGATCGGCTCTGTGAGTCCTTTAATCTCCGGCCCTCTCCAAAGGGCGCGAAGGCACCCGAAATCGGCCGGCCGATCGAAAAGGCCCATGAGCCGCAGCATGCCGAGCGAACGTCGGCCGCCTTTGTCCTGCTCGAACCATCGCACATAGGCGGCCATCGCGCGAAAGGCGTGGCCGCCCTGCTCTTCTTCGTCCGCTTCGGCGAGGTTGAAGAGATCGCGCTTGCGAATGTCGCCGCCGTGCGCGTCGCGCAAATAGCCGCCGATCAGGGTCAAGGTCAGCGCATGGCCTTTGGCGTCTTCGGAAAGCGCTTCACGCTCGTTCTGCGTCCCGACGACGCCGAGCATTTTCAAAAGATGCGCGCCGGCTTCCTTCGGCAGACGCTTCAAATCGACTTCCGGCGCGCTGGCGTCACGATAGGCCTTCAGATTGGGGATCGAGTAGCGCGTGGTGACGAGGCAGAGGCCTTTGCCGTTGGCCGCGAGCGCCTTGAGCAACGCGGCCATGGCGTCGTCCTTGAGTTCTCCCGGCGGCGACCATGTCGGCGGATATTGCAGCGGCTCCAGCCCGTCGAGAATGAGCAGCGCGCGTTTTTCGCCGATCAGTCTTGCGAGGCGCTTCGCCTTTTCGACGGCGCCCTCGCCCTCCTTCGCCTCGCCGCCAAAGAACTTCAACGCTTCGGCGAGGAAGAGATCGGAATCGCCGGCATATTGGTCACGCGCTCCCTGAGAGTAGAACGACCAGGCGAAAGCCGCCTCGCAGTCCGGCCAGCCGTCGACCTGTTTTCGCACGGCCCAGTCGGCGACAAGCGAGGTCTTGCCCTCGCCGCCCATCGCGACAAAGGTGAGAATTCGCGGACGCTTCGCGTCGCAGCGAACGGCGGCCGCCCAGGCGTCGTCGATGATCTTGGTTTCCGCCTCGCGGCCGATGAGCTTTTCCGGCGCGTAAGAATCGATGCGGGAGATGTCGTGGCGATCGGGCGTTGTTGCCGCGACGCCGCCGCTTATCCTCATGGGTTCGCCGCCTTGCTTGCGCAGCACGTCGATCTTGCCTTTGACATGCGTCGCCACCTCGGCCACGAGCGCACTCATTTGCTGCTGGCTTTTCTGAAGAAAGTCTTCCGCGAGAACCGGCTTGAACTGGCGCGCCATCAACGCGTCGAGCGCGGCCTGTTGAACGGAATTGAGATACGGCCGCTCTTCCGCGACGCCGTGAACAAGCAATGGAATGACAAAATGTCTTCGGCGCCGGCTCGACGCTCATGAAGACGTCAAATTCCTTGCGGCAATAGTCCGACTTAAGCCAATTCGGCGACAACATCACGATCAGCAGTTGCGAGGCCTTCAGCGCCTGCTCGATCGTCGCGTTCCATTGATCGCCGGTTTCGATCTTGTGAGTGTCACGCCACACGCTGAGCTTTGCGTTGACAAGCTTTCCGGTAACGCGCGCGGCAAGCTCATTCGAGAAGGCCTCGAACAGTTTCGGATCAAGAACCGCATCCGCGCGAGCGTATGAAAAGAAAGCCTGAAATTCGTCCGGCAATTCCAACTCCGGGGCAATGGCGCTCGAAGGCAGCATATGCTCGTGGATTGGCGGCGCAAGACGGCTCGGCGCGCCCCTTCCCCAGCCCTCCCCCGCGGCGCTTCGCTTGCGGGAGAGGGAGTCTGGCGCCGCGCTTCATAGAGATGCGGAGACTTCGGCGGCGGGCGGAGCTTGTCGACTGGCTTTGGCTTGTTCGGAAATCCGCATCAAGCGCGCAATCCGCCCCCTCTCCCGCGACAGCGGGGGAGGGTTGGGGAGGGGGCATGCCTTCACTCAAGCGGGAGAAGGAAAAACCGAACGTTCCCCACCCGGCGCAGGAAGCGAACCGGGTGGGGTGCGACCCTACTTCGCCTCGATGTAAATCTCCGCGCCCTTCTCCAAAAACTCTTCCGCCTTCTCCGCCATGCCCTTTTCGCGCGCGGCGATCTGCGCCGCTTCTTCGCGGAGATCTCGCGTGATCTGCATCGAGCAGAATTTCGGCCCACACATCGAACAGAAATGCGCGACCTTATGCGCCTCCTTGGGCAGCGTCTCGTCATGGAATTCGCGCGCGGTGTCGGGATCTAACCCGATCTCGAACTGATCCTCCCAGCGGAAGTCGAAGCGCGCCCGGCTCATCGCGTCGTCGCGTTCGCGCGCCGCGGGATGGCCCTTGGCGAGATCGGCCGCATGCGCGGCGATGCGATAGGTGATGACGCCGGTCTTCACGTCGTCGCGATCCGGCAGGCCGAGATGCTCTTTAGGCGTTACGTAACACAGCATAGAGGTGCCGAACCAGCCGATCATCGCCGCGCCGATGCCTGACGTGATGTGATCGTAGCCCGGCGCAATGTCGGTGACGAGCGGCCCGAGCGTATAGAACGGCGCCTCGCCGCAGACGCTGAGCTGCTTCTCCATATTGGCCTTGATCTTGTGCATCGGCACATGGCCGGGGCCTTCGATCATCGTCTGACAGCCCTTGTCCCAGGCGATTTTCGTCAGTTCGCCGAGCGTCTCCAGCTCCGCGAATTGGGCCGCGTCATTGGCGTCGGCGTTGGAGCCCGGACGCAATCCGTCGCCCAATGAGAAGGACACGTCATATTTTCGCATGATGTCGCAGATTTCGTCGAAGCGCTCGTAAAGGAAACTCTCCTTGTGCTTGGAGAGGCACCAGCGCGCCATGATCGAGCCGCCGCGCGAAACGATGCCGGTGACGCGACTGGCGGTGAGCGGCACATAGGCGAGCCTTACGCCGGCATGGATGGTGAAATAATCCACCCCCTGCTCCGCCTGCTCGATCAGCGTGTCCTTGAAAACTTCCCAATCGAGCTTGAGCGCGTCGCCGCCAACCTTCTCCAAAGCCTGATAGATCGGCACGGTGCCGATCGGCGCGGAGGCGTTGCGGATGATCCAGTCGCGGGTGTTGTGAATGTTGCGGCCGGTCGACAGGTCCATCACCGTGTCGGCGCCCCAGCGGATCGCCCACACCATCTTTTCGACTTCTTCCGCGACGGAAGAGGTCACGGCCGAATTGCCGATGTTAGCGTTGACCTTCACCAGGAAGTTTCGCCCGATGACGACCGGCTCGAGCTCCGGATGATTGATGTTGGCCGGAATGATGGCGCGGCCGCGCGCGACTTCATCGCGCACAAACTCGGGCGTCACGAATTCCGGAATGGCGGCGCCGAAGCTCTCGCCGTCGGCGATGCGCTCTTTGGCGACATCGAGCGCGCGCTCGCGGCAGAGATTCTCGCGATGCGCGACGTAGATCATCTCTTCCGTGACGATCCCCGCGCGGGCAAACTCAAGCTGAGTGACCGGCTCTCCGACCGCCGCGCGATACAGCCTGCGCGTGGCGGGGCACGGCGGGACCAGGCGCTCGCCTTCGGCGAACCCATTATCCTCGGGCTTGATGGCGCGGCCTTGGTACGTTTCGAGACCGGCGCGCGCCGCCAGCCAGGGGCGCGCGGACGGAAGCCCCGCCGAAAGGTCGGGCGTAAACGACGCGCAAGTATAGGGGCCTGAGGAGTCGTAGACCCGAAGCGGCGGCTCGCCCGAAGACGGATGAAGCGGGATTTCGCGGTAGGGAACGCGAATGTCGCCGCGCCCGTTCGGCGAAGCATAGACCTTGCGCGATTTGCCGATTGCTCCGGTGGTGACGCTCGCCGGCAGGCGCTTGTCGTGAATATTCATGCTCGCGCTCCTTCATCGCGCTTCGTCAAGGGAAGCGGATGCTCGGTCAGGAAGACGAAGGACGGACGCGCTATCATAGCGTCGACGCGAGGCGCCGTTCGCTTTTCGCTGGCCTTCCCTACGCCGGCATGACCCGGATCAGGTTCGACGGGTGCTTCTCAGCCGCGCTTGCGGCGCCCCTCGCCATTATGGAAAAATTACCGCGTTCACACTCGTGTCGCAAGTTCGCGTGGCGATACCGGCAAAATAGCGTATAGCCCCGGCGAGCCCAGACATATGAGAAATTTAGATTTCCAGGGCCTGACGTCGAAGGAAGCCGCCCGGCGTCTTATCGAATACGGCCCGAATGAGCCGCCGAAGGCGCCTCCGCCGGGCGTATTGGCGATCGCGCTGCGCACGCTGAAAGAACCGATGTTCTTTCTGCTCGCCTCGGCCGCGCTGCTCTATCTTTTCGTCGGCGATCTTGGCGAAGGCCTGTTCATGGTGGCCGGCGCAGGCGCGTCGATCACCCTTGTCGTGCTGCAGGAGCTGCGAACCGAGCGCGCGCTTGAGGCGCTCAACCGGCTAGCAGAGCCCACCGCGACCTGTCTGCGCGACGGCGTCGAGCGTCGCATCCCTGCGCGCGATCTCGTGCCCGGCGATCTCATTCTCGTCGGCGAAGGGGAGCGCGCGCCGGCGGACGCGCTGCTGATCGGCGGCGATGCGCTCGTCGTCGACGAGTCGCTTCTCACCGGCGAGTCAGCCACGGTGATGAAGACCCTCGCCGGAGGCGAACGTCCGGCGGATTTTCCCGATCCAGGCGGCGAAGGCACGCCTTATATTTTTGCGGGAACGATGATTGCGCGCGGATCGGGAATGGCCGAGGTCGTTCGCACCGGCGCGCGTACGGCAATGGGCCGTCTCGGCGCGTCGCTCGCGGCCATCGAAAGCGAGCCAAGTCCTCTGCAACAACGGACCAGCAGGCTGGTCGCCACGCTCGGCGCCTTCGCCCTCATTTTCTGCGTGCTCGTCTTCCTTGCCTATTGGCTGGTGCATGGCGACTGGTTCGAAGGCGCCATCGCCGGCATCACGCTCGCCATCGGCCTTTTGCCGGAAGAATTTCCGATGGTGCTCGCGATCTTTCTCGCGCTCGGCGCCTACCGGCTGGCGCGCCGCAACGTGCTCGTGCGCCGCTCTTCAGTGACCGAAACGCTGGGGTCAACATCGATCCTTTGCGTCGACAAGACCGGAACGCTCACGCAGAACCGCATGCGCGTGGCTTTCGCCGTCGCCGACGACGACGATGCGAGCGATGCGCCGCGCGCGGACTCTACGCCTCGCATGCTGATCCGCGCCGCCCTGTGCGCGTCGTCGACAAATCCCGTCGATCCGATGGATCGCGCCGTTCACGCCTTCGCGGCGGATGCCGGCGTGGCGGCGGACGCCGCGCCCATTCGCAGTTTCCCGATCCGCCCTGACCTCCTCGCCTTCATTCAATGCTGGCGCGATGACACAGGCGAGAGCTACGCCGCGAAGGGCGCGCCGGAGACGATCTTCAAGCTCGCGCAAGTCGCGGACGTCGAGCGCGCACGGCTTCAGATTCGGATCGACGATCTCGCGCATCGCGGCCTGCGCGTGCTTGCCGTGGCGACGACGGCGCCGCTGCCGCAAGCGCCGCCGCCAGAGGCGGCGTCATTCAACTTCGTCGGGCTGCTGGGCTTTGAGGATCCGCTGCGCGAAGACGTCCCCGCCGCCGTCGCGGCGGCGCGCCGCGCGGGCGTCGCGGTGGCGATGATCACCGGCGACTATCCTGCGACGGCGCTCGCCATCGCGCGTCAGGCCGGACTTGATTCTGACGCCGGCGTGATCGCCGGCGCGGAGATCGCGGCGACGCCCGGCGAACGCCTTCCTGAAAAAATTCGCGACATTCGGGTCTTCGCCCGCGTGACGCCGACGAGCAAGCTTGCGCTCGTCGAGGCGTTCAAATCCGACGGCCATATCGTCGCCATGACGGGAGACGGCGTCAACGACGGTCCGGCGCTGGCGGCGGCGCATATCGGCATCGCCATGGGCCAGCGCGGTTCGGACGTCGCGCGCGAGGCTGCGCATATCGTTCTGCTTGACAACAGTTTTCCCTCAATTGTCGTCGGCGTCGCGCTCGGCCGGCGCATCTTCGCCAATCTCCGGCGCGCGCTCACCTATGTGACGGCAATCCACATTCCCATCGCCGGCGTCGCCCTGACCCCGATCCTGATGGGCCTGCCCCCTCTGCTGCTGCCCGCGCATGTCGTGTTGATGGAGCTGATCATTGATCCGACCTGCGCGCTCGTTTTCGAGTCGCAGCCCAATGAGCCGGACGCCATGCTCAAACCGCCTCACAGACGCGATGAGCCGCTTTTCGGCGCGCGCGAACTCTGGCTCGGTTTCTTGCAAGGGTTCGTGGTCTACCTGGCCGTCATGTCGGTCTATGTCATCGACAATGGCTTTGGCGCGCCTGAGGCGCAGGCGCGTGGTCTCGCCTTCGCAACCCTTGTCGCGAGCAATCTCGTCCTTGCGCTTTCGGATGCGCTGCCGCGCGGCGCCTCGCTGTTTTCGCGCGCCAATCTCGCGTTTTGGCTCGTCGCCGGCGCGGCCTCCGCGATGGTGGCGGCGAGCCTTTACGCGCCGCTGGCGTCAGAACTTCTCCACTTCGAGCCGCCGAGTTGGCCAAAACTCGTTCTGGCGCTGACGCTCGCTGCGATCGCTGGAAGCTGGTACGGAATTTGGCGACGGCTGCTCTATCCGACGCCCTCGGCGCAGCGCGGGGATGCCGCGCTGAATGTCGACTTGGGTTAGGACGCGCAATCAGACTCCGATGACGATAAGCATTGTGTTGCAAAGACGTTACAGACGGAAGAATTCTATGAATGTGCAATGAATTTAGCGCTCAAGGCGAGAGGGTCTGGTAATCTGACGGCAGTGTGAACATGCGTCGAAGTTCGGCGCGAAAGGCGAACGCCGCGATCAATGAACAAGTTGATTTCCCGTAGAATCCTCTTCACCCTGGCGACGGTCGCAGCGCTCGCGCCCTCGCTCGCCTTCGGCGCCGACGGGTATTTCCTTACAGGTTACGGTCCGCGTCAGAGAGCCTTGGGCGGCGCCGGCGTCGCGGACTCGCGAGACGCAATGGCCATGTCGATCAACCCGGCCGGCATTGTCGGACTCGAACGGATGTTTCAGGTCGGCCTCGCGGCAAACCTGCCCGAACGCGGCTACTCGACCACAGGGCTGCCGCTGGTCCTCGCGCCTGGCGACGTGAGAAGCGGTCGACCCATCTTTCCCGTGCCAAACGGCGCCTATGTCCAGCCGATCGACGCCGAGTCCGCATGGGGCGTCGCCACTTACGGCAACGGCGGACTCAATACCTCCTATGACTTCGGGCATTTCAAGCCTCCGGTCAAAGCAGGCCCGGGAGGCGTGATTACGGTCGCTCCTTCGTTCGGCGGCATCCTCGGCGGCGGCTGGGCCGGGCTCGACCTTCAGCAGTCGTTTGTGAGCGCCGTCTACGCTAGAAAATTCGGTCCGATCACTGTGGGCTTCTCACCCACGCTGGCGATCCAGATGTTCAACGCGCAGGGACTGAAAATCCTCTCTCCCTACTCGTCCAACATGTACAACTTTTCCGACATGGCCTATGATTGGTCGGTCGGGGGCGGCTTCCGCGTCGGCTTCGAATGGCGCGCGACGAAGGAACTGCGCTTTGGCTTCGCCGGCGCGACGCCCATGTTCATGTCGCGTTTCAACAAATATCGAGGACTTATCGCGGACCAGGGCAGTTTCGACATTCCGGCGACCGTCATCGCCGGCGTCGCCTTAGACGTGCTGCCCAACCTCACGCTGATGGCCGACTGGAGACACATCTTCTATTCCGCGACCACCGCCGGTTATGCGAGCTTTCCCATCTGGTACGGGTCATTCGGCGCATATGGCGGCAGCGGCTTTGATTGGCGCGACACCGACTCCGCCTCATTCGGCGCCGAATGGCGCGCCACGCCCGAGCTGAGCTTGCGCGCGGGCTACCATTACTCAACCTTGCTGATGAGAGAGCGCTCCGCCACGCTTGCGGCGCTGGCGCCTCTTGTCGGCGCTCACTCGGTCACCGGCGGCTTCGGCTATCAGCTGACGAAGAATTCGTCGATCGATTTCGCGGCGATTTATGACTTCAAAAATTCGGTCAGCTACTTCGAAAACGCGCCCTTCGTCGGCCGCGCGTTCTTTCCTCCAGTTCCGCTGAATGTTCTTCCCCATTATAATACGAACGCCATAATTACCGCCTGGGGACGCGCCACCCAGTTCACGGTCGGTTACAACTACAAGTGGGATGCAGGCGATAATTCCTGGATCCCCAGTCATTTCTGAAACACAGCGCTCCCTGACGGCCGGCGGCGATCGGCCTGCCTGGCGCGCCTCCTGAACCGGAGGCGCGTCTTTTTTTGCGCGCGCGTCGTTTCAGCCGACGACGATCTGCGGCGCTGCGCGCCGCTTCTGCGTTTCGAGCAGCGTCTTCACCTTCGCGGCGAGATTGAGATAGACGGCGGCTTGCGGACTGTCGGGTTCCGCAGCGACTATGGGGCGGCCGGCATCCGAGGTTTCACGAATTTTGATATCCAGCGGCGCTTCGCCAAGAAAAGGCACGCCCATCTGTTCGGCGTCATGGCGCGCGCCGCCATGGGCGAAGATTTCCGAGCGGCCGCCGCAATGGGGGCACAGGAAGTAGCTCATATTTTCAATGACGCCGAGAATTGGCGCCTCGACTTTCTGGAACATGGCGACGGCGCGGCGCGCGTCGATCAGCGCCAAATCCTGCGGCGTCGAAACAATCACCGCGCCGGCGAGCGGGACCTGCTGCGCGATGGTGAGCTGAACGTCGCCCGTCCCCGGCGGCATGTCGATCACGAGCGCATCGAGCTCTCCCCAGGCGACTTCGCCGAGCATCTGTGAAATCGCCTGCGACACCATCGGACCGCGCCAGACCATCGGAATGTTCTCATCGACAAGAAAACCCATCGACATGATTTTCAAGCCATAGGCTTCGAGCGGAACGAGCTTGCCGCCATCGACTTTCGGTTTGTCGGTCAGGGCGAAAAGCCGAGGCATCGAGGGGCCATAGACGTCGGCGTCGAGCAGGCCGACTCGCCAGCCCTGCGCGGCGAGGCCGAGCGCGAGATTGGCCGACGTCGTCGATTTGCCGACGCCGCCCTTGCCCGAGGCGACGGCGATAATGAACCGGATTTTTTCGAGCGCCGGAATGCCGCCCCTGCGCTGATGCGGCGGCGCGCCGGCGCCGTGCGCATGGTCGTGCGGCGGCGTTTCGGCGCGCGGCGCGCGTTCGGCGGTCAAGGTCACGATCGCCTGCTCGATTCCCGGCGCGGCCTTGATCGCGCGTTCGGCCGAGACCCTCGCCGCCTCCCAGGCCTGTGTGTGGCCTGGGTCGCCCGCCAGGGAAACGAAGGCCTTCGCGCCCGACAGATTAATGCCGCTCACGGCGCCCGCGAGCGGCGCCCCGCCCGGACCGTAAAGCCCGTCCAGCGCCTTCAATATGTCAGCTTCCGTCGCCACGCGCCCGCTCCTTGCCTGTTTAGAGCTATTCTAGGCAAGGCATATGCCGCGACTAGCGTCCACCGTCCATCCGCGCGCCGCAACAATCGCCTTCCCCCTGCGCCGGCGGACGGGTCAGTTCAGGGTCGATTGCAGCTGCAAGTCGCCCATTCTCACGCGAACATCATCGCCGGATGTTCGATGAATTGTTTGAACTCCGCCAAAAGCTCGGCGCCGAGCGCCCCGTCGACGGCGCGGTGATCGCAGGACAGCGTGACGCTCATCATTGTCGCAACGATCGGCGCGCCGTTCTTCACGATCATGCGCTGCTCGCCCTGCCCGACCGCAAGGATCGTCGACTGCGGCGGATTGATCACCGCCGTGAAGCTCTGCACGCCGTACATCCCGAGATTGGACACGGCCGACACGCCGCCTTCATATTCATGCGGCTTCAGCTTGCGCGCGCGGGCGCGCCCGGCAAGCTCCTTGATCTCGTCGGAAATCTCGCGCACCGATTTCGCCTGCGCGTCGCGGATGATCGGCGCAACGAGGCCGCCCGGAATCGACACCGCGACGCCGATATCCGAGGATTTGTGGCGCAGCAAAGCGTCCGGTGTATAGGTGACATTCGCCTCGGGCTTGCGCTGCAAGGCGATCGCCAGCGCCTTGACCACGTAATCGTTGACCGAGGTTTTCCACGCCGGCTTACCGTCCGGTCCAAGCGGCGCGGCGGAATTATAGTCCTCGCGCAGGCGCAGCAGCGCGTCGATCTCGCAGTCGATGTTGAGATAGAAATGCGGAATGGTCTGGATCGCTTCGGTCAGCCGCCGGGCGATCGCCTTGCGCACATTGTCGTGCGGAATTTCCTCGTAAGAGCCGGCTTCGAAG
>JACOWC010000144.1 GCA_016177005.1 Methylocystis sp.
TGCGACAGTCTGCTGATCGGCCATGAGTGCGGGGCGCATACGGTTCCCTATATCGAATCGAGGAACCCGAGCGCGCAGTTCGAGCATGAGGCGACGACCTCGAAGATTTCCGAGGACCAGCTGTTCTACGCGATGCAGCGCGGACTGACGGCGGAAGAGGCGACGGCGCTGATCGTCAACGGCTTCGTGCGCGACGTGCTGCAGCAGCTGCCGATGGAGTTCGCGGTCGAAGCGCAGAAGCTGATCTCGATTTCACTAGAGGGGAGCGTGGGGTGATGGACCTATCCCCTGGATTGCTCGTCATTGCGAGGAGCGAAGCGACGAAGCAATCCATCGGTAGCGCCACTTCTCTGGATTGCTTCGCTTCGCTCGCAATGACGAATAAAATATTCGGGATTTGACAATGCTCGAAATCAAGGACCTGCACGTCGCCGTCGGCGAGCGCGAAATTCTCAAGGGCCTTACGCTCAGCGTAAAGGCCGGCGAAGTCGCGGCGATCATGGGGCCGAACGGGACCGGCAAATCGACGCTCTCCTACGTGATCGCCGGCCGCGAAGGTTACGACGTAACCAAAGGCGAAGTGCGTCTCAACGGAGAAAACCTTCTCGACCTCGACCCCGCTGAGCGCGCCGCCAAGGGCATTTTTCTCGCCTTCCAATATCCGGTCGAAATTCCCGGCGTCGCGACCATGACCTTTCTCAAGGCGGCGCTCAACGCGCAGCGCCGCGCCCGCGGCGAACCCGAATTGCAGACGCCGGAGTTCATGAAGCGCGTCAAGGAGGCCGCGGCGTCGCTCGGCGTTTCGCAGGACATGCTGCGCCGGCCGCTCAACGCCGGCTTCTCCGGCGGCGAGAAAAAGCGGATGGAAATCCTGCAGATGGCGCTTCTACAGCCGCGTCTCGCCATTCTGGATGAGACGGATTCGGGGCTGGACATCGACGCGCTGCGCGTCGTCGCGGACGGCGTCAATGCGTTGCGCTCGCCCGAGCGCGCCTTCGTCGTCATCACGCATTATCAGCGCCTTCTCGACTATATCAGGCCCGACACCGTGCATGTGATGGCGCAGGGGCTGATCATGCGGTCGGGCGGCCCGGAACTTGCTCAGGAGCTCGAAGAGCGCGGATATCAGGATTACATCGCACAAGAGGCAGCGTGAGGCGATGATCAAGCTGGCGAGCGAAGCGGATGCGACGCTTTCCTCCTTCTACGAAGAGATGCGCGACAAGGGCGCGCCGCGCCTGCGCGCCGCCGCTTGGGCGGCGTTCTCGGAACTCGGCCTGCCGAACCGCCGCGTCGAGTCCTGGCACTACACGGATTTCAAAACGGCGATGAGCAAGCCGGCGCCGCTCGCCACCGCTTCGCACGCCGCATTGGCGCTGCCGCGCGCGCATGACTCGCTGCGGCTCGTCACGCTCGACGGCGTTTTCCGGCCCGATCTCTCGGATATCGCGCGGCTTCCCGATGGCGTCGCCGTAAAATCGCTGCGCGACGCGCTGACGCAAGGAGAGCCGCATGTCATGTCGGCGCTCGCCGGCGCCGATATTGGCGCGCAGGACCCGATCCTCGCGCTCAACGCGGCGCTGATGCAGGACGGCGTCGTCATTCAGATTGCGCCGGGCGTCCGAATCGAGCGCGCGATCGAACTGGCGACGTTCACGTCCGCGGAAGCGGCGCAGTCGACCTATACGCGCGCGCTCGTCATGCTGGGCGAGGGCGCTCAGGCGACCTTGATCGAAACGCTTGGCGCGCTGTCGGCGGCGCCGGCTCAGGACAATGGCGCGCTCGTGATTCGATTGGCGCCGAACGCGCGCGTCGATCTCGTGACGCATCTTTCAGGCGGCGTCGATCGCGCGATCCGCGTCGCCTCGCTGCTTGCGCATCTCGAGGCGAACGCGACGATCAATTCCATCGCTCTGATCGAGGGCGAAGGCCTGCATCGCCGGCAGATCTTCGCGCGCCTCGACGGCGAGAAGGCGAGCGCCGTGTTCAGTGGCGCGACCCTCGGACGCGGGCTGCTGCACGCCGACACGACCCTGATCGTCGACCATGCGAAGCCCTCCGGACAAAGCCGTGAAGTTTTTCGCAATATTCTCGACGATCAGAGCGTTGGCGTATTTCAAGGCAAGGTCATCGTGCGACCGGGCGCGCAGAAGACCGACGGCGCGATGCAGTCGAAAGCGCTGCTGCTCTCCGATCAGGCGACGATGAACAACAAGCCGGAGCTCGAAATTTTCGCCGACGACGTACAGTGCGGCCATGGCGCAACGTGCGGCAGGCTCGACAAGGATCAGTTGTTTTATCTCTGCGCGCGTGGACTGCCGCGCCGGGAAGCCGAAGCCTTGCTCATCGAGGGCTTCGCCAATGAGGCGATGGCGACGCTCGAGGACGAGCAGTTGAAGACGTTCCTGAGCGAGCGCGTCAGCGCCTGGCTCTCTCGAAGGATCAGCCGATGAACGAGATTGCGCGCATTCAGACAGCTTACGATATCGAAACGGTTCGGGCCGACTTCCCGATTCTTGCCGAGCGTCCCTATGGAAAGGCGCTCGCCTATCTCGACAACGCCGCCTCGGCGCAAAAGCCGCGGGCCGTGATCAATCGGCTGACGCAGTTTTACGAGCATGAATACGCCAATGTGCATCGCGGCCTGCATTATCTCGCCAACGCCTCTACCGAGGCATTCGAGGGCGCGCGCGAAACGGTTCGCCGCTTCCTCAACGCGGAATCGACCGACGAAATCATTTTTACCCGCGGCGCGACCGAAGCCTTGAATCTCGTCGCGTCCTCCTTTGGCCAAGCGCATATCGGCGAAGGCGACGAGATTATCCTTTCGGTGATGGAGCATCACTCCAACATCGTTCCCTGGCATTTCCTGCGCGAGCGCAAGGGCGCCGTTCTGAAATGGCTCGAGGTCGATGAAGACGGCCGCTTCGATCTTGACGCTTTCGAGAAGCTCCTTTCGAAGCGCACCAAAATCGTGACGCTCACCCATATGTCGAATGTGCTCGGCGCGCCGACGCCAATCGCCGACGTCGCCCGCATCGCGCATGCCCATGGCGTTCCGCTCTGCGTCGACGGTTCCCAGGGTGCGGTGCATCTTGACGTCGACGTGCGCGCCCTCGACGCGGATTTCTACGTGGTGACCGGCCACAAGCTCTATGGCCCGACCGGCATCGGCGCGCTTTACGGAAAGCGTAAATGGCTCGAGGCGCTGCCGCCTTTCTGCGGCGGCGGCGAGATGATCGAAACCGTGACGCGCGACGACGTGACCTATAACGATCCGCCGCATCGCTTCGAAGCCGGCACGCCGTCGATCGCCCAGGCCGTGGGGCTGGGCGCTGCGCTCGACTATATGGAGCGCATCGGCCGGGACGCGATCCGCGAGCATGAAGCGGGACTGACCGCTTACGCCCATCAAAGACTGTCGCGCATCGAGGGGCTGAGAATCTATGGGCAGGCGCCGGACAAGGGACCGATCGTTTCCTTCGACATGGCGTCGGCGCATGCTCACGACATCGCCACGGTGATTGATCGTTCCGGCATCGCGGTGCGCGCTGGAACGCATTGCGCCATGCCGCTTCTCTCCAGCCTCGGCGTCACCTCGACCTGTCGCGCGTCCTTCGCGCTCTACAACACGCGCGAGGAGATCGACCGGTTGGCGGAGGCGCTGGACAGGGCCCGCGCTCTTTTCGCCTGAGGAGAATTTCGTGTTCATGAACGATGCTCCCGACACAAGCGAAACCGAACGCGCGGCAGCCGTCCGAACGTCGCAGGCCATTGAGAATGAGCGGCTGACAGACGACATCGTGAAGGCGTTGAAGACTGTCTATGATCCGGAAATTCCGGCCGATATCTATGAGCTTGGCCTCATCTACCGGGTCGACATTTCGGATGATGGGCTCGTGGAGATCGACATGACTCTGACCGCGCCGGGCTGCCCGGTGGCGGGCGAAATGCCGATGTGGGTCAAGAATGCGGTGGGCGCCGTGCCTGGCGTCAGCGACGTCAAGGTGAATATGGTGTTCGATCCGCCCTGGGATCAAAGCCGCATGTCGGACGAAGCGCGCGTTGCGCTCGATATGTGGTGAGGGGCGCGCGCTCAACAGGAATGATTTTATGATGACATCCATGCCGAAAATGAGCGTGATGAACGTCAGCCCCGCCGCCGCGGCGCGCGTGCGCGGGCTGCTGGCGACGGCCGCCGAGGGGAAGGGGCTGCGAGTCTCGGTGGAGAAGGGGGGGTGCGCCGGCATGTCCTACAAAATGGAGATCGCCGAGCCGAAGACGGGCGACGAGGTCATCGACGTCGAAGGCGGTCGCGTGATCGTGGACGCCGCGGCGGTGCTCTATCTCCTCGGCACGACGATGGATGTGAAGACGACCCAGTTCTCCTCGACCTTCGTGTTCGAAAACCCCAATCAGACGTCGGCCTGCGGCTGCGGCGAGAGCGTCGAGTTGAAGCCGGCCGACCCGGAAAAGCTCGGCGCCGCGTCGGAGATCGGAAGGTCCTGAATTCACTGGAGCGGCTCATGGAGCGCGCGCGCATCGAAGAGCTTTTCGCCCCCTTTGCCGCGGTTTCCGTGAAGCGCATGTTCGGCGGCCATGGCGTTTACGCCGACGGCCTGTTCTTCGCCATTGAAGCCGGCGGCGAAATCTACCTGAAGGCCGACCGCCTTAGCGCGCCGCAGTTTCAAGAGGCGGGCTCACGGCCTTTCATCTACCAGGGCAAAGACCGGCCGATCACCCTCTCCTATTGGAGTCTCCCCGACCAGGCGCTCGAGGACGCCGACGAACTCGTTTTCTGGGCCAAATCGGCGGTGGAAGCCGCCTTCCGGGCGGGCCCGAAAAGGCCGAAGCCGGCCGCAGGCAAGCGCAAAACGCCAAAAGCCCGGCGTCGATCGCAAAAGGACGGCGAATAGGACGATAAGCATTTGAAATACATTGTTATTCATAAACCGCTAATACTGGCGTCGCCCGCTCGAATCGCCTATAGACATGTCAGCTAAACGCTATCCTTGAACTGGCGCTCACTTGGCCGACGACGACACCAAAAAAGACGATTCCGACAAGCCCGGCTCCGACATAAAGCCGGTTTCGATCACCGACGAGATGAAGCGCAGCTATCTCGATTACGCGATGAGCGTCATCGTGTCGCGCGCGCTGCCGGACGTCCGCGACGGCTTAAAGCCGGTGCATCGGCGCATCCTGTTTTCGATGCACGAGAACGGGCACACGCCAGACAAGGCCTATGTGAAGTCGGCGCGCATCGTCGGCGACGTGATGGGCAAATACCACCCGCATGGCGACGCAGCGATCTACGACGCGCTTGTGCGCATGGCGCAGCCCTTTTCGATGCGGCTGCCGCTCATCGACGGGCAAGGCAATTTCGGATCGGTCGACAACGATCCGCCTGCGGCGATGCGCTATACCGAGTCACGACTCGCAAAGCCGGCGCTCGCGCTGCTCGAAGACATCGACGAAGGCACCGTCGACTTTCAATCGAACTACGACGGCAAGGAGCAGGAGCCGACCGTCCTGCCGGCGCGCTTTCCCAATCTTCTGGTCAATGGCGCCGGCGGCATTGCCGTCGGCATGGCGACGAACATACCGCCGCATAATCTCGGCGAAGTGATCGACGCCTGCATCGCCATGATCGACCGGCCCGACATCAGCGTCGCGGAGTTGATAGAGATCGTGCCCGGGCCCGACTTCCCGACGGCGGCGACGATCCTCGGGCGGGGCGGCATTCGAAACGCCTTCGCGACAGGCCGCGGCTCAATCATCATGCGCGCCAGGTCCGAGATCGAGACCCTGCGCAAGGATCGCGAAGCGATCATCTTCACCGAAATTCCCTATCAGGTGAACAAGGCGGCGCTGATCGAGCGCATCGCCGAGCTGGTGCGGGAAAAGAAGATCGAAGGCGTCGCCGATCTGCGCGACGAATCCGATCGCGACGGCATGCGCATCGTCGTCGAACTCAAGCGCGAGGCGGTCGCCGACGTCGTATTGAACCAGCTTTGGCGCCATACCGCGTTGCAGACGAGCTTCCCCGTCAATATGATCGCGCTGAATGGCGGGCGCCCGGAGCTGATGACGCTCCACGACGTGCTGCGCGCCTTTGTCGATTTCCGCGAGACGGTCGTCACGCGGCGCACCAAGTTTCGCCTCAACAAGGCGCGCGACAACGCCCATCTGCAGGTCGGCCTCGCCATCGCGGTGGCGAATATCGACGAAGTCATCCGCCTTATCCGCACCTCGCCTGACGCCGCGGCGGCGCGCGAGGCGCTGATGGGACGCGATTGGCCAGCGAAGGACATGGCGCCGCTCGTCGAGCTGATCGCCGATCCGCGCCACAGGCTCAGCGAAGATGGCGCGATCCGGCTTTCGGAAGCGCAGGCGCGCGCCATTCTCGATTTGCGTCTGCAGCGCCTCACGGCGCTCGGCCGCGAAGAGATTTCCGAAGCTTTGAACAAGCTTGCCGCCGAGATCGCCGATTACCTCGATATTTTGCGCTCGCGCGAACGTCTCTTCGGCATCGTCAAGGAAGAGTTGTTGGCGGTGAAGGACGCGCACGCGACGCCGCGCCGCACGCAGATCGTCGAGGCCGATGGCGAGGTCGAGGACGAGGACCTGATCGCACGCGAAGACATGGTGGTCACCGTCTCGCACGCCGGCTATATCAAGCGCGTGCCGCTCTCGACCTATCGCGCGCAGCGGCGCGGCGGCAAAGGCCGCTCCGGCATGCAGACGAAGGAGGAGGATTTCGTCCACCGGCTCTTCGTCGCCAACACGCATACGCCGGTGCTGTTCTTTTCCTCGCTCGGCAAAGCCTACAAGGAAAAGGTCTGGCGACTTCCGCTTTCGGCCCCGCAGGCGCGCGGCAAGGCGCTGGTCAATCTGCTGCCGCTCGAGCAAGACGAACGGATCACCACCATCATGCCGCTGCCCGAAGACGAGGCGAGCTGGGCGACGCTCGACGTCATTTTCGCGACGACGAGCGGCACGGTCAGACGCAACAAACTCTCGGATTTCGTCGACGTGCGCCGCAACGGCCTCATCGCGATGAAGCTCGACGAAGGCGAAGCGATCGTCGACGTCGCGACCGCGACCGAGCGCGACGACGTGCTGCTGACGACGCGCGACGGGCAGTGCATCCGTTTCGCCGTGCCGGAAGTTCGCGTTTTTCAGGGGCGCACCTCGATGGGCGTGCGCGGCGTGGCGCTGGGACCCGATGATCGCGTGATCTCGCTCTCAATTCTCAATCATTTCGACGCGATGAGCGATGAGCGCGCCGCCTATCTGAAGCGCGCCAATGCGCTGCGCCGGCGCATGGGCGAGGACGTTTCGCTCGAGCCGGGGACCGAGACCGAGGAGGCGACGGGCGCCGTTGAGCTGTCCGACACCCGCTTTTACGAGATGCAGGCGGCCGAACAGATCATTCTCACCGTCTCCGAAAACGGTTACGGAAAGCGTACAAGCTCTTACGAATATCGTACGACCGGACGTGGCGGCAAAGGCATCGTCGCCATGGCGGTGAACGCCAGGAACGGCAAGCTTATCGCCTCTTTCCCCGTGGGCCAAGGCGATGAAATCATGCTGGTGACCGACGGCGGCCAGCTGATCCGCTGCCCGGTCGACGGCATCCGCATCGCCGGCCGCGGCGCTCAGGGCGTCATTGTCTTCGATACCGCCGATGATGAGCGCGTCGTCTCCGTCGAACATATCGGCGACGTGGGCGACGGCGAGGACGCCCAAAGCTAAACCAGGCCCTTCGACAATGGGGAGGCGCATGAGCGAGGGCGACGACTCAGACGGTCCGGCGCTGGTCACCGGCGCGCCGCGCCGTATCGGCCTCGCCATCGCCGAGCGGTTTGCGCGTGAAGGCCGGCCGGTCGTGTTGCACGCCTCTCCGCGCTCGGCGGAGGAGGCGGAACTTGCGGCGCATGCGATCCGGAAGCGCGGCGGCCGCGCGACGACGGCGATCGCCGACCTCGCCGACGCCCTTTCGACGCAGCGCCTTGTCGAGCAGGCCGGCGAAGCCTTCGGACCGCTGCGGCTCCTCGTCAACAACGCCTCGATCTTCGAGGTCGACGCGGCGCAGGATTTCTCGCTGGAGATCTACGAGCGGCAGATGCAGGTCAATCTGCGCGCGCCGCTGCTGCTGTCGCGCGATTTCGCGGCGGCGCTGCCGGCCGACGCCAATGGCGCGATCATCAATATTCTCGACCAGCGAGTCTGGCGTCTGACGCCGCGCCACTTCAGCTATACGCTGTCGAAATCGGCGCTTTGGGGGGCGACGCAGACCATGGCGCAGGCCTTCGCCCCGCGCATTCGCGTCAACGCCGTGGGGCCGGGCCCGGTCTTTCCGAACGCCGCGCTTGGCGAACGGGAGTTCGAGATGGAGGCGCGCGGCGTGCCTCTGGAGCGCGCCGCCGACGTTTCGGGCGTGGTCGACGCCGTTATCTACCTCAGCCGGGCGAAGAGCGTGACTGGGCAGATGATCGCGGTCGACAGCGGCCAGCATCTCGGCTGGCGCACGCCTGACGTCGGTCTGGAATAGGAGCGGGTCAGTCTGCGCTCGGCAGCCGGCGGATGGTGAATTCGATCCGGCCGTCGTCCAATTCGCGCCAGAACTCGATTTCGGTCATATAGGCGGCCTTGGGGAAGCGCTCGAACCATTCGCGCGCCTTCGCCCGCGCTTCAGGCCGCTCCAGGGTGAAGGTCTCGCGCCGCCAGCCGCGGCCTTCGCGCTTCGTGGCGAAGCGCCGCGCAAGGTCTCTCGGCGCGTTCTTGGATGCGCTCATACTCGTGCTCCGGCGCTCGACCCGGGCGATCAACTTAGCGCATGGGGGGCGGGAAG
Source organism: Methylocystis sp. (assembly GCA_016177005.1). GTDB lineage: Bacteria > Pseudomonadota > Alphaproteobacteria > Rhizobiales > Beijerinckiaceae > Methylocystis. The sequence goes on from JACOWC010000144.1 coordinate 8,858, forward strand.
GGGAGTCGCGGGTCTATGGCGACGCTGGAGCCCGCTTTCCCGCGCTCCCAAACCGCGCTAGACCCGAGCCATGCCCGAGCGCCCCCCCTACATGATCACCACGGCCATTCCTTATGCGAATGGCGCGCCGCATATCGGCCATGCCTATGAGCGAATCGCCACCGACGCCTTCGCGCGGTGGAAGCGGCTCGACGGCTTCGACGTGCTGTTCGTCACCGGCATGGACGAGCACGGACAGAAAATGCAGCGCACGGCCGAGAAGGAAGGGCTGGCGCCGCTGGCGCTCGCCGACCGCACCGCCGCGCAATTCGCCCGCATGGGCGAGGCGCTCAACGCCCGCGCCGACGACATCGTCCGCACGACGCAGGCGCGCCACAAGGAGACCGTGCTCGAAATCTGGCGGCGCATGGCGGCGAACGGCGATCTCTATTTGTCCAAATACGCCGGCTGGTATTCGGTGCGCGACGAGGCCTATTACGACGAGGGCGAGCTTTCCGAGCGCGACGGCAAGAAATTCGCGCCGACTGGGACGCCGGTCGAATGGGTCGAGGAAGAGAGCTGGTTCTTCAAACTGTCGGCCTATGCCGAGAGGCTGCTGGCGCATTACGACGCGCATCCGGATTTCATCACGCCCGAACACTACAGGAACGAAATCGTCGCCTTTGTGAAGCGGGGACTGACCGATCTCTCAGTTTCCCGCACGACCTTCGACTGGGGCATCGAGATTCCGCCAAGCCCGCACACCATCGCCAAGCATGTGATGTATGTCTGGGTCGATGCTCTTACGAATTACGTAACGGCTACTGGATTCCTTACGGAAGGCGGAAATAAAACGCGGTTCTGGCCGGCCGACGCGCACGTCATCGGCAAGGACATCACCCGCTTTCACGCCATCTACTGGCCGGCGTTCCTGATGTCGGCGGGCGCGCCCTTGCCCAAGCAGATCGTCGTGCACGGCTTCCTCTTCTCCAAAGGCGAGAAGATGTCGAAGTCTCTCGGCAATGTCGTCGATCCGATCGAGCTCGCCGAGCGCTATGGCGTCGATCAGTTGCGCTACTTCTTCCTGCGGGAAATTCCCTTCGGCCAGGACGGCAACTATTCGCATGAGGCGATCGTCAATCGCATCAACGCCGATCTCGCCAACGACCTGGGCAATCTCGCCCAGCGCTCGCTGTCGATGATCGCCAAGAATTGTATGGGCGCCGTACCGCGTAAACATACGCTTACGGATGCCGACAATGAAATTTTGGGGCAGGCGGCCGACGTCCTTGCGAAGGCGCGCGAGGCCATGGAGGATTACGTGCCGCATCACGCGCTGGCGGAAATTTTCCGCGTCGTCGCCGAAGCCAACCGCTATTTCGCCGCGGAGGAGCCGTGGGCGAAGAAAAAGACCGATCCCGCGCGCATGGAGACTGTTCTCTACGTCACCGCCGAAACGCTGCGCCGGCTGGCGATTCCCCTGCAGCCGTTCATGCCCGATTCCGCCGGCAAGCTTCTCGATCTCTTGGACGTCGGTCCGGATGAGCGGGACTTTGCGCATGCGGGCGAGGAGAACGCGCTCCAGGAGGGCGCGCCGCTGCCGCCGCCAACGCCGGTGTTTCCACGGTTTGTGGAAGAGGAGGCGCCGTGAGATCGTTGCAAAACTATTTCGCGGCCCCGGGGAGCAGCCGACCTGGTTTCGACTGCCGCCTGAAGTGACGCCGCACGCCCGTTTGCGCGCCGCCACGCGGTCACCACAATCAGGCTTTTTAAATGTGGCGTGGCGGCGACGAAATGGCGTTGGTCTTAGCGGGCTTGCCGGCCAAAGCTCTG
>JACOWC010000134.1 GCA_016177005.1 Methylocystis sp.
TCCATCTTTGAGCGAATTGCTTCGAACCAGCCGCGAAGCTCACTTGGCTGCAATAGGAAAGACAGAACCAGAAGTTGATTCTATCGTCTCCGCCCGCAACGCCGCCCGCGCATCAAAAAATTGGGCCGAGTCCGACCGCATCCGCGACGAACTCGCCGCCAAGGGCATCGCGCTCAAGGACAATAAGGACGGCACGACGAGTTGGGAGGTGAAGCGGTGAGCGCGCGCCTTCCTTATTTGCCTGAAGCTTCGGCGACAGCCGTCATGGCCGGGCTTGTCCCGGCCATCCCCGCCGAGACGTTGAGTAATATCGGCCTCGTCACGAGGCGTCTTGACGTGGATGCCCGCGTCAAGCGCGGGCATGACGCGGCGGAGCCGTTTCGCGAAATCGATGGAGCGTAGATATGTCTAACGATGACTGGAAGAAGACGCTTCCCTTCAAACGCCATTGGGCGGTCTATCTCGCATTCAAGCTGCTTGTGCTGGCGCTTGCGGCCTTCATCGCCTGGCATTTGTTGCGCGCCTTCGAGATCGTGTGATGGCGCGCAGTTCGCAAACGCCAGGCCTGCGCCCGTTCATGTCCGCCGACACGGCCGCGCTCGCGGCGCTCTTTCGTGAGAGCGTCGACGAACTCGCCGAGGAGGATTATGACGACGCCCAGCGGGAAGCCTGGGCGTCCCAGGCAGACGACCCAGCGGCGTTCGGCGCGCGGCTCGCGGGCGAACTGACCATCGTCGCGCTTGTCGACGGCGACATCGCCGGTTTCGCCGCGTTGCGCGACAACAAGATTTTCGACATGCTCTATGTCCGGCCCGACATCGCGCGCCAAGGCGTCGGCTCGGCGCTCGCCGAGGCGATCGAGAAGCTCGCCGGCGCGCGCGGGACGGCGACGCTCAGCGTCGACGCTTCCGATTCGGCGCGCGACTTTTTCGCCGCGCGCGGCTATGTCGCGAAAACGCGCAATACGAAAACGATCGCCGGCCAATGGCTCGGCAATACGACGATGACTAAGCAACTGGCGGCGCCCGCCAGCGGGAGCGCGCATTGATGGCCGAAGAACTGGTCAAGGAGCGACTGACGCTCTACGACACGACGCTGCGCGACGGCGCGCAGACGACGGGCGTCGATTTTTCGCTCGACGACAAGCGTCAGATCGCCGCCATGCTCGACGATCTCGGCATCGACTATATCGAGGGCGGCTATCCCGGCGCCAATCCGCTCGACACCGAATTTTTCGCCGAGCGTCCGAAGCTGCACTCCCGCTTCGCCGCCTTCGGCATGACCCGCCGGCAAGGCCGCTCGGTCGAGAATGATCCGGGAGTGGCGGCGCTTCTCGACAGCGGCGCCGACGTCATCACCTTTGTCGCCAAAAGCTGGGACTTTCAGGTTCGCGTCGCCTTACGCTCAACGGAAGAGGATAACCTCGAAGGCGTTACGCAATCCGTAAAAGCCGCGACGGCGCGCGGAAAAGAGGTCGCGGTCGACTGCGAGCATTTTTTCGACGGCTTCAAGGCCAATCGCGACTATGCGCTCGCCTGCGCCAGAGCCGCATATGACGCGGGCGCACGCTGGATCGTGCTGTGCGACACCAATGGCGGCGCGCTGCCGCATGAGGTCGAAGCTATCGTCGTGGAGGTCGTCAGACATATTCCGGGAGCGCGCGTCGGCGTGCATTGCCATGACGACACCGGACAGGCGGTGGCGAATTCGCTTGCCGCCATTCGCGCCGGCGCGCGCCAGATTCAGGGAACGCTCAACGGACTTGGCGAGCGTTGCGGCAACGCCAATCTGACGACGATCATCCCGACGCTGTTGCTGAAAGACGAATTTTCCGAGCGTTTCGAGATCGGCGTGACGCGCGAGAAGCTGACGCATCTGACGCGGGTGAGCCACGCGCTCGATGAGCTTCTCAATCGCGCGCCGAACCGCCATGCGCCCTACGTCGGCGCCAGCGCCTTTGCGACCAAGGCGGGCATTCACGCCTCCGCCGTGCTGACCGATCCGCGCACCTATGAGCATGTCACGCCGGAATCGGTCGGCAACATGCGGCGGGTGCTGGTGTCGGATCAGGCAGGCCGCTCGAATATCGTGTCGGAACTCGCCCGGCTTGGCGTCGTCCTCGACAAGGATGATCCGCGGCTGGCGCGTCTTCTCGACGAGGTGAAGGAGAAGGAGGCGCAAGGCTACGCCTATGAAGGCGCCGATGCGTCGTTCTTCCTTCTAGCCAAGCGCGTGCTTGGCGAAGCGCAGCATTTCTTTGATGTCGAGCGCTACAGCGTCGCGGTCGACCGCCGCTTTTCCAGAAACGGGGGCTTCGAAGACCTGGGCGCCGAGGCCATCGTCAAAATCAACGTGCATGGCGAGAGCCGCATTTCCGCCGCCGAAGGCAATGGTCCCGTCAATGCGCTCGATCTGGCGCTGCGCAAGGATCTCGGCGCCTATCAGCGCTTCATCGACGACGTTCGGCTCGTCGACTATCGCGTTCGCGTCTTTCAGGGCGGCACCGACGCGGTGACCCGCGTTCTCGTCGAATGCGCCGACGGCGAAGGCGAGCGTTGGTCGACGGTCGGCGTCTCGGCCAATGTCATCGACGCGTCCTTCGAGGCGCTGGTCGATGCGATCAACTACAAGCTGCTGGTTTC
>JACOWC010000145.1 GCA_016177005.1 Methylocystis sp.
CGAGGATCAGGGCTCGCGCATCGGCCGTCCGCGCCAGCTTTACACGGGCGAAAAGCAGCGCGATTACGTGCCGATGTCGAAGCGGTGATCGGGGGAAGGCGAGGGATCGCTCCGGCGCGCCTTGAGATATTCCTTAAGTCCCCTCTCGCCCCGCGGCGTCGTCCAATAGTGATTGAGGGCGAAGAGCGGCCGCAGGAGGGGCGCAAGGAAACGCATGCCCGGACGGTCGATTGTCACCTCGAACAGGAGTGCGACATGAACGTCGTCGCCGCGCTGCGTGAGCGTCGCGCGCCAAGCGCCGTCGAGATCGCCGTAGGTGCGCACCGCCACCGTGTGCGGCGGGTCGAGCTCGGTCGCCTCGACAATGAAGCCGAGGGTGAACGGCAGGAAGCCGCGCACCTTGGCCCGCAGCCTTGCGCCGATTCGCGGCGTCTCGCCAGGCGTCAGCCGCTCGGCTTCGAGATAGACGCCTTTCCACCACTGAGGCAGGAGTTCGCCCCGCGCCAGCACGTCATAGACGTCTGTAACGGCGGCGCCTGGAATGTCCCAGCTTTCGTCGAATTTGAAAACATGCGCCGGCATCGCCGCCCCCATTGCTTAATACAATTTCCGTTTGAACCGCTCGGGTGTCATTCCCGACGCGCGCAACGCGCGCGATCGGGAATCCAGAGCAAACCCAGCGTTCTTGGATCGGCTCTGGATTCCCGGTCAGGCCTTCGGCCTGCCGGGAATGACAAGCCCCGGCGAACAAATCAATCGGAATTCGTATAAGACCCTCCGGCATAACGCGCCGGACGGCGGTTTGGATGCGCTCTGTTCAATGTCATCGCCATTGGATTAGATGTGGCGTCGTTCCGATGTCGCCGGACGATTGACGGGAGCGCCCTTGTCGCAATTTTCCGATCTCATGTTCGAAACCCGCGTCGCCGCCGAGAGCGTCGCCGACTTTCTCGCCGGCGGCCGCCTGCGCCTTGGCGTCACCGGCCTGTCGCGCTCCGGCAAGACGGTCTTCATCACCGCGCTCGTGCATCATCTGACGCGCGCGCTCTCGGCGCGTGGCGAAAAGGGCGTCGACAGCAAGACTCAGCTTCCGGTGTTTCGACCGCTCGCCGAAGGCCGCATCGCCTCGGCGCACCTCGACCCGCAACCCGATTACAGCGTGCCGCGCTTCGCCTATGAAGAACATCTCGCGGCCCTCGCCGGAGCGGATCGGCATTGGCCGCAGTCGACGCGGCGCATTTCGGAATTGCGGGTGACGCTCGAATATCGCTCGAAAGGGTGGTCGCTGCGCAAGGGCTTCAGCCAGGAGCCGACGCGACTCGATATCGACATTGTCGACTACCCTGGCGAATGGCTGCTCGATTTGCCGCTTCTAGGCAAATCCTACGTGCAATGGTCGCACGAGACGCTCGAAGCGGCGAGCGCTTCCGCGCGCGCCATAATCGCCAGCGAGTGGCGGGGCCTGACGGCGCAGACCGACGTCAAGGCGCGTTACGACGAAGAAATTGCGCAGAAGCTGGCGCGGGCCTTCACCCAATATCTGCGTCTTGCGCGCTCTGACCAATTCGCGCTCTCGAGCCTGCCGCCCGGACGTTTTCTGATGCCCGGCGATCTCGAAGGCTCGCCGGCGCTGACCTTTGCGCCGCTGCCGGTATCCGAGGGCGAAGAGCTTCCCTATCGCAGCCTCGGGCGCGAAATGGAGCGCCGGTATGAAGCCTATAAATCGCAGGTGGTGCGGCCGTTCTTTCGGGATCATTTCGCGCGGCTCGATCGTCAGATCGTTCTCGTCGACACGCTCGCGGCGCTGAATTCCGGCCCGGAGGCGGTGCGCGATCTCGAAACCGCGCTAACCGGCGTCCTGATGGCGTTTCGCACCGGCCGCGCCAATCTGTTCTCGACGATCTTTCGACCCAAGATCGACCGCATTCTCTTCGCCGCCACAAAGGCCGACCATTTGCATCACACGAGCCACGACCGGCTCGAGGCGATCCTGCGTCACCTGACCGCCCGCGCCATAGAACGCGCCGAGGGGGTCGGCGCGACGATCGACGTCATTGCGCTCGCCGCCGTGCGGGCCACGCGCGAAGCGATGGTGCGGCACGAGGGCGAAAAGCTTTCCGCGATCGTCGGCGTCCCGGCCGCGGGGGAGCATATCGGCGATGAAGCATTCGACGGCGTAGCGGAAGGCGCGATTTTTCCGGGCGAACTGCCGGCCGATCCGCGCGACGTGTTTCGCGGCGAAGCGTTGGCCGTTTCCGATGAAGAAGCCGAATTCCGCTTTCTCAAATTCAGGCCGCCGGTCGCGGCGCTGGGCGCCGATCAGAAGCCGCTGCCGCTCCCGCACATCAGGCTCGATCGGGCGATGGAGTTTCTTTTCGGCGATCGATTGAGCTGACGCCACGCTGTCGCCGGCAAAGGCCGCGCTACCTATTGCAGGCAAGCCGTTCAATCAGAATTGCGGGAGCTTGATATGGAAGGCCATGTCTACAAGATCGTCGAACTCGTCGGCGCTTCGCCCGACAGCGTCGAGGACGCCGTGAGCGCCGCGCTCAAGCGCGCCGGCGAAACCCTGCGTAACATGCGATGGTTCGAAGTCGTGCAGATTCGCGGCAACATCAATAAGGGCGCGGTCGCCGACTATCAGGTGGTGCTGAAAGTCGGCTTTACGCTCGATCGCGACGACGAGGGCAAGAAATGAGCGGCGCCCGCTGACCAATATTCTCACAGTCGCCGCCCATAGGGTTGCGTCCACTCACGCGCTTCGCCATATCGGGCGAAGGAGGAGAGGACATGGACCCGCCCAGCCGGCCTTGTGAGCGCGCATTGCGTCTGCATGCGCTCGATAGCGACGATCTTTCGCTCCTGTCGGCGCATCTGCAGGACGCCTTGGTGCGCGTCGGCGACATCGCGTTTATTCCTGACAAGCGCCGGTTTGCCCTGATCGGATCGCGGTTCGACTGGGCCGCCGAGCTTGACGGGCGCCTGGAGCGCTGCCGCTGCGGCCTCCATTTCGAGGGGGTTCAGCGCGTGCGTTGTCAGCGCGTCGCGCGCGACCATCCCGACGCCATGCTCGAACTGCTCGCGGTCACTTTCGAACCCGACGCCGAGCCGCCGTCGGGCGTCATCCGGCTCTATTTCGCCGGCGGGGCGTCGATCGCGCTCGATGTCGAATGCGTCGAGGCGCAGCTCTGCGACGTGGGACCGCGCTGGAAAGTCGCCGCCCGCCCGATCCATGATCTCGGCGGCGAACTTGACGAGGGCGCTCCCCGAGGGCCATGACAGCCGGACTTCCGGCTGGAGAGGATCATGACTCTGCGTTTGGACGCTGCGGCGCCCGATTTCGAACAGCGTTTCGCGTCATTGCTCGCCATGAAGCGAGAGTCGTCTCAGGATGTCGACGACACCGTTCGCGGCATTATCGAGGATGTCGTCGCCCGCGGCGACGCGGCGCTCGTCGACTATTCCAAACGCTTCGACCGGATCGACCTGGGGGAAACCGGCATCGCCGTCTCGCGCGAAGAGGTCGCCGCGGCGGAAGCCAAATGTTCGGCCGAGCAGCTTGCGGCGCTCGATCTCGCGCTGGAGCGGATCGCCGCCTTTCACGAACGGCAGAGGCCGCAGGACCTGCGCTTTCGCGACGCCGCCGGCGTCGAGCTCGGCTGGCGCTGGACGCCGCTCGATTCGGTGGGACTTTATGTGCCCGGCGGCACCGCCGCCTATCCCTCCTCCGTGCTGATGAATGTCGTGCCGGCGAAGGTCGCCGGCGTGAAGCGCATCGTCATGGTCGTTCCGACGCCCGGCGGCCATGTGGAGCCGTTGGTGCTCGCCGCAGCGAAGCGCTCGGGCATCGGCGAAATCTACCGTGTCGGCGGCGCGCAGGCCGTCGCGGCGCTGGCCTATGGCACAAAGACGATCGCGCCGGTCGCGAAGATCGTCGGGCCAGGCAACGCCTGGGTGGCGGCGGCGAAGCGCCGGGTGTTCGGACAGGTCGGCATCGACATGATCGCCGGGCCGTCCGAAGTGCTGATCCTCGCGGACGCTTCCGCCAATCCCGACTGGATCGCCGCCGATCTTCTCGCGCAGGCCGAGCATGACGAATCGGCGCAGTCGATCCTCATTACCGACGATTCGACGCTCGCAGACGCGGTTGTCGCCGCCGTCGAACGGCATCTCTCGACGCTTTCGCGCAAGGAAATCGCCGGCGCCTCGTGGCGCGACTATGGCGCGACGATCGTCGTGAAGAGGCTCGCCGACGCCATTCCGCTCGCCGACCGCATCGCCGCCGAACATCTCGAAATCATCAGCGAAGACGCCGAAGCGCTCGCAGCGCGTGTTTCGAACGCCGGCGCGATCTTCATCGGCGCCTATACGCCCGAGGCCGTGGGCGATTATGTCGGCGGCTCGAATCATGTGCTGCCGACCGCGCGCTCGGCGCGTTTCTCGTCAGGCCTGAGCGTGCTCGACTTCGTCAAGCGCACGTCGATCTTGAAATGCGACGCGGAGTCGCTGCGCGCCGTCGGCGCCGCCGCCGTGACGCTCGGGGAGGCCGAAGGCTTAGAGGCCCATGCGCGCTCGGTGTCGATTCGCCTCAATCAGCTCGGGGCGTGAGGCGTGGACTCAAACGAGTCGAAGCGGCTTATTTCCGTCACGCTCGACGAAAATTCGATCGGTCGCGGCTCCGCGGATCAGGAGCACGAGCGCGCCATCGCGATTTACGATCTTATCGAGGAAAACAGCTTCTCGCTGGCCGGCCATGACGGCGGGCCTTATGCGCTGACGATATCGCTCGTCGACGCGAAGCTCGTTTTTAAGATTTGCGACTCAGAAGACGTCTGTCTCGTCACCCATATTCTCTCGCTGACGCCGTTCAGACGCATTCTCAAAGATTACTTCATGATCTGCGAAAGCTATTACGCGGCGATCCGCCATGCGACGCCGAGCAGGATCGAGGCGATCGACATGGGCCGTCGCGGCCTCCATAACGAAGGCGCGCAACTTCTTCTCGAACGCTTGAAAGGCAAGATCGACACGGATCAGGACACGGCGCGCCGCATCTTCACGCTGATCACTGCGCTGCACTGGAAAGGTTGAACGCGACGTTTGGCCGGCGAATGATGAAACGTCAACTTGCTCGGCGCTCGATCAGTCGCATTTGCATTTGGAATGCTTTGCATGGGCAGGAATAATTCGGATCGCTTCGCCGAGCTGCGGCTGACGTTGGAAGCGGAAGGCGGCGAACTTCTTCGCGCCTTCGTGCGGGAGGCGTCGCTCGTCGAAGGGGCTCCCGCGACGATCGCGAGCCTGATCGCCGCCGACGCCGAGCAAATTTGGCGGACTCTCTGCCAGTCGAGCGCGAAGCCGGAGCGCGCCTCGGCGCTGGTGTCGTCATCCAAACGCGAAGTGCGCGCGCGAATTCTGCTTAACGGCCATTCCCGTTTTTCCGCGATCCTTCCCTCGCTCGGCGCGCATCTGCGACGGGACGCCGGAGTCTCTTACCGGGAGCGGGGCGTCGACGGCTGGGAGATCGCGCTCCATCGCAGCATCGAGACCTCTCGCGAAGCGGCCGGCGCGGAAGAACCGGTCGCCGAAGGGGCGGCGCCGACGGAAGCGGTTCAGATCGACGCGCCACAGCAGAGCGACTCGGCGGCGATCGCGCGCTGCTTTCTCGCCGTCTACGGACATAATTACATTCATCGCGAAGTCTTCTCGCCGCATCGCTATTGGCGGAAAGTGGAAAGCGGCGAGCTGATCCCGGTGGTAAGCCGTGATGCGCGCGGCGAGGTGATCGGCCATGTCGCTCTTGAGCGCGAGCCCGGCGCGGCGATCGCCGAACGCGGCGAAGCGGTCGTGTTGCCCACATACCGCGGACGCCATCTCCTCGAGCACATGACCGAGCGGCTGACCGAAGAGGCTCTTCGACTCGGGCTCGTCGGGATCTACGCCGAGCCCGTCACCACGCACACCTTCTCGCAACGCAACGACGAGCGCGCGGGCATGCCGACATGCGCCATTCTGCTCGGCGCGGCGCCCGAGACATTGCACGCCAAGGATCTGCCTGTGCCGACGGCGGGCCAGCGCCAGAGCTTTCTTCTGACATTCCGATTCCTGAAGGCTGCTGGGGCCTGCGAGATCGTCGCGCCGCCGGAATATGCCGGCATGATTTCGGCGATATACGGCCGTCTGGGCGTCGGCGTTTCGAGGCGCGAAGGCGCGACGCCGACAGAGACGCGATCGATGACCGGCATCGCCGTCAATGACGGAGGCTACGGCAGAATTCGCTTCGAGACGATCGGCTCAAACGCCGCCATCGAACTGGCTCAGACGATCAGCGACGTTGACAGCCTGGGCGCTCGCGCCGTGCAGCTCTCCGCGCCAATCGGCGATCCAGGCCTGCCGCTCTTGGTGGAGCGCGCGCGCACCCTGGGATTTTTCTTTTGCGGTCTGGCGCCGGCCTTCTCGGAAGGGGGCGACCTGCTGTTGATGCAGCGTCTGAGCGAGCCGCTCGACATCACCGAGCTGCAATTGTTTACCGATCAGACCAAAGAGCTTGCCGCCTTCATAGAACGGGATCGGCAGTCGGCGCCGAGCCGGCGATGAAAATGCGTTAGCGACGTGACGCGCCCCCAGTCGATACTTTTCGCCTGCACGCTGAACACTATTCGATCGCCCATGGCCGAGGCGATCGCAAGGCATTATTTCGGGCGTGAAATCTACTTCGCTTCGGCGGGACTGAAGCGCGGCGCGCCGGACCCTTTCGCCATCGCGGCGATGGAGGAAATCGGCGTCGACATTTCAGCCCATAAGCCGCATACGTTCGAAGATCTCGAAGATTCCAACTTCGATCTGATCGTGACGCTGTCGCCCGAAGCGCATCACAAGGCGCTGGAGTTCACCCGCACGATGGCCGTCGACGTCGTCTATTGGCCGACGCCAGACGCGACCGCCGCCCAGGGATCGCGCGAAGCCATACTCGACGCCTATCGCGACGTGCGCGAGAGGTTGACGGGGCGGATCAAGGAGCTGCTCGGCCACGGGCCGCAGCTGAGCGGATGAGCAAGCGCGCTTGTCGAGTTCGTCATTGCGAGCGAAGCGAAGCAATCCAGAGTCGCGCCCACGCCTCTGGATTGCTTCGTCGCATCCTGCGAAGTCGGGTATACCCGACTTCGACTAATGCCCCTCGCAATGACGGCCGACAGTAAGCGCAAGCGACAAACCGAAATTAGATTAGAGCGACTTTTTCATCTGCGCGCAGAAGCGCTGGGCGAGGGCGATCAAGGCGCGATCGGCGCCTTGTCGGCCGACGAAAGAAAGCGCAACTGGCGCATCGCTCGCTGGAAGGGGAATGCTGATCTGCGGCAGGCCGAAAAAGCTGGCGATGAGAAACAGACGCATCATCTGATAGCGCTTGGCGTCAAGCGTCTCTTCGCTTTCCGTGAGCAGCGGCGCGCGAAACGGCGTCGTCGGCATGACGACGAAGCCGCTTGCGCCAAGCATCGCGTCAATTCCTGGTCGCGCCTTGTCGCGGAAGGCTTTGGCGGCTTCCCTTTGGTCGGCGGTGACTTTGGTCGCGTAGGCGAAACGCTCTTCAACCCCCTTGCCGAAAGTGGGGCTGTTCGCCGAAATCCAGGCGCCGTGCGCCGCCCAGGCCTCGAAGGCCTGCATGTTGCGGAAATGCGCCAGCGCCGATTTGAAAAAATCTTCGCCGAGCGTCGCTTCGCGCCAGGGGCCGAACGCCTTTAAGGCGTCGATCGGCTGCGCCGCCGCCGCGGCGAAATCCATTTCAACTCCCGAGAAGGCGTCGGTGAGCAGCACGGCTTCACCGACCTCGCCGTTCTTTGCGTCGGCAGGCAACAAAACGTCGCCAACCGAAGCGATCGCGTCAATGTCGCGGGCGAACCAGCCGACAGCGTCAAAGGACGGCGCAAGCGGAATGACGCCGTCCATCCCAACCGCGCCGTGCGACGCGCGGAAACCCAAGATTCCGCAAAACGCCGCCGGCGCGCGGCAGGAGCCGGCGGTGTCGGTGCCGATGGCGAAATTCACGAGCCCCGCGGCGACCGCGACCGCCGAGCCTGAAGACGAGCCGCCAGGATGTCGGTTCTGCGCCGCCGGATTGATCGGCGTGCCGTAATGCGGATTGGCGCCGAGCAGACTATAGGCCATCTCATCCATATTGGTCTTGCCGACGAGGCAGGCGCCCGAGTCAAGCAAGCGATCGACGACCGGCGCATTGCGCTCGGCCATGGCGTGCGTCTTTGCCCACTGCGGGTGCCCGTTCGTCGAGACGTGCCCCGCGACGTCGATGTTCTCCTTGACGACGAAAGTCGCGCCGGACAGTCGTCCCAGCGCTTCCGTGCTCTGGTTAAGAACGACGGAGAGCGCGCCGAGATCAACTTTCATCGCGGCATCCTTCCTTGGGCGGCTGGAGCATAGGGCGCGGCGGGAGTAGAATTTCGACAACGAATATACTCAAGATTGTGGCGAGACGAAATCTGCGAGGCGTGGATGTCGCTGTTGCGCGGTCGGCGGGCTTCCGCCACAGTGTGCGCTTAGGCGCGGACAATTGGAGAAACGAGATGGATGAATTCGGCGGCGGCTTTTTGCGCAAGGCGATGATCGCCTTTGCGCTGGCTTTGGCCTTCTCCATTCTCTACGTCTGGTACACCCGGTAGGCGATCGTCGCGCGTCCGGCGACGGCGCCGCAAGACCGGCTCGACTTCAACGCGAGACGAACCGTCTCGTCGCTATCGGAGCATTCGGTAGATGACGACGAACAGGGTGGCGTTGACCGTCGCTAAAATTAACGCGACCAGGAACGTCTCAGCTGTCCGACCATAATCCCGCTGGGACAACATTCGACCCTCACGCATTCGACCTGCGGAGCGAGATGCTAGTTAGAGCGGCGTCGCTAAGAGGCAATTCGCTTTCTTGCGCCCGCCAACCGCGTGCTCGGCGGCGCGGGCTGCGTCGGCGACGACATCAATGACGGGCGCACGGGCTGTAGAGATTGAGCCAGTTTAGCTGCGGCATCGTGCGCGCCGCCCACTCCGCCGTTTGGATCACGCTGCATTGGGGCGGAATCGCCCAAATGCAGATGAATTGATCGATACCAAAAGTTTGGAGCGCGCTTTGCGCGAAAAATCGGCGTCTGCTTTTTCGCGCGCCGCGGATTACCGCGCCGCCCTGTGCAGGCGTCGTTTCCACCTCTCGCCCGGCTTGAGTTCTGTCTTGAGAACCCAGCGCTTCTGAATCGACCTGCGCGCCCGCGGACCCGCCGATAGGGTTTGTCGTTCCGAATCGATAGGCGTCGGCAACGGCGCGGCGGGCGCCGGCGCTGGCTTGATTTTTTGCCGACGAACCGGTTTTGGGCTTGGCTCGGACGAAGTAGGGGCACTTTTCATCGGCTTTCGGCCACGACGACGACGCTTTGCATCGGCTTCTCTTAATCGAACGGAAAGTTCATCCTCGGGCTCGATAAGACTGGGCAGCACGCGACCCGTAGGCGCTGGCGGCGCCGGCGGTTCAACCTCAAATGGCGCGGTATCGTTCAAGGCAAATATCGCGTCGGCGGCGCGCATCGCGGCATCGCGCCCACCGCCATTCTGGCTTCGCCCCTCAAGAAACTTTCCCGGGTCCAAAAAGGACGGTTTTGATTCATCTTCGGCGGCGCCGCCGCCTCTCGCGGGGCGAGACGGCGAAGATCGCGATGAACGCTTTTTGAATTCAGTGACGAATGGCGGGATAGGGCGACGACTCATTGGTTCTCTCGATGTGGTGCGGATGTCTGACTGCAATCATGCTGGCTCTGGGAGCTGCTCATCTTCGTCGGTGGGAACGATGCCGTCGTTCTCTTCTTCATCGGTCAGGAGGATACCTTCGTCTGTGTCATCGCTCACACGCGGAGCGAGTTCAACTGCGACAGTCGGCGCCGGGTCCGGCCGCTTGAACGTATTCCAGCCGCCCGGCGCCCTTCTTGGCGATGAACGCAGGGGCTCGATGACGACGAAGACGGCCTGACATTTCGGACAGACAGGAGGCGCGCGATTGAGATCGAAGAACAGCGTCTCGCATTGCAAGCACCGGCGCTTTGCGCCGAGTTCAGCTTTGGCCATGATTGATCCTCTCGGAGTTTGCGCTCTGGTCCAGCGCGGTTTGTCGACAGGGCGCATTCCGCCGAGAATTGTTGACCCGCTCGGTCGACGGGGCAGGGCTTGCGCCAAGAAGGAGGGCGCAACCCCTTAATAGTGGCGGCGTTTAGAATCCGGCCCTAATCGTGAACGCGGCCTTACCGTCACACTGGACTTCGCCAATAAGTCCGCGAAACTTTTGCGCGTCATGCGCAGGGCTGCGGCCGGACCAAATGCAATCGTGCTTTCCGTCGCTTCGATTGACCGTGGTCACGGTGTAAACTGAGTCCTGAACGGCACCGTCCAGCGAATACGTAAGGATCGCGCCATTGTCGCGCTGCAAATTCGCAGTTCCAGATAATTTGTTGTCGTCGATCTTGACGGTCCACGTGCCTTGAGCGTGTTTGACGCCGGCAAGACTCTCCTCGGTGACATTCCAGTTCTGGCTGGCCGCGAAAGC
>JACOWC010000146.1 GCA_016177005.1 Methylocystis sp.
CGCGGGAGGAATGAGCGGCTCGACATGCGTCCATTCCTCGTCCGTCACGTCGCTCGGATAGCGCAAATGATCGCGTTTGTACTTCGCGCGGTTCTCGTTTGTCCACATCGGCGGTCCTCCACGAATCAGGCCGCCTCCCTTGAATCACAAGTGATTCTGTGGACTCAATAACTTTCAAGACGGACACTTACCGCAATATTCCGTTCGAAAGGGAGGCTTTCGAACGCGAGCGCGAAAACGAAAAGGACAATGATCGACGAATATGATCCTCTGATATGAATTTCTGTTGATCCGTTCGCTGGGTCTGTCATTCCCGGCAGACCGGAGGCCTGACCGGGAATCCAGAGCCGATCCAAGAACGCTGGGTTTGCCCTGGATTCCCGATCGCGCTCCGCGCGTCGGGAATGACTGCGGGCGTTTCAGGAGGCATTGTTGCAAGCGCCGGAACTCGCAGTTTCGCAATGGTTCAATACGCCGGCGCCGATCACGCTGGCGGGCTTGCGCGGACGCGTCGTTATGCTCCACGCCTTCCAGATGCTGTGCCCCGGCTGCGTCGCCCATGGCACGCCGCAGGCGCAGCGCGCTGATGCGCTGTTTCGCAATTCCGATCTCAGCGTCATCAGCCTGCACACGGTCTTCGAATATCATGCGGCGATGACGCCTGTCTCGCTCGAAGCCTTCATCCACGAATATCGGCTGACCTTTCCGATCGGCGTCGATCGGGCGGGAGAAGACGGGCCGATTCCCGTCACCATGGCGCGCTATGAGATGCGCGGGACGCCGACCGCGATCCTCATCGGCCGCGACGGCCGCATTCGTCATCATGGCTTTGGACAAGAGGACGACATGGCGCTCGGCGCCTTCATCGGCGCGCTGCTCGCGGAGCCCGCGCCCTGATCCCTATCCGGCGCGTCGTTCGATCTCTTCCATATCGGCGTCGCTCAATCCGAAATGATGGCCGATCTCGTGCACGAGCACATGGGTGACGATCGCTTCCAGCGTGTCATCGCTGTCGGCCCAATAGTCGAGTATCGGCCGTCGATAGAGCCAGATCATGTTGGGCGGCTCGCCCGTCTCGGAAAGATGCGCGCCCTGCGTCAGGCCGCGCCCGCGAAAAAGACCCAGGAGATCGAATTCGGATTCGCATTGCATGTCGTCGAGGGTTTCGTCGTCGGGAAAGTCCTCGACGCGAATGACGAGCCCTTCGCAGAGCCGCGTGAAGCGTTTCGGCAGCGAAGCGTAGGCGGCGTCGGCGAGCGCTTCGATTGCGGCAAGCGTCGGCGCTCTTCGCCGGCTCCATTCCTGGTGCGTCATGGCCACATCACATTGTGCGCAAAACCGCGCGACTGCGCAGGAACAAAGGGCGGAATGCAATGTTCAGGCAATGATCATTATTGGAGGAAATACTCATGAACAAGCTATTGATTGTGGCGCTTGTGCTTGGCGCAGCCGGCTTCGTGAACTCCGCAATTTCAGCGCCCGCCGCGGCGCGCCTGACGCCTGGCTCCGACGGTCTCATACAACAGGCGGACAATCGCGAGCAGGACCAGAAAGTCGATCGCGACGATCAGGGCGAGTGGTGGGGCCGCGCCGTTCCCTCCTGGCGCGACACGCGTCCGTGGAGCGACGACGAATGGCGCCGCGGTCCAGATTGGAACGAAGAAAGTCCAGGTCCAGACGAGGACTGATCCCGTTTGCGTTAAGGGCCGCCGGCCTACCGCCAGCTGCGCACGTCGACGAAGCGTCCCGCGATCGCCGCCGCCGCCGCCATCGCCGGCGAAACGAGATGCGTCCGCCCCTTGAAGCCTTGGCGCCCTTCGAAATTGCGGTTCGAAGTCGAGGCGCAGCGCTCGCCCGGCGCCAAACGGTCGGGATTCATCGCCAGACACATCGAGCAGCCCGGCTCCCGCCATTCGAAGCCCGCGGCGAGAAAGATTTTGTCGAGGCCCTCGGCTTCGGCCTGCGCCTTGACGAGGCCCGAGCCCGGCACCACCATCGCATTGACGCGCTCGGCGACCTTCCTGCCTTCGACCATCTTCGCCGCGGCGCGCAGATCTTCGATGCGGCCGTTGGTGCAGGAGCCGATGAAGACGCGGTCGATCTCGATGTCGGTCATCCGCTCGCCGCCCTTGAGGCCCATATAGTCGAGCGCGCGTTCGATCGCCGCGCGCTTTTGCGGCGACTTGGCGCTCTCCGGCTTGGGCACGAAGCCGTCGACCGTCGCCACGTCTTCAGGCGACGTGCCCCAGGTCACGATCGGCGGCAGCTTGCTCGCGTCGAGCCTGACGATCTTGTCGAAATGCGCGCCGTCGTCGGAATAGAGCGTTTCCCAATATTTGCGCGCCATGTCGAAGGCTTCGCCCTTCGGGCCTTTCGGGCGGTCCTTGAGATAGGCGAAAGTTTTCTCGTCCGGTGCGACGAGGCCGGCGCGGGCGCCGCCCTCGATCGACATGTTGCAGACCGTCATGCGCCCTTCCATGGAAAGGTCGCGGATCGCCTCGCCGGCATATTCGATGACATGCCCGGTGCCGCCGGCCGTGCCGATTTCGCCGATGATCGCGAGGATGATGTCTTTCGCCGTGGCGCCGTCGGCGAGCTTGCCGTCGACCTGCACCAGCATATTGGCGGCTTTCTTCTGGATCAGCGTCTGCGTCGCGAGCACATGCTCAACTTCCGACGTGCCGATGCCATGGGCGAGCGCGCCAAAGGCGCCATGAGTCGACGTATGGCTGTCGCCGCAAACGATCGTCATGCCCGGCAGGGTGAAGCCCTGCTCCGGCCCGATAATATGCACCACGCCCTGACGCTTATCGTGCTCGTTGAAATATTCGACGCCGAATTCCTTGGCGTTGATCGCAAGCTGTTCGACCTGCGCCTTGCTCTCCGGGTCTTCGATCGGCAGCGAACGATCTGTGGTCGGCACATTATGGTCGACGACCGCGAGCGTCTTTTGCGGCGCGCGCACCTTGCGCCCCGCCATGCGCACGCCCTCGAACGCCTGCGGACTCGTCACCTCATGCACGAGATGGCGATCAATATAGAGCAGGCACGCGCCATCGTCCTGGCGGTCGACGACATGGTCGTCCCAAATCTTGTCGTAGAGTGTGCGGGGCGCGGCGTTCGATGCCATAAGTTTCTGCTTCCTCGTGTCCCTACCCTCCACCCGATGGGGAGGCGTGACGCATTCCTATTGAATTGAGGGTCTTCTACCCCTTACGCAAGCGCCATGGAAGAGCGCCCCTATCCGAGGCCCCGATGAGCCTGCCTTCTCCGGAGCTTCCTGCGCCGCTTGCGGCGGCGATCGAGGCGAGGCTCGATGGCCGCGGGCATAACGCGCTGCGCGAAAGAGCACGGTTGCTCTCGGAGCGCTATCGGGCGCGCAAGCCGACGATCGATACGATCCGCGACGAGACCGACGCCTTGGCCTATGCTGTGACGCGCATGCCGGCGACCTATGCCGCGATCGTCACGGCGCTCGGACGGCTCGAACAGGAAAGCCCCGGTTTCGCCCCGACGCGGATGCTCGATGTCGGCTGCGGCCTTGGCGCTGCGTCATGCGCCGCCGCGACCGTATGGCCCGGCATCGCCGAGCGCGCGCTCCTCGACCGCAGCGCGCTGTTCCTGGACCTCGCCGCCAGCCTGATGAAGGAGAGCGGCGCGCCCGCGGCGATTGAGACGATTCTGGCCGATTTCGCCGAGCCGCGCGCGATTGCGGCCGAACAATTCGACCTCGTGGTCGTCGGCTATGCGCTCACCGAGACCGCCGAATCCGAACTGCCGAGCGTCATCGATCGGCTTTGGGCGCACACCGGCGGCGCGCTCGTCATCGTCGAGCCGGGGACGCCGCGCGACCATGCCCGGCTGATGAGCGTGCGAAGCCGGCTGGTCGCGCTTGGCGCGAACATCATCGTGCCCTGCCCGCATCAGGCGCCTTGCCCCTTGCCGGCGAACGACTGGTGCCATTTCTCGGTCCGTCTGGCCCGCCGGCGCGCACACCGACTGGTCAAGGGCGCCGACGCGCCCTTCGAGGACGAAAAATTCGCCTATCTCGCCGTCGGACGGTTCG
The DNA here is from genome assembly GCA_016177005.1 of Methylocystis sp. GTDB lineage: Bacteria > Pseudomonadota > Alphaproteobacteria > Rhizobiales > Beijerinckiaceae > Methylocystis. The sequence goes on from JACOWC010000146.1 coordinate 4,067, forward strand.
CTGGAACGCCGCCGGCGTCGCGCATCATCGGCCCGCCGCGCGCCGGCAAGGCGGGAATTTCGCTCAAGCTCTGCGCCGATAAAGCATTCCGCGAGACATTCATTCCCAAGCGCGACAAGCCGCGCTACGAACAGATTCGAAGAAAGGATTGGGGCGATCCGCTGCGCGCCCCGGCGGAGGAATTTTGATGAAACAGCCACGTCCGAGAGTTGCGCCCTATTTGACCGTCAGCCCCGCCGCCGCAGCGATCGCTTTTTATACCGGCGCCTTCGACGCCAAACAGCGCGCCCTCATGCCGTCCGTCGACGGGCTGCGCATCGCCCATTGCGAACTCTTGATCAACGGCGGCTCGGTGATGCTCGCCGATTTCTTTCCGGAATTCGGCCAGACCCGCGTGCCGATGCCGGGCGAGCATGCGACGGTCTCCATCAGCCTCGAATATGACAAGGCCCAGGACGTCGACGACATCTGTTCCCGCGTGACCAAGCTCGGCGGCAAGGTCGAAACGGCCCCGACCAATTCCTTCTGGGGAACGCGCTACGCCTCCTTGCGCGACCCCTTCGGCCACCGCTGGATCCTCAACGCGCCGCTGGAGAGCTAAACAAAAGCCGCCCCAAACCTTGCGGCTGCGGACGGCTGCGCTTCCGTATAAACCGGCGTTATTCGCCCTAAGCCTTCGCCTTGGTCTCGACGCGTTCGGCGATACGCGCCGATTTGCCCCGGCGGTCGCGCAGATAATAGAGCTTGGCGCGGCGCACCTTGCCGCGGCGCACGAGCTTCACCGAGTCGATCAGCGGCCCATGAAGAGGGAACACGCGCTCGACGCCCTCGCCGTAGGAAATCTTGCGAACGGTGAAGCTTTCGTTCAGCCCGCCGCCCTGGCGGGAAATGACGACGCCCTCATAGGCCTGAACGCGCGCGCGTTCGCCTTCTTTGACCTTGACGTTGACGACGACCGTATCGCCGGGTCGAAACTCCGGGATTTTCTTGCCTTCGATGAGCTTGGCGGCGTGTTCCGCCTCAAGCTGCTCGATAATGTTCATAACGGAAACTCCTGCCGTTTCGTCTTAGCCGTATGGCCGACGAGCGTTTCGGGACGCTGTTCTAGTTGAGGCCCGGTCCATAGCGGAAAGCCGGCCGCTTGTCGAGCCATCCTGCGCCTACATCCTGCGCCTCCAACAGCCACGCTTCGGCCCTGCGCGGAACAAGGCGATCGTCACAGACATTCCTGATAACGGTCTTATATAGTCGGCCCGGGGGCGCTGGCGTTTCAGCGAAGCGGGAGAGACGCGACATGACCCAGCAGGAAGAGCGGCGTAACGATAGCGCGGACCCGAACGGCGCAGCGGCCGAAGTTGCTGCGGAAAGCCGGCTGCGGCTGGAAGACTTCACGCAGACGCGCAACGAAATCTGGGACCGTCTGCAGGACGCCAACCGCATCTGGCTTGAGCGAATGCAACAGGAAGCGGCGCTGACCGCAGAGTTCGCCTCAAAGCTGACGGCGTCGCGCTCCTTCTCCGAGACCGCGACGGTTCTGCAGGATTGGACGAGCAAACATATCGAAATGACGACAGAGGACGCGCGCCGCGTCTTTTCCGACGCGCAGCAGATGTTCGACGCCGCGGCGCGCTTCTGGTCAATTTCCGCCCGAGCCCCGAGCCCTGAAAGCGCCGCACGGTTTGTGTCATAGCGCGCCTCAAAGCGGAAACCTAGCGGCTTCCGCTTCCCTCGCCCGATCCAGACGCGTTGGCCTAAGGCTGACGACCTCGCGCCGCGCCCGGAAGACGACGGGCGATCCGGGCGATCTGGGGCGCGCCACCCTTGCCGGAAGATGTCGAAAGTTTAATCGGCAGCGCTTGCGCCAGGGTCTTGGCGGCGTTTTGCGGCGGGTCCATATCTTCTGCGCCGCGCCTTAAAGCGCGGCGACGATGGAGAAACCTATGTCACCGGAAGAACGCCAACTTATCGCAGGTCTGTTCGAGCGCACGAAGAGCGCCGCCTCGACGCCGCGCGACCAGGAGGCGGAAGCTTTCATCAACGAACAGATCAAGGCCCAACCGGCCGCGCCCTACCTCCTGGCGCAGACCGTGATCGTGCAGGAACAGGCGCTGCAAGGCGCCAATGCGCGCATCGAAGAGCTCGAAGCGCGCGTGCAGGAGCTTGAGTCGAAGCCGGCCGGCGGGTTCCTCGGCGGTCTGTTCGGAGGTCCCCGTCCGGCTCCGCAGCGTCCGACGCAGCAGCAGGCCCGTCCCACCGGCCCTTGGGGCCAGCAGCCGGGCATGACTCCCGCAGCCGGGGGTTACGCCCCGCAGGGACAGCAGCAGCCCGCCTCTGATGGCGGCGGCTTCTTGAGGGGCGCGCTGGGCACAGCCGCAGGCGTCGCGGGCGGCGTGCTGCTCGCCGACGGCATCCGCAGCCTGTTCACCCATGGCGCGGGCTATGGCGGGATGGCGAATCTCGGCATCGGCTCCGGCTTCACGCCGACCGGGGGCGATACGATCATCAATAACTATTACGGCGACCAGTCGAGCGCCACTGACGCCGGCTACGACCCGGGTGGTCACGACGCCGGCTCTGACGATCGTTCGGGCGCGCAGGACGCCGACTACGACTCTGGCTACGACGATGGCGGCGGCTTCGACAGCGGCGGCGACGGCGGCTTCGACGTCTAACGCGATTGGGCTGCCGGCTCGCTAGAGCGCGCTGCGAAAAAGTGGATACCGGCATTTCGCGTAAAGCGCGCTCTAAACTTTTGAAATCGATCACATCATCTGCGTTTAGGCGATTCCGCCTAAACGCAGCGTGATCTAGAGTCGGGAGTTCTTACGTCTGCGTCCGGCGCCCTGTGCGCCAGCGCACGGCGACCCCCTCGATGGCGCTCTAGGGTCAATCGTCCGCTGAAGGAGCGGGGGCCCAGCGCCAAAGCAGTTCGAGGGGGAACTCGCATGAACGGCACGACTAAATCCGGCTTCGCGTCGCGACCAGTGCGCATCGCGCTAGCCATGAAGATCGCCTTCGCGATCCTCGCCGCCAATGTCAGCTTCGCCGCCGCAAAGGCGTTGCTCGCCAAATCGCCGGATACGCAGCCTGCTCGGGCCTATGCTGGCGCGTCGTCGGTCAACCCCTTCATCCTGCCGATCGACTGGCAGGAATCGACGACCCTCGCGCAGTCGGATCCCACCCAGAACTGTCACGGCGTCGCCGTCGAGACCGACGAGGGCTACGGCGTTCGCGGACAGACCATCCGCTTCGTCTGCCGCAGTGCGCTGTAAGAGGCCCCACAAGAGTTCGAATCATGCTTGACGTTGCGCGCCGCACGCGGGTCGCGGGGCTCTCTGGCTACGCCGACGACGCGAGCCGCGCCACCTGCCGGCGCAATTCGACCTGCGCGCGCGCAAGATTTTCATGCGCTCGGTCATTCCAGAGGCTTCGCGTTTCATCGCGCCTGTAGAGCGCGTCTCCGCGCGCGGCGAAGGTGTCGATCATTTGGAGTCGTCCAAGGCAAAACAGCGGCTCCGGCACCCAGCCGTATTCAAAGCGAAGCTGCTCGAGATTTCGCGCGAATATGGGCCACGGCGCGCCGAGCGAGGAAAGATCGAGATCGAGGAACAGATCGAGGTCGCGGGCGAAACCGGCATAATGCTCGGTCGCTGCGCGCGCATTGAGGTGGTCGGCCGTCGCCATGATCAGATCATGAACGGCGGCAGATTCCATATGATCGAATTTGGAGTGGCGGTCGAAGAGCTCGGCGCTGGCGCGAACATTTTCCGCGTCGGGACGAAGCAGACCGTCGCTGTCGCGCGTGACATAAACGGCGTCGTGCCAGAAGATGGCGGCGGCGATCAGATCAGACCTTACGGCCAGCGCCTTGAAGTCGTCGAGCTTCGCCAGCAGATCGCCGATATGGCTCCAATCATGGTATCCGCGTTGCGGTTCGCGATAAGCGGCGTCGAGCGTCGCAAAGGCATTGGGGTGGTGACGCGATGCGATCTGGTCCCAATAAGTTTGTACCGGCTGCGAGATCATGCCCGAGTAGCGATCCTTGGAGTAAACATGACGCGTGCGATTGCATGGCGGACAGCCGTCGCGCTCGGAGGAAAAAAGTCACTTGCTCGAGAGAGTCCATACCGAAGACCAGTTATCCTGCAACCCCTCCCGCGCCAGCGTCCGATATCGCTCCTCCAAAGCGACATAGAGCGCGGGCCATGGCTCCGGAACCGATTGCGCCAATTCTGAAGCGCGCGCGGCGGCGATCTCAAATTGGCCGGATTCATATTCCTGGCGCATGAGATCATGCGCCTTGCGCCAGCGCACATACGAATCCGAAGCGGCCGCGCCGCTGTCGCCGGCAAGCGCAAAAACTTGAGTCGCCTCGCTCCTGCCAAGCACGCGGACTCGCCCAAGATCGATCCAGGCGAAGTCGGGCGCCGCGTCGCGCACCGCAACTGACGCGACAATATCGGTCTGAAAGGCCTTGCTCGCGCCTTCGAGCCTTGACGCAAGGTTCACGGCGTCGCCGAGGATCGAATAGTCGAAGCGCCGGATCGAGCCCATATTGCCGACGCTGCACGGGCCGAGATGGAGGCCGAGCCCCATCGCCGCCGGCTGAGCGTCCTGGCCTGACGCGGCGGCGGCCTCGGCCCGTCGTTGATTGAGGTCGATAAGGGCGTCGCGCATCGTCAGCGCGGCCCGAACCGCCTTGCGGGCATGGTCGTCGATGTCGAGCGGCGCATTCCAGAAGGCGAGCACCGCGTCGCCCATATATTTGTCGACCGTCCCTTCCTGTTCGAGGATGGCGTCGGTCATCGGCGTCAGATAATCGTTCATGAACTGTGTGAGTTCGCGGGCGCTCAAGCCTTCCGAAATGCGAGAAAAATTGCGCAGGTCTGAAAACAGCACGGTCAGTTCGCGCGTCTCGCCGCCGAGCACCAGGCGGTCCGGATGTTCCGCGAGACGGTCCACGACCGCGGGGGCGACGAATTTGCCGAACGCCTGACGCACATGGCGGCGCGCCGACGATTCGGCGCGCCAGAGCGCGACGGCGCCGAAGAGATAGCCCCCGATGATCGCGAGACTCGGATAGGCTGGATCGATCAGCACGCCCCGACGGTCGAACAGGTAAAATGCGCCTGCGAAAAGCCCCGCGACGGCGAGCGGCGCGGCCGCCACCGAGACCAGCGGCGGCGCGACGTAGAGCAGGCCCATGATCAGCAGGAACGCGAGCGCGGCGACGACGAATTCAAGTCCCGGCGCCCAGTCCGGTCGGGCGAGCAGCGCGCCGGAAGCGATCGACTCGATGATCTGCGCATGCACGTCCACGCCAGGCGCCACCGGCTCCAAAGGCGTCGCGCGGACGTCGCCGAGACCCGTCGCCAGCGCGCCAATGAAGATGATGCGTCCCTCGATTTCGTCGCGTCCCACGCGACCGTCGAAAACGTCCTTCGCCGAAATGTCTCGCGCGGCGGCGCGATGCGAATAGCGCGGCCGAACCTCCGCGTTGGGCCCGGTCTCGATTTCGAAGGCGCCGACCTTGATCGCGTTCACACCGGTCTGCTTGCCGAAAGCCGTTTGTCCGCTGGCGTTTGAAGAGCGGATGACGATCCCCGGCTCTCCTTGCGCCACACGCAGAGCTTCGAGCGCCAGCGACGGCATGAGAACGTCGCCGGCGCGCGTGACGAGCGGCACCCGGCGAACGATCTGATCGTGATCGGGCAGCCAGTTTGTCGCGCCAAGCCCCCGCGCCGCTTCCGCGAGCCGCCGCTCCGGGCCGACCGCGCCGGCGAAGGCGACGATGAATGGCGCGGGATCGTCGCCGGCGGTCGCCAGCCCCGACTTCGCCGGCAGCGGCGCGACGGTCGAATCGGTGAGAGTGACGCCGAGCGTCGCCGGCGCTTGCGCCAACGCCTCAGCGAAAATCTGGTCGCCGCTCGGCGTCTTGGCGACGAGCTTCGCCACCTCGGCGCGGGCGCGCGCGTCGGAGATCGCGTCGAGGAGCTGGGACGCTCCCGCACGGTCCGCCTCCGCGAAGATGAAGTCGAAGGCGATGGAGGCCGCGCCCAATTGGCGCAGCCGGTCGACAAGTTCAGCCAGCCGCGCCCGCGGCCACGGCCATTGCCCGTAGGCGCCGAGACTTTTCTCGTCGACGCCGATCACCCGCGTCGGCGCCTCCGGATCATATGCCCGGGGAGCCAGACGCTGAAACGTGTCAAAGATGAAGTTGCGCAGATCATCGAGCGCCCGAGGCTGAATGACGCCCCAGGGGAAAATGAGCGCCGCAGCGGCGACGACCGCGAGAAGATAAGCGTGACGCCGCTTCAGCATCATCACCTCGCATCGCGGTCACGCCGCCGTCGCGGCGCTCGGCGAGGCTGGCCAAGCCGCAGAACTAGAGCGCGCTGCGAAAAAGTGGAATCCGGTTTTTCGCGACTTTTGGAATCGATCACGTTGTCTGCATTTGGGCGATTCCGCCCAAATGCAGCGTGATCTAGTCGCCGAATCCAAGGGGCCCCAAAGGACCGCTTCCACCCTGGCTGTAGCTTCCATAGCCGCCATTGCCGCCATATGGTCCGCCGCCGCCTTCGCCATAGCCACGATCGTAGTCGCCACGGCGGCAGTTATGTCCGCCTTGGACCGCCGGCGTCAGCAGCGGAGCAGGCTGATTGTCGACATTGGCGCGGCTCTGCACCAGCGTGTTCCCGAACCATGCCGGGCCGAGCGCGTCCAGCCCCGGCGGATTCACGACGTCCGGCGGACGATCGTTGCCCAGCGCAAGATGCGCCTCTTCGCTCGTCGGCTCGCGATTGGCGCCGCCACGCTGCTTCTTGCCGCTCTCCAACGCCGCGATGATTTCCGCGATCTTTTCCGGCGGGACAAGAAAAGGCTCCGACACCGGCCCGCCGTGCGGCGCGCAAACGCCGTAGCCCGAGAGCGTGAGCGTCTGCGCGCCTACGCTGATATGGCCGAATTGATGCACGACAAGTGTGCCGCAGGCGCCGCCAATTTGTATCAGCGCCGTGCCGCCGCGCACGCCGATCGACGCCGTCGGGGTCCGCAGCTTCGCCCCGTCTTCGTGGCTGACGCCGCCGCCGACGAAGCGCATCACGCCCTTCGCCATCGATACGCCCTGCTGGCCGCGCCCGCCGGAATAGACGAAGTCATCGATGGTGACGGCGCTGTTGCGTCCGACGGTCATCGTCGACGTATCGCTAAAGACAATCTGGGCGCTGCCTTCAGGACTCGTCTCGATGCGTTCGCGCCGCTGCACGCCAAGGCCGACCGAAAGCGAACGCTTGGCGGCGCCAGGCGGCGTGCCGTGCGCGCTCTGATTCACCGCGCCCACATTTCCCACCTTTTCTGCGAGCGCCGGGCCGGCGACGAGCGCCAGAGCGGTTGCCGCCGCCGCGGAGAACTTTTTCATCTATCGTCTCCGTCAGAACTTCGCCGTCGGTCCGAAACTGACGGACACGTTCTCGGTCTTGAAATTCTGTATGTTCGAATCGTTGCGCGCATATTCGACGTTCCCGGCGAATCCGAAATTCGACGTGACCGGCAGGTCGACCATCAAGCCGCCGATCCAGACATTGTCGCGACGCGCAACGAACGGATTGATCACCGGATTGGCGGCGTCGAAGGCAAGATGCGTGAAGCGGCCGTATGGCGCGACAGTCCATCTGCGCGGGATGATCGGAAATGGCGGGTCAAGCTCGAGCCGCAGCATCGCCTGAACGTCGACCTGATCGGAGGACTGCTGCGGATTTCCAGCCCAGGCGCGGCTATAGGCGACGCGACTCTCGAACCGCAGGTCGCTGGTCAGCCTGTACGAACCGCTCACATAGCCGGTAACGACGTCGCCGGTCGCCAGCGTCGACACGGTTTGGAATGGCGACACGCCCAAAAAACCGAACGCGCCCGGCGCGGGATCGACCCAGATCGCCCGCCATTCGGCGCCCGGTTCGAACCAGAAGTTGGAGTTGAGCTGCGCGCCGAAACTCATGCCCGCGCCGCCGGCGTTCAGATAATTGGTTCCGCCGAGCATGGCCGCGGCGCCGGTCACATAAGGCTTGATCGACAGGCCCGGATAGAGATCAGGCGCGATGTGGATGCGTGGCCCGATGGAGCCGGCGAACAGCGCTACGCTGTATTGCGGCAGGCGAAACTGCTCGGTGGCGTAGCCGGTGACCCGCGTCTCGAGCTGGTCGCCGCGCGCATTCTGAAAATCGAGATCATGTGCGGCCTGCACCATCTGGAAGCTGTTGACGTCGCCCTTCCGCGAGGCGGCCGACGCGACGCCGACGCCGCCGAGCTGGAACAGATTGTTGGTTGGAAAGAAATTGGCGTTCGATTGCGCGCGCAGACCGGCGTGAATCCTCAGATAGAGCCGGTTGGCCTGGGTGCGTTTCTCGATGTCGGGAAGCTGCGCTTCGATCTGCGCGACCTGAACTGAATCGAGACCGCCTTCGGCGAGCGCTCTGCGCAAATGCTGGGCTGAAGTCTGATAGGACCCGAGCCGCGCATAGAGGAAGCCGAGCTCTTTGCGGGCGCGGGACAAATTCGGATTGAACATGAGGATGCGTTCGAGCGCGCCGATTCCCGCCTCGTAGTCGCGCA
>JACOWC010000060.1 GCA_016177005.1 Methylocystis sp.
AGTTCGACCGAGAAAGGATGGGCGACGCCGACGTCCGGCCGCCCCATCGAGACGACGCGCACCTCGTCGCCGTATTTCTCGCCAAAGAGCGCGCGGGCGCCGGAGCGGACGGCGTCGTCCTGGGCCATCACGCGAGTCTCGACCGGCGCATTGTCCTGAACGATCTCGTTGGCGAGCGTTTCCACCCGCGCCAGCTCCTCTTCAGTGAGCGGCTTGGGATGGGTGAAGTCGAAGCGCAGCCGGTCGGGCGCGACGAGCGACCCCTTCTGCGCGACGTGCTCGCCGAGCACCTGGCGCAGCGCCTCATGCAGGATATGCGTCGCCGAATGATTGGCGCGCGTCTGTTTGCGCCGTTGGTGATCGACGTCGAGTTCGAGCGCGAGGCCGGGGACGATCTCGCCCTCTTCGACGACGCCTTCGTGAACGATGATATCGCCGAGCTTTTTGAGCGTGTTCTCGACGCGAAAGCGCACGCCGCGGGCGCGCATCGCGCCGACGTCGCCGACCTGTCCGCCCGACTCGCCATAGAAGGGCGTCTGATTGAGGATCAGCGCGCCGCGCGCGCCTTTTTTCAAGGAAAAGGCCTCGGCGCCGTCATGAAGGATGGCGGTGACGACGCCCTCGCTTTTCTCGGTCTCGTAGCCGAGAAATTCCGTCGCGCCGAGACGCTCCTTGAGCGCAAACCACAGCGCCTCGGTCGCGGTCTCGCCGGAGCCGGCCCAGGCCTTGCGCGCTTCGGCGCGCTGGCGCTCCATCGCCGCGTTGAAGCCGTCCTTGTCGACGCCGATGCCGCGCGGGCGCAGGGCGTCTTCGGTGAGATCGAGCGGAAAGCCGTAGGTGTCGTATAGTTTGAACGCCGTTTCGCCGGAGAGCTTGGCGCCCCGGCCGAGCGCCGCCGTCTCCTCGTCGAGGATGGCGAGACCGCGGGCGAGCGTCGCGCGAAAGCGCGTCTCTTCGGTAAGCAGCGTATCGGCGATGAGCGCCTGGGCGCGCAAGAGTTCGGGATAGGCCTGGCCCATCTCGGCGACGAGCGACGGCGCGAGCCGCCACATTAGCGGATCCTTGGCGCCGAGGAGCTGCGCATGCCGCATGGCGCGGCGCATGATCCGGCGCAGCACATAGCCGCGGCCCTCGTTCGACGGCGTCACCCCGTCGGCGACGAGGAAGGCGGAGGCGCGCAGATGATCGGCGATCACGCGGTGGCTCGCGCCCTGCGGGCCGTCGGCCGGCGCGCCGGTGAAATCGGCGACGGCGCCGGTTAGCGCGCGAAACAGGTCGACGTCGAAGACCGAATGGACGCCCTGCAGAAGCGCGGCGATGCGCTCGAGCCCCATGCCGGTGTCGATCGACGGACGCGGCAGAGGCGCGCGCTCGCCGGGCGCGACCTGCTCATATTGCATGAAAACGAGGTTCCAGAATTCAAGAAATCGGTCGCCGTCTTCGTCGGGACTGCCGGGCGGGCCGCCCGCGACGCTCTCGCCCTGGTCGTAGAAGATTTCCGAGCACGGCCCGCAGGGGCCGACGTCGCCCATGCTCCAGAAATTGTCGGCCGTCGGAATGCGGATAATGCGGTCGTCCGGGAAGCCGGCGATCTTCTTCCAAAGATCGAACGCTTCATCGTCGTCGTGATAGACGGTGACGAGCAGTTTTTCGGGCGGCAGGCCGAGCTCGCGGGTGATGAAACTCCAGGCGAGTTCGATCGCGCCTTCCTTGAAGTAGTCGCCGAAGGAGAAATTGCCGAGCATCTCGAAGAAGGTGAGATGGCGGGCGGTGTAGCCGACATTGTCGAGGTCGTTGTGCTTGCCGCCGGCGCGCATGCATTTCTGCGCCGAGGCGGCGCGGGCGTAGGCGCGTTTTTCGACTCCGGTGAAGACGTTCTTGAATTGCACCATGCCGGCGTTGGTGAACATCAACGTCGGATCATTGTGCGGGACGAGCGGCGAAGAGGCGACCTTCTCGTGCCCATTCCGCGCGAAATAGTCGAGGAAGGCGGTGCGGATCTGGTTGACGCCACTCATGCGGTCACAGCTCGCGAATGCGCCCCTTTTCGCCAAGCGGCTGCGCCGATGCGGGAGAGGCGTTTAAAACAATAACCTGGAGCGGCTTTTCGTTTCAACGAAACAGGCGACGGCTCGAGGCTGCGGCGAAGGCTGCGGCAGGCGGCGCCTTCGCGCGCTTCGTGACGCGCGATATGACAGTTTCAGCGGCAAACGGCAATGGCGAGGCGCGCGCCGGACGGGCGGCCAGCCTCGCGCCTTTCTCTCGCGACGGCGTTCGGCGCGCCTGCAGGCGAACTTCAGCCGAACGCAATCGTCAGACTCGAGCGAGGACCGGCTACTCCTCCTCGTCCTGCGTCGCTTCGAGAATGCGCTCGGCGATCAGCCCGGCGTTCTCCCTGATCGCCTGTTCGATGCGCTGAGCGACTTGCGGATTCTGCTTGAGAAACGTCTTGGCGTTCTCGCGGCCCTGGCCGAGCCTTTGGCTGTCGTAGGAGAACCAGGCTCCCGATTTCTCGACGACGCCGGCCTTGACGCCAAGATCAATCAATTCGCCGAATTTGGAGATGCCCTCGCCATACATGATGTCGAATTCGACCTGTTTGAACGGCGG
>JACOWC010000061.1 GCA_016177005.1 Methylocystis sp.
GTCTCCGGCGATCTTTTCCGCCCGCTGCCGGTCGGTGTGCAGGATCTCGAGACCGAGCAAGACATTGTCGAGCGCCGTGCGCCACGGCATCAGCCGGTCACCTTGGAAAACTATGCCGATCTTACCGCGAAAGAAATCGAACTCGCGGAACGGATCGTGCCCGACCACCGTCACCCGGCCGCTCGTCGGCTCGATCAGGCCCGCCACCAAGTTGAACATGGTCGACTTGCCGCACCCGGTCTTGCCGACCACGGCCGCGATCTCGCCCGGGTGGATCTCGAAGGACAGGCGGTCCACGGCGAGGAGGTCGCCGCGGCGGTCGGGCCGGCGGAACGCCTTGGTGACATCCTCGAGGTGAATGATGGGACCGACAGAAGTCACGCTCTCACATTGCCCGTTCCGAGACCGCACGGTAGCGCAGCAGCCAGGTCTCGATCGCCGCGACCGTCTGCTGCACGATCAGCACGAATAGCACCAGCTGCAGCGTCCAGGCGATGGCGCCGGACATGTCGAACAGTTGCTGCTGGCGCAGCAACTGGTAACCGACGCCGCCGGTCGCGCCGACGAGTTCGGCAACCACGACGACGCGGGCGCCGTTGCCAAGATTGACCTTCCACGCGGTCAGGATGCCGGGGATGATCGTCGGCAGGATCAGCACGCGGAACAGCGTCCATCGGCTCGGCCGGAACGACATCGTCATTTCGAACAGATCCTTCGACATGGAGCGGAAAGCGTCGAGGATCTGGAAGGTAAAAGCCGGCAGCGAGGTCATCGCCATGATGAAGAAGATGCGAAACTCGATGCCGTGGAACCAGATGATGGCAATCACCACCCAGGAGAGCGCGGGGATTCCCTGCAGGAACCCGAGCACCGGCGTAACGTAGCTTTCGATGCGCGGCGAGCGGCCGATCACCATCGCCATCACGCAACCCAGCACGAACGCCCCCAAGAGACCGGCGAAAATCCTGAGCGCCGTACGGAGCACCTCGACGAGCAGCGGCCCGGTGATGACGATATCGACGACCCGCCAGACAATGTCTTGCACCGGCGGAAACAGGTAAGGGGGAAAGAACCGCGAGGCGATCTGCCAGAGGACCGCGAGCGCGAGCGTGCTCGCGCCCGCCTGCAGCGCCCGGACGACGCGCGGATTGCGGATCATTGGACCGGCTTATCGTAGACCGTCGCGCTCGACGGCAGTGAGGGGAAGTAGCCGGCGTCGATGCCGGCCCTGTAGACGGCCTCGATTTCCTTGCGAACCTCGCCGGCGCCGGCGAGGCTGATGCCGAGACGATCGTTGCTGCGGATCAGCGAGGCCATCGCTTTGACATCGTCAGCTTTCGCGGCGGGCGCGACGAGCGGCGCGGCCTCGTCGGGATTCTTGAGAATCCATTCGGCCGCCGCCTTGTAGGTGGCGTAGAGCTTGGCGATTACTTTCGGGTTCTGAGCCGTCCAATCGGCGTGGGCGGCGACGCCCAGATAGGGAATGCGGCTGCCGCCGGCGAACGATTTCCATGTCTTGCCCATGCCGGTATCGAGCGCGCGGATGTCCGGCTTTTTCGCCTTCAGCAGGGTGTAGGCCGGTTCCCAGAGCTGCACTGCGTCGGCGCGATCCGCCAGCGCGTAGCTGACCAGACCCGCCGGCGCCGTGTTTACCACCTTGATTTTCGATGTGTCGACGCCGAGTTTCTTCGCAAAGAACTCGAACATCACGTAGTTGGTGGTGGCGCGCGAAGCGGCCAGTTGCTTGCCTTCGAGATCCTTGAGCGTCTTCACCTCCGGCCGCGAGGTCACGACCGCACCCCAGAAGTCGAACAGGTTGAACAGGTACCGCACCTTGACCCCGCGGCTGTCGGCAAGCCCGATGGTGAGCAGCGCGGCGCTGCCGCCGACCTTGAACTCGCCGGAGTTGAACTGCGCGGTGTAGGCGTCGGGCGTACGCTCCTGGAACGTGACGTGGAGCCCGTTGGCCTCGTCAAGCTTCTTCGCCTTGATGACCGGCGGCATGAACGCGCCGAGCGACGGCGGGCTGAACACGACGATCGTGATCTTGTCAACGGCCTGCGCGCGCGCCTCAGGGGACGAGCCGAGAACCAGCGCCACGGCAGTCAGCAAAAGCGCTGGCAACCGGCCGAACAGATGTGACATCATTCTATCCTCCTTTGGTCGCTTTCATCATCCGATGCGCAACAGCTTGACGGCAAGCCCGCCTATTTCCCCCACAGGCTCTTGATGAAGCCGGAGTCCTCCAGCTCTTTTACAAAGCGCATGTCGACAAAGTCCTTGGCGTTGGCCTGAGCCGCCTTGGGATTGGTCAAGGCCACATCCTGGAGTATCGTCTGATACCCTTCTACCGGAGGATAGGGCGCCCGGGGGGTAAATTGGACGTGATAGTTCCACGATTCCTCGAGTACCTTGCGGTCGTTTACCCGGGAGTATTTCTGCATGATCTTCAAGGCATCCTCTTTATGTGTGGCGTAATAATGGATTGCCTCGACGTAGGCCCTCATATACCGGCGCACCGTGTCGGGGCGCTCTCTGATAAGCCTTGCCGAGGTGTAGACGCCGTTTTGCGGAAAGGGGATCGCCGCCGATCACCCGCAGGTTCACGTCCTTCAGGGGATCCATTCCCATCTTCTTCAGCGCCACTCTGAGCGCGAACTCGGCGGTGGTTCCGGCGATGTGATTGCCGCCTATTTTTCCCCTCAGATCCTCGGGCTTTTTGATGCTCGGCTGCGCGACCAGATAATACGGCAGCACGTTGATGTTGCCTGCGATGGCTATTACGTCCCCTCCGGCCAGGCGCGCCGATGTCAGGCCCGGCCCTCCTCCCTCTCCAATCGGGATTTCTCCCGCAAGAATCGCTTGAATCCCACGGACGCTGCCTGAGATGTAGATCACTAAGGCATCGAGTCCGTGTTTCTCGAATAGACGGGCATCTTTAGCCACCCAAATCGTGGCCGAAGACGACGGCGCCGGCGAGATGTAGGATGTGTAGATTTTTTCCGCCCCGTAGAGGCCGGTCCCGGCGCTGGGATGCAGCAGTCCGAGTATCGAAAACAAAGCGAAGAGCAGTCGTTGTCTCCTTCGAGTCTTCATAGTCCCCTCCGTTTCTAGGACGGCCATGTTAGCACTTTCACCATGTCGAGCAAGCAAAAAATTCTAGTTTGACAGGGGTTCCCTTGAAGTCTATCTTTCCGT
>JACOWC010000147.1 GCA_016177005.1 Methylocystis sp.
CGCGCCGAGCGATTCGACCTGCTCCTTCGTCGCCGGCCGAACGTCGGTGGCGGTGACGATCGCGCCCATGCGCCGCGCCGTGGCGATCGCCTGCAGGCCGGCGACGCCGACGCCCATTATAAAGACTTTCGCCGCCGGAACGGTGCCGGCGGCGGTCATCATCATCGGAAAGGAGCGGCCATATTCGGCCATCGCGTCAATGACGGCGCGGTAGCCCGCGAGATTGGCCTGCGACGACAGCACGTCCATGGTTTGCGCCCGCGTAATGCGCGGCATGAACTCCATGGCGAAGGCGATCGCGCCGGTTTTGGCCAGTTCGGCGAGCTGCGCCCCTGCGCCGAACGGATCCATGATCGCGATCACCGCGAGATTGGCTTTCGCGCCCGGGAGCTCCCTCGCCGAGGGACGCCGCACGCGCAATGCCACGTCGGCTCCCGCCAGCGTCATCGCCGCGCCCTTGGCGATCGTCGCGCCGGCCGCGGCGTAATCGCCGTCCGAAAAGCCGGCCGCGGCGCCCGCACCGGCCTCGACCGCCACGTCGGCGCCGAGCCCGATGAATTTCTTGACGGTCTCAGGTGTGGCCGCAACGCGCGGCTCGGATGTATCCGTTTCAGCCAGTACGGCGATGCGCATGACGAACTCCGGTTGCGGAAAAACCGTCGCCGCCAGCGTCGCCGACAGCGGTGGAAAACGGAGAGCGCGGACCTAGCGCGCGAGGAAGAAATACAGCGCGAGCAGCGACGCCGCAGTGCCCGCCGCCGCGATCTTCAGCAGCAACAAAAATGTCTTGTAGGTCTTTACGTGCTCGGCCCAGTCGCCGTTCGACGTCGCCGGCGTGCGCAAGCTCGCCATCTCATTCCTCCCGATTCTTGCTAAACGCGCGCGTGACCCCGCACGCGAAGCTCATGCTAAACGAGCGGAGGCCGTAGGGCAACGCCTTGAGCGTCGGGGGGGCCTGCGGCGCCCCGACGCGCAGGGGCGAGCCAAAAGGTGAGCCAAGGGGCGAACCAAGGGGCGAGCCAAGAGGCGAGCCAAGAGGTGAGCCAAGAAGTGAGCCAAGAGGTGAACCAAGCCGGACGCGCCCGTCCTTTTCTGCGGCCGAGCGCGCGATTTCCCGTTCAGAAGGGGGAATATTCGCGGGCCGGCGGCATTCCACAGCGCATCTGCGGCGCGCGGGGCTTTCCCCACATCGCCAAGCCGGAGCGGGGGGCCAAATCGACGCCGCAGCCGCACAGCGAGAAAATTCGTTCAGCGCCCGCAGCGTTCAATCTGGATCGTCAGGCCGTCGCCGCGACCCTGTGAACATGCACGTCATGGCCTCCATTGTGCTGCATGGCGTCCATAGCGGCGCGTTCATGTTCTTCGGTCCGGGTTCGCGCCCACAGCAACAGCCCGCCACGGGCCAACTGTGTTTGCGCCCAACTGCGCTGACGACGTTGAATGAATTTGATCACGCCCACGCCAATCAGGCTGGCGCCCATGCCGGCGGCGACGCCCGCAAAAATCGCTTCGGCGAAACCGCCATAGATGGTCCAGACGGAGATCGCGCCGGCGATGGCGCCGACATAGAAGAGCAGGCCGATGAGCGAGGCTTTGCCTTCATTAAGCGACTCGGATTCGATGTAGGGAATGCGCGGCGCCTCATCGTTGTCCTCGATCTCCACCGAGCGTTTCGATCCCACCTTTTCGCGCGCCTTCGCGTCTTCGGCGAGCAGGCTGATTTCGGATCTGTCGAATCCGTGAGTCATCAGATCGTCAATGGCGGACTGCAGCTTTTCAAGCGAATCGAACAGGCCGACGACCTCGGTAAATTCGTGGCGCTGTTCGAGCGCAACCGCTTCATTCGATTCCATGGCGTTCCTCCCGAAGTTCAGGACTCTTGAATCGAAGTTGGCCTCTACGCGTCCCGTCCTCTCTAAGCAGGGCGTTCGTCGCAAGGCCCCGTATCAACCTACAACATGCCTCCGCTTCGAGCTTTCGACAAGGCCGCCGTAACGGAACATTCGCCAAGCTTCAGCTTGGGTCGGCGTAGCGCGTGCTCAGACGGCAGGCCTTCAGCGAAAGCGGTCGCCCGGCCCCGATCGTCCGGCGCGCCGGCGGCCGTTCGCGCCGGCCAGGATGACGGCGGAGCGTATTCACAAATGGATGGGACGTCGTGACGGCGGCGCGTCACCCTGTCGTCTCTTCCGCCTCGCGCACGGTCATCTCGGCGCCGTGCCACACGAAGTCGTCGTAGATCAGCGCGTCGATGAACATCACCGGCAGCATCAGGTCGCGCACGATGAGCGCGAAGGGCGTGCGCCAGTCGAGCGGAAAGCGGCAAACGCGCGCGAGCCAGATCTCGCCGCCATGCAGGGAAAAGACGATGAGCGAGGTGACGAGCGCAACCGTCGAAATCCCGCCATCGAGCTGGAGGGCGGCATAGGCGCCGAGCACGATCGCCGCAAAACTGCCGTTCATGAATTCGGGAATATAATGCGCGGGAAAGGTCGCCCGCCGCAGACGCGCCCAGCGCACATGCCGGGAATAAACCTCCCTCGCGGTGCGCTTTCCAAGCGGCTGTTCGAACGGCATGTCGACGAGGCGCACGTCCATGCCCTGCGCGCGGATGACCTTTGTCGAGGCGGCGTCCTCGGCGATCTCGCTCGCCAGGGCGCGAATGCCGCCGGCTCTGTCGAGCACGTCGCGCCGCCACATCATGTTCTTGCCCTGGGCGAAGCCAGCGCCGATCGCCTCCGCGCCATATTGCCAGCGCGCCTGGAACGTATTGAGGATCGCGCATTCGACCGTCGCCCAGAAGCCTTTCGGCCGCGAACCGATCGGCATCGAAACGCTCATCGCCGTATTGTCGCGGAAGGCGGCGAGCATCGTTTGGATGTAATCTCGCGGCGGCAGCGCGTTGGAATCGGCGAGGATCACGTAATGATGCCGCGCCGCGTCCCAGCCTTTCACGCAATTATTGAGCTTGGGATTGGCGCTGACGTAATCGTCGCCGACGAGCAGCCGCGCCTCGCGTTCTGGATGCGCCGCGATCAGCCGCTCGACCAGCTCAATGACAGGATCGTTTGGCGACTGCACGCAGAACACGATCTCATAGTCGGGGTAGTCGAGGTCGAAGGTCGCGCCGAGCGTCTCCTCGCTGAAGGGCTCAAGCCCGCGCAGGGGACGCACGACGCTTACCGGCGGCGCACTTTCGGGCGGCGGCAGGTTGCGCGGCCGCGCCCGACATTTTCGGGACATCAGCGCTATGCTTGTGAAATTGAGAACGAGAATGACGGCGCACCAGCCGGCGCAGATATAGGCCAGGATCATGAACGGCGCTTTTTCCTTAAGAGTCGTAACGCGAAGAATCGCGACGGCGAACGCTGGCGGAGTCGCTTGGCCGCCGGCGGGCGACGCCGGGACGCGGCCATTGTGATATTCCGCCTGACAAAGACGCCGCGTCTTGGCAAAAGGACGGCGGCGCGAGAATCTTCTCCCGGCGCGAGCTGGAGGAGACCTGCTGCTGAAAACCCTGCCGCCGACCCTCCTCTGGTAACGCCTGACGAAGCTTCCTCATGACCTCTCCGATCGTTCGTTTCGCGCCTTCGCCGACCGGCCGCATTCACATCGGCAACGCGCGCGTCGCGCTGTTCAATTTCCTGTTCGCCGTCGCCCACCATGGACGATTCGCGCTACGGTTCGATGACACTGATTTTGCTCGGTCCAGCGAGGAGTTCGCGCGCGGAATCGAGATCGATCTCGCCTGGCTCGGCATCGTTCCGGACGCCATTTTCCGACAGTCGGAACGCGTGGCGCTCTATGAGGAAGCCGCCGATAGGCTGCGGCGATCCGGCCGGCTCTATGCCTGCTTTGAAACTGCGGAGGAACTGGAGAAGCGCCGCAAGATGCAGCAGGCGCGCGGCCTGCCGCCGGTCTACGATCGCGCCGCTCTGCGCCTTTCAGCGTCGGACCGCGCAGCGCTCGAAGCTGAAGGCCGGCGGCCGCACTGGCGCTTCATGCTCGAGCCCGGCGTCATCGAATGGAATGACCTAGTTCGGGGGCCGGCGCATATCGACTGTTCGGCGCTGTCAGACCCTGTTCTGATCCGCGAGGACGGCAGTTTTCTCTACACGCTGCCGTCGGTCGTCGACGACATCGACATGGCGATCACCCATGTCATCCGCGGCGAGGACCATGTCACCAACACCGCCGTGCAGATGCAGCTCGCCGGAGCGCTCGCGCCTCAAGCGCCGGCGCCGATGTTCGCGCATCACAATCTTCTCGTCGGCGCCGGCGGCGAGGCTCTGTCAAAGCGAACCGGATCGCTCTCCATCGCCTCGCTGCGCGAAGAAGGCTACGAGCCCATGGCGGTCGCCGCGCTCGCGACGCTGACCGGCTCGTCCGACAATATCCACGCCGTGCGCTCGCTAGAGGCGCTGGCGCAGAGCTTCAACCTGTCCCACGTGTCGCGCAATCCGGCGCGTTTCGACCCCGCCGATCTCGAAACTCTGACGCATCGAACGCTCGCGCTCTACGAATATGAGGATGTGCGCGAGCGGCTCGAAGCCTTGACGATCGTGGGCCGCAAGGCGGAGCCCTTATGGCGGGCGGCGCGCGGCAATCTTGCGCGTTTCGACGATATTCTGACATGGTGGCGCGTCGCGGACGGCGAAATCGCGCCGATCCGCGAAGACGAGTCATTTCTGAAAGACGCGGCGCAACTCTTGCCGTCGGAGCCTTGGGACGAGACGACATGGTCGGCCTGGACGAGCGACATCAAGACCGCGACCGGCCGAAAGGGAAAGGCGCTCTTTCATCCGCTGCGGCTGGCGCTCACCGGCGCCGAGAGCGGGCCGGAGCTCGCCGCGCTGCTGCCGCTGATCGGCCACGCCAAGGCGCTGTCGCGGCTCGCCGGGACCAGCGAATGAGGGCGACGTGCTAGCGCCCTATCTCGCGAACATTCATGCGATCATCAATGTTGCGGGCCTGATCCTCGACGTCGCCGGCGTGCTGATCATCGTCATCGGCGCGGCCCTGTCGACTCTCGCCTATCTCGCGCGCTGGAGACAGAACGCGCTGACCTACCGGGGATATCGAAGGGACGTCGGCCGATCGATTCTGCTCGGATTGGAATTCCTCGTCGGCGGCGACATCATCCGCACCGTGTCGGTCGAACATCCGAGTTTAGAAAACGTCTTCGTCCTCGGCCTGATCGTGATGATCCGAACCGCGATGAGCTTCACGATGGAGGTGGAGCTCGAAGGCCGCTGGCCCTGGCAGGGCCGAAGCCTGGAGATGCAAGCGCCGAGCGAAGACGAGCGGGGGCAGCGATAGACGCCTCAGCATGCGACTCCAAGCGGCGCAACCCAATAATTCATCGACCGCAGCCTACGGACTTGGTCCATCGTCATTGCGAGGAGGCTTTAGCCGACGAAGCAATCCAGCCGCAGCTTTGAATCTGGATTGTTTCACTTCGCTCGCAAAGACGTTCATTGCACGCTTGGATGTTTTTGGATCGCTTTCGTCGCCTGCTTCTCAGTCGCCCCCTATTCAGCCGGGCGCGGCCGGCGCGCCAAAGAGCCACGGGTGCAGATAAAGCACGATGGCGAAGACCGCCGTTCCCGCGCCGGCCGCGATCGCGTCGCCGCGCGTGAACTGCGAAATCCGCGGCGCGCCTTCGTCGCCGCGCTTCTTGAGGGCGATGCGGTCGAAGACCGCCCAGGCGAGAAACGACCCGAACAGGATCATGCCGCCGAGATCGCCATTGACGAGAAGATGGGCGAGCGCCCAGCTCTTTATCGCGACCAGCATCGGATGGCGCAGCCAGCCGCGAATGCGCCCTGGGGGCGCGCGACGCGCGGCGAAGGCGACAAAGGCGAACCAGACGAGCGGCGGCGCGAGATAATGCGTCCACAGGGGCGGGGTCCAAATCTGAATGAGGCCCTCGGCGCGATAGCGGATGAAACCGAAGACGATAAGCGCCAGACCGATGGCGGCGACGAGCGCATAGGCGCCCTTATAGGTCTTGAGGCCGTAACGCTCGATCAGGCCCGCACGGGTTTCGCGAAACGCCGTGAACGTGTGAACCCCGAGAAAAATCACGATTCCGAGAATGAGAATAAGCATGGCCTCTCCCGCCTTCCGCATCGAACCGCAACTAAAAGCACCGCACCTGCGCCTCGGCCTGAGCGCGGCGCAACTCTTGAAGCATATCTCGCGCCGCGTCGGTGTTGCGCATCAGCGCGCCGACCTGTCCCGCCTGTTGATTGACGCTCGCCACGGTTTCGGCGGCGACATAGCGTTCATAGGGCAGAATGGTCGCGATGACGTCTATGGAGCAGGAACACTGGTCCAGGGAAAGACGGGTGTCGCCATTGGCCTTCATGCAGCCAAAGACGTAATCTGCGCGTGCGGCGGTCGGGTAATCGTTGAGATCGGCGGCCCAGGCCGAACCGCCAACAAGCGGAAGCAGCGCGATTAGAAGGAATTGCGATAGGGGGCGCATCTTTTTCGTTCCTGACGCGTTTTTCCTTGAGAGCCTGTGGCGCGCGGCCGGGCGACGCCGTGAAACCGGTATTGAACGAAAGAGAGACGCGCAAGCTCAAGTTTCGAAGCGGCGATGCTTAAGAGCAAGTCGTCTCGGCACAGTTGAACAGGATGCGGCTGGTTAAAGGCGGAAGATGTCAAACCGATGCAGGCTCTCGCCGGTTGGCGCGACAGGTCAGCTTTCGCCGAAGTCGCGCCTCAACTCGCGTCGTCCAGCCGCGGAATAGGGAGGACGGCATGTCGAAGCGTCTTTACGCAATATTCTTGCTGGCGGTTGCGGCGCTCGCCAGCGGATCTTGGTCGCGCGCGCTCGCCCATGGCGCGATGCAGCGCCAGCGGAACGCCTGTCTTCTGAAAGTCGGGCCGGATTTCATGTATTTCTCCGGCTACCAGCCGGCGGCGTCCCACAACCGGTTCTGCGAGGACATACCCACGGCCGGCGATACGATTTTCGTTCTGGATTACGCTCAGGACGAGATGCGGGGCATGTCGACGGACTTCCGCATCATCCGCGACGTCGGCGAGCGGGAGGAGCAAGCGCCGCTCGATGCGGTGACGGTCGCCTATCTGCCGCCAAAGGTCTATCCGGCGGGCACGCTGAATTTCGAACATGTGTTCAAGGAGCCCGGCGAATTCGTCGGGATCGTCACGGTCGACGGGCCAAACGGCGAGCACTGGGTGTCTCGATTCCCCTTCACCGTCGGCGGGCCGCCGCTGTCGGCGCGAATGCCTTATTTTCTGATCGCCGCGGCCGGCGTGCTGGCGCTGACCCTTTTCGTCTGGGGCAAGGAGGGGCAGACTGCGGGACGCGCCTGAGCGGAAGCGACCGCCGTCACGCGGTCGTCACCTTGCATGCGCATAGACTGGGTGGAGCCTCACAGCGTTCTGCGTATGTGGAAAGCTCAAGCGCCGGACCGGAGGTACGTCCGGCGTTTTTATTTTACAGCCCAAAAATGGCTGATTGAGCGGACAGGCTTACGAATACTATGCAATTTTGAAGACTTAACCATATTGCGCCTCTTGCCGAAGCCGCGTCGTCTTGCCATCATCGCTATAGGCAGAGGCAACCATGGGCGAGTTGGTCAAGCGTTTTTCAGGATTTACTTACAGTGTGCAGGGAGGACTGCAGCGCGACGGCAAGCGCATCCACCTCGGCCCCCAGGCGCGTCAACTCCTTGAAATGCTGCTTGACGCGCCCGGCGCGCTGGTGACCAAGAGCGAGATCGCCGCGCGCCTATGGCCGGATCGCGCCGCCTCCGACGACTCAATCGACCGCTGCGCCTATCTCTTGCGAAAACCGCTGCGCGAGGCCGGCGGCGAGGATTTGATCGCCACCGCTTATGGCCGGGGTCTCGCCTTGCGGGCCACGGTTGACATCGTTGACGCCGTTGAACCCGCGCGGCTCGCGCCGTCGACTGAGCCGCACATTCTCGATCTGTGGCAGACCGCCTATGAGCTTGCCGGGGACCGCACGCGCGAGGGGTTCGCCCGCGCGCAGGACGCGATCGCCTCGGCGGCCCAGCTCGACCCCGGCAATCCGTCGGTCTGGTCTCTCGCCGCCGATATCGCCGCCGGTCGCGTCGCGCGCGGATTTCTTCGTCCCGCCGAGGCGGCGGCGATGATTGAAGACTTCGCCGGCCGGGCGCTCGGCGCGGCGTGCGGCCACACGGCGGCGCGGGCCGTTCTCGGCTGGGCGCGCGGCGCGCTGAAGGGCGAGATTTCCGAAGGCGTCGCGCTCCTCGATCGAGCGGTCGCTGACGATCCGCTCTATGGCAAGGCGCGCGTCTATCGCAGTTGGCTGCTCGCCGCTGCGGATCGTCTCGACGCCGGGCTCGCCGACTGCGAAGAGGGTCTCGTCAACTCGCCGCATGATCAGGCGCTGCTCTCATTGCGCGCCTGGCTCATTCTCTGCGCCGGCGATCTCGAACGGGCGCGCCGATATGCGCGAGACGGGCTCGATTTGCGGCCCGACGCCGCGACTCTGCATCTCGTCATGTCCATCGCCTACAGCCTTCAGGGCTTTCACGACCAGGCGGTGAGCGCGGCGCGCCGAGCGGTGGCCTCGAGCCCCGACGATCCCTTGCAATTGACCGTGCTCGCCTATGCGCTCGCGCGCGCCGGCCAGGCCGAAGAAGCTGAGACGCTCATTGAAAGGCTTCTCGAAGATGTCGAGCTCTACGCGCCCCCCTGCTTTATCGGCGCGGCGTATTTCGCTCTCGGCAAGCGCCCCCAGGCGCTCGACGCCATTCGCCGCGGCATTGCCGAAGGCTGCCCTTGGAGCTCCTTCGTGCGAGTCGATCCGCGTTTGGCGTCTTTGCGCGCCGCGATCGACGGGCTGGGCCGCGCGCGGCAGGCCGAGACGCGCTCCGCCGGTTGAAATCGCGCGCCTCAACGCTTATTGGCGCAGCACCGCATTCTTCCGGAAGGTGAAAATGATCGGCCGTCTGAACCATGTCGCTATCGCCGTCGATAGCGTCGAACGGGCTTCCGCCGTCTATCGCGACGCCCTCGGCGCGAAAGTGTCGGCTCCAGAAAACTTGACGGAACACGGCGTCACGGTGGTTTTCGTCGAATTGCCCAACACCAAGATCGAGCTGCTCCAGCCTTACGGCGAAAACTCGCCGATCGCGGGCTTTGTCGCGAAAAATCCGGCCGGCGGCATCCACCATATCTGCTATGAGGTCGAAAACATTCTCGAAGCGCGCGAACAACTCAAGGCCTCTGGCGCGCGCGTTTTGGGCGATGGGGAGCCGAGAATCGGCGCGCATGGCAAGCCCGTGCTGTTTCTGCATCCCAAGGATTTCTGCGGCGCCTTGATCGAACTCGAGCAGGCCTGATGCCCTTTTCATGGCCTCTCGCGGCGGCGATCTATCTGACGATCTGGTGGATCGTGCTGTTCGCCGTGCTGCCGCTCGGCGTGCGTTCGTCCGAAGAGGCCGAAGAAGAGCTTCCCGAAGGCGCCGATCGGGGGGCTCCAGCATCGCCGGATCTCCTCAAGAAGGCGGCCATCACGACGATAGTCTCCGCCATTCTCTTCGGCGCGGTGGCGCTTTTCGCCAAGATGACCGAGTGAGAGGCGCGCGGCCGCCGCGCAGCCGCCGGGGTTGACCGGCGCGGCGCCCCCCGGTAGTTGATCGCACAGGCGGGACAGATCCGCGCGGCCGAACGGGACCGACCCGCTCAGTCGACTTCGGCGGCGTCATCTCGCCGCCTCTTAAGCGAGCGCGTAGCTCAGTCGGTAGAGCACCTGACTTTTAATCAGGGGGTCCCGGGTTCGAGCCCCGGCGCGCTCACCAAAGAAATCAGATAGTTGCGCGATATTTCTCAGCTTCCTGATCGCAGCCATAGGGCGAATATAAGCGTTCTATAAGCATCTGGAGAGCCAAGCGTGACCGACACACATTCAAGCCCTTCCCGCCGCCTGTTGTTGGCCGTCGGCGCCGTGGCGGAGAGGCCGGCAATGAGCGACCTTCTTCTGACCGAAGAACCCGCTCGCCGGGGATTCCTTCGCTCGCTCGTCATGGCGCCCGTCGCCGCCTTGGCAACACATCGCCTCATCATGCCCGCGCAGGCGCTCGTGACGCCCGACGATGCCAGCTTGCGGTTGAAGCAGCACATGGCCGGCGTCGAGGCCGCGATGCGCGATCTTTTCCCCGGCGCTAAGGTGAATGTCTGGGGCAATTGTCTCGATGGCCATCACATTTGGTATCAGCGCATTATCCTCGAGAGTAGGGAGCATGGCATTTACGCAAGCGTTGGCTGCAACGCCGGAAACCCGATGCTCTATCGCAACGAGGAGGC
>JACOWC010000148.1 GCA_016177005.1 Methylocystis sp.
GAGGGCGACATCGGCGCGCATTTCCCGCCCTCCGATCCGCAATGGAAGGGCGCGGCGTCGTCGATTTTTTTAGCGCGCGCCTGCGAACTGGTACGCGCGCGCGGCGGCGCGATCGCCAATGTCGACGCCACCATCATTTGCGAAGCGCCAAAGATCGGCCCGCACCGCGCGCGCATTCGCCAAAGCCTCGCCGCGACGATGGGAATCGAGATCGGCCGCGTAGCGATCAAGGCGACGACGACCGAACGGCTCGGCTTCACCGGCCGTCAGGAAGGCATGGCGGCGCAGGCGATCGCCACGGTGCGGTTGCCGTGAAATGACGTGTCGTTTTCGACGCGCGCTTTTGCGCGCGATCAGGAATCTAGAGTAAAACCAGCGCTCTTGAATCGACTCTGCGTTCCAGGTCAGGTCTTCGGCCTACCGAAAATGACGCCGAAAGTACGAATCGTCGTTGCGAGCCGAAGGCGAAGCAATCCAGAATCGCGGACAAAAAGTCTGGATTGCTTCCCGCTCGCTGCGCTCGCGGTCGCAATGACGGTTCCGGCGCCCGCCATCTACTATAAGGCCGTTTCGCAAAGCTGGGGCCTCTCATGATCCGCGTGACCGATCGAATCGCGCTCCACGATTTTGAGATCGTGGAGGAATTCGCGCGCGCCTCGGGGCCCGGCGGCCAGAATGTGCAGAAGGTCGAAACCGCGGTGCGGCTGCGCTTCGACCTTCGTCAATCGCCGAGTCTGCCCGATGAGATAAAGGCGCGGCTGGCGCGCCTCGCCGGCCGGCGCCTGACCAAGGACGGCGTCATCCTCATCGAAGCGCGCCGTCACCGCACGCAGGAGCGCAACCGGGCGGACGCGCTCGAACGTCTCCGGACGCTGATTCGGGCCGCCGCCGAGCCTCCCCCGCCGCCGCGCAAGAAAACCCGGCCGACGCTCGGCTCGAAGCTCAGGCGACTCGCCGGCAAGAAACAGCGCGGCGACGTGAAGGCGCTGCGCGGCAAGCCGGCAGGCGATGTATGATAAGAATTCCGGCTGATCCGTTCGCTTGGGCCGTGTCATTCCCGGCAGGCCGAAGGCCTGACCGGGAATCCAGAGCCAATCCAAGAACGCTGGTTTTGCTCTGGATTCCCGATCGCGCGCGTTGCGCGCGTCGGGAATGACATCCGAGCCGTTCAACCGGATTTCGTTTTGCAGAGTCGCAGCAGACGGAGAAACGAATGTCGCAGAAAATCTACCGCAAAGCGCGAGATGCTCAGCGTTCCCGGCGAACTGATCGCGGCGTATGGCGCGGTCAGCGCCGAGGTCGCCCGCGCCATGGCGCTTGGCGCGATCGAAAATTCTGTGGCTGACGTAGCCGTCGCGGTGACAGGCGTCGCCGGACCCGGCGGCGGCTCGGCGGAAAAGCCGGTGGGCCTTGTCCATTTCGCCTGCGCCCGCCGCGGCGGGGAGGTCGACCATATCGAGCGGCGCTATGGACCGCTCTCCCGCGCCGAAATCCGCGCCGCCTCGGTCGCGCAGGCGCTGGACATGATGATCGACGCCGTCGCGGGGCGATCCGCCTGAACGCTGCGTGATCTAGCGGCGGCGGCCGTAAACCTCGTCCGCGCGCTTGGCGAAGGCGTCGGCGTATTTGTGAAAGGCTCTGTCGAACATTGCGCCCATCACGAGCCCGAGCGCTGCGCTCTTGAATTCATATGCAATGAAGAATTCGACGGTCGACCGGGGCGCGAGTGCGCTCGCTCCCGGCTCCTCACGAAAGGTCCAGCGATTGTCGAGCTTTCGAAACGGTCCTTCGGCGCACTCCACCCTGATCTCCAGCTTGTTGGAGTCGCAGCGGACCTGGCTCACGTAGCGCTCGCAGATCGCTTTGAAGCCGACCTGCATTTCGACGATCGACAGTTCGACGCCGGGCGCAATCTCCGACCGGCGGCGGATGCGGACAGCTTCGCAAAGCGGCACGAATTGCGGATAGGATTCGACGGCGCATACAAGAGCGAACATCTCTTTGGCGCTATGGGGCACGTGGCGACGGTTGCGGAAGCTCTTCATGAGCCCAAACTTCTAATTCATCGGCGCGGCAGCGGCAAAAGCCGGCGTCCGCGAGATCGGAACAATCCCGCCGGCGCGCAGTTCAGTCGACGCGTTCTCGCTGGCTCCCGATAGTGCGGCATTTCCATGGAGGAAACGATGGCGGACAAATCCAGTTTCACGGCCGACGAATGGAAGAAAGTCTTGGAATCGCCGCTGCTTGCGGGCTTCGCGGTCAGCGCCGGCGACCCCAGCGGCTTGATCGGCACGTTGCAGGAGGGATTTGCGAGCGCCAAGGCTCTGGCCGCCGCCAAATCCGATCCGAATGCCGACGCGCTGATCAAGGCCGTCGTCAACGATCTCTTAACTGAGGACGGACGCGCCGCCGCGCGGGATGGCGTGAAGAATGTCGTCGACGGCGCCAAGCCGGACGAATTCAAAAGCCGTGCGCTCAGCGAGTTGCGCTGCACCGCGTCGATTCTCGATTCCAAGGCGCCCAATGAGTCGAAAGCCTTCAAAAACTGGCTCAACCAAATCGCCGATCTGGTGGCGGAGGCTGGGACCGAGGGCGGCTTTCTGGGCTTTGGCGGCGTCAAGGTCAGCGACGCCGAGCGCGCCACTCTGGCGGAGATCGCGACGGCGCTTGGGGCGTGAGCCGCCTCTCCTCGCGGAGATCGTTGCAAAATCCGGTCGTGGGCAAGCCCCCTCCCTGTCCCTCCCCCGCTTCGCAAACCGGGTGTTCCCGGTTTGCGCATCGACCCCGAAGTCGGCAACAGCCGACTTCGAATGGGAGAGGGGACGCTTACGAGCGGCTTTCGCGAAACGGAGTCGAATGGCCTTTCGCGAAATGACGATGAGGGGCGCGGCCTGCTCCCTCTCCCGCGAAGCGGGGGAGGGTTGGGGTGGGGGTCTAGCCCGCCATCATGGGCGTGCGGACATATGGTCCTTCGCCCGCGCGATCCTTCGCTATGTTCGTCACCCCGCCCGGCTCGCTCTAGCGTTCGGCCACCCGCTGCCGGCGCGCCGCGCGCAGTTTGGCGAAATCGTCGCCGGCGTGGTGGGACGAGCGGGTGAGCGGCGATGATGCGACATAAAGAAAGCCCTTGGCGTAGGCGATCGTCTTATAGGAGTCGAATTCTTCGGGCGTCACGAAGCGCTCGATGGCGTGGTGCTTGCGCGTCGGCTGCAAATATTGGCCGATGGTGATGAAGTCGACGTCCGCCGAACGCATGTCGTCCATCACCTGCATTACTTCGATGCGGGTTTCGCCGAGCCCTGCCATGATCCCGGATTTGGTGAACAGCGACGGGTTCAGCTCCTTGGCGCGCTGGAGCAGCCGCAGCGAGTGGAAATAACGCGCGCCCGGCCGCACCGTGACATAGAGCGACGGCACGGTTTCGAGATTGTGGTTGAACACATCGGGACCCGCCGCGACGACCCGCTCCAGCGCCCCGGGCTTTCTCAAAAAATCCGGCGTCAACACTTCGATCGTCGTCTCGGGACATGTCGATCTTATCGCGGCGATGGTCTCGGCGAAATGGCCCGCCCCGCCGTCATCGAGATCATCTCGGTCGACCGAAGTCACCACGACATGTGAGAGGCCGAGCGCCCTGGTCGCTTCCGCAACCCTTCCCGGCTCGCTCCGATCGAGCGGCGCCGGCAGGCCGGTGGCGACATTGCAGAACGCGCAGGCGCGCGTGCAGATGTCGCCCATGATCATGAAGGTGGCGTGCTTTTTCTCCCAGCATTCGCCGATATTGGGACAGGCCGCCTCCTGGCATACGGTCGCCAGCCCGGCGTTCTTCAACAGGCCGCTCGTCTCGGCCCAGGCCTTGGAGCCCGGCGCCTTCACTCGGATCCATGGCGGCTTGCGCAGAATAGGTCCGTCTGGCCTGCCGGCCTTCTCCGGATGACGCAAAGGCGCCGCGCCCCGCTTTTTCCGGGGGTCGTCGTTCAAAAGATCGAGCACGGTCAAAGCGGGAGAGCCTCCTCTCCTATCAAGCTAGGCCGGTCAATGGCGAACCGCAATGTCGGGGGCGGCTCCACCGAAGTAATGCCATGTGCGCCAGGCGAGACAGAACAGCGCCGCGCCGAACGCGCCTGCGACCAGCACGGCGTCGGCGCAGCGCTGACCGAATCCGGCGCGAACCGCGAATTCAGCGGCAAGCCACGCCCCGGTAATTCCGGCGAGCAGCAAAGCCCCCGCCCGAACGTCCGCGCGCGAAAGCCGCGAGAGCTTTGTCGCGCACCATCCAATTGCGCCGCCGATGAGCAACAGGGCAAGGAACTGCGCGTTAGGCGCGCCGATGAAGGCGGCTGCGGCGGAGAGCGTCGCGTCCATGGATTTCTCCTGCGAGTAAGGAAAGGTCGCAATTTACGCTAACGACCAAACAACGAATTTGTCGGCTCTTTGTTCCGAACCTTCCACAGAAAAGACGCTGAGCACTCATGCGCAGCGCATATATGAGTATTTTATATATAAACAATAACTTGTAACTAAAACTTATAGTTTAAGTTTAGCTTCCTCCTAAAGATATTCGACCTCCAGAACGCCCGGTATGGCCCTCAGCGCGCCGGCGATTTCCGCATTGACCGAATAGGTCCCCGGCAGCCGAATTTCGATCTCCTCCTGTCCCCGCTCGCGCTTGAGAAGGATCGACACCTCGCCGTCGCCTCGCCCGGTCAGCCGCGTCTTGATCCGATCGAGCGGGCTCTCGTCGCCGACCACGACGCGCAGTCCCTTCTGCGCCCGGGCCGCCGCCGCGGCCAGCGGCTCGACCGTGACGATGCGGGCGCGAACGTCCTCGCCCTCCACGGCCGCTGAGAGGGTGACGAGCACCGCCGCGCCCTTCTCCAGGAGATCGCGATATTGCGTCAGCCCTTCCCGGAAGAGGATCGCTTCATACTGTCCGCTCACGTCCGAAAGCTGCACGATCCCCATTTTCGAGCCGGACTTGGTGCGCCGCTCGGCGCGGTCCAAAACCACGGCGGCCAGCCGGCCGGCGGTCGCCCCGCGCTTGACCGAGGCCGCGAACGCGCTCCAGCGCGACACGCGCAGCTTGGGCAAAAGACCGGCGTAAGCGTCGAGCGGATGGCCCGAGAGAAAGAAGCCGGCCGCTTCATACTCGCGCCGCAAGGTCTCCGCAGCCGGCCAGGGTGGCGTTTTGGGAACCGCGAGGTCCGCGGGCTCGGCTTCGCCGAACAGCGCATTTTGGCCTGCCTTGCGGTCGTCGGCGTGCCTGTTGGCGGCGGCGAGCATCGGCTCGATCGCGGCGAAGGCCCGCGCGCGATTGGGCTCGATCTCGTCGAAGGCGCCGCAGGCCGCAAGACTTTCGAGCGTCTTCTTATTGACTTCGCGCGGGTTCAGCCTTTTTGCGACGTCGGCGAGACTGGCGAATCCGCGCTCTCCCCGCGCGCGCACGAGCGACTCGGCCTGCGCCTCGCCGACGCCCTTGATCGCCGAAAGCGCGTAGCGGATTTCGAGCTTGCCGTCGGCTCCTGTCGCGACGTCGAAATCCACGCCCGAACGGTTGATCGACGGCGGCTCGACGGCGAGGCCCATCCGCCGCGCCTCATCGCGAAACTCGGCGAGCTTGTCGGTCTGGCTCTTGTCGAAAGTCATCGAGGCGGCGAGGAACTCAGCCGGATAATGGGCCTTGAACCAGGCGGTCTGATAGGCGATCAGCGCATAAGCCGCCGCATGGCTCTTATTGAAGCCGTAATCGGCGAATTTCGCTAGCAAATCGAAGATTTCGTTAGCCTTCTGCTTCGTCAGGCCGCGCTCGACCGCGCCGTTGACGAAGCGGTCGCGCTGGGCGTCCATCTCGGCCTTGATCTTCTTGCCCATGGCGCGGCGCAGAATGTCCGCCTCGCCCAGCGAATAGCCCGAGAGCATCTGGGCGATCTGCATCACCTGCTCCTGATAGATGATGACGCCGAAGGTCTCCTTCAGGATCGGCTCGATCGCCGGATGGATGTAGTTCGCCTCTTCGTCGCCGAGCTTCACCGCGCAATAGGTCGGGATATTGGCCATGGGGCCCGGCCGATAGAGCGCGACGAGGGCGATAATGTCCTCGAAACGATCGGCGTGCATCTCGACGAGCGCCTTTCGCATCCCGGCGCTTTCCAATTGGAACACGCCGACAGTCTCGCCGCGTCCGAGCAGGGCGTATGTGTCTGGATCGTCGAGGGGAATTTTTGCCAGATCGAAATCGGGAACGCGCCGGCGCACCAGCGCGCTTGCTGTGGCGAGCACGGTGAGCGTCTTCAGCCCAAGGAAGTCGAATTTGATAAGGCCCGCGGGCTCCACCCATTTCATATTGAACTGGGTCGCCGGCATGTCGGACTTGGGGTCGCGATAGAGCGGCGTCACCTCATGCAGCGGCCGGTCGCCGATGACGACGCCAGCGGCGTGAGTGGAGGCGTTGGAATAAAGCCCCTCGAGCGATCCGGCGATTTTGAACAGGCGCTTGACCCGTTCGTCCTCCTCCACCGCCTCGCGCAATTTCTGCTCGCCCGCCAGCGCCTCGGCGAGCGTGACGGGCTTCGCCGGGTTCTGGGGGACGAGCTTGGCGAGCTTGTCGACCTGCCCGAGGGGCATTTCGAGCACGCGGCCGACGCTGCGCAGGACCCCGCGCGCGAGAAAGGAGCCGAAAGTGATGATCTGCGCGACGCGGTCGGCGCCGTAACGCGCGCGCACATAGTCGATCACCTCGCCGCGCCGTGACTGGCAGAAGTCAACGTCGAAATCGGGCATCGACGTTCGTTCGGGATTGAGAAAGCGCTCGAAGAAAAGCCCGAAGCGAATGGGGTCGAGGTCGGTGATGGTCAGCGCATAGGCGACGAGCGAACCGGCGCCGGAGCCGCGCCCCGGCCCGACCGGAATG
Organism: Methylocystis sp.; assembly: GCA_016177005.1. Lineage (GTDB taxonomy): Bacteria > Pseudomonadota > Alphaproteobacteria > Rhizobiales > Beijerinckiaceae > Methylocystis. Next base: position 6,911 of record JACOWC010000148.1, read on the forward strand.
CCTTTTGACTTCGCGAATTTAATGAAGTCCGCGACGATCAGGAAATAGCCAGGGAAGCGCATCTTCTCGATGACGGAAAGCTCAAAATCCAGCCGCGCGGCGTAGTCCTCGCGCGTTCGGCCTTCCGCCGAACCGTGCGCCGCAAGGCGCTGCTCGAGCCCTTCGGTCGCTTGTCGGCGCAGCTCCCGCGCTTCGATTTCGTCGAGCGAAAGGCCGTCGCGGGTCTCCCGCACGAAGCGCGGCATGATCGGCTTGCGGGTCTGCGGCCTGAAGCTGACGCGGCGGGCGATCTCCAGCGTGTTGGCGGTCGCCTCGTCCAAGTCGGCGAAAAGCGCGCGCATCTCAGCGCGGGTCTTGAAGTAATGCTCAGGCGTCACGCGTCGCCGGTCGTCGGCGCTCGCCACTGCGCCTTCGGCAATGCACAGCAGCGCGTCATGCGCTTCGAAATCGCCGGGCTGGGCGAAATAAGGTTCGTTCGTCGCAACGAGCGGCAGCCCGCGACGATAGGCGAGGTCGAGCAATTGCGGCTCGACCTCCCGCTCAGCCCGCGACTTGTGCCGCTGGATTTCGACATAGAGCCGGTCGCCATAAAGACGTTCGAGCGCCGTAAGGCGCGCGTGCGCCTGCTCCGGATTGCCCTTGGCGAGCGCACGGTCCAATGCGCCGTCCGGACCGCCGGTCAGCGCGATCAGCTCCTTTGCGTCGGCGGCCAGCGCGTCGACCGTCACATGCGGCTCATCGCCCTGTTCCGTATCGAGAAAAGCGCGCGAGGCGAGACGCATGAGATTGCGATACCCCGTCTCGGTCTTGGCGAGCAGCACGATATTGGCGAAGCGATCGTCCCGAGCGGAGCCCGCCCCGCCCTTTCCGTCGCCGAAATCGACGCGAAGCTGCGCGCCGGCGATCGGCTGAATTCCAGCCTTCGCCGCTTTTTCCGAAAATTCGAGCGCTGAGAAGAGATTATTGGTGTCGGTTACGGCGAGCGCCGGCTGCTCATCGCGCACCGCAAGGTCGATGAGCTTGCCGAGCGCAAGCGCGCCCTCGCGCAGCGAATAGGCGGTGTGGAGATGCAGATGAACAAAGCCGGCTTTGGCGGCTGGCATATTCTGGCGCCTAAATGGGGCGTGGCGGAATCGAGATGAATTTTACAGTTTCGCGTCCGGAGGCGAAACTCCGCGCGCGCCGCTGTCCCCAGATGACGCGAAAAAAAGCCCGGTCAGACCCTTCATATCCCGGCGGAAAACAGGCGACCGCTCAAAAAGTGAACCGTCTAACGTCCACGCCATATTCGTTCAGGAGCCTGTTCATCGCCGGAGAGAGGCGAACCATGCGAAAGGCCTTTTGATTTGAGCTGCAGTCGCTTTTGAGCCCAACGTATTTGGCGTGAAGCGCGTTGGCTTCGCTCTCGCCGACAGACGCGCGCACCTGTTCGATCACGACGCTCACTTCCGAGCCGTCATATTGCTGGACCAGGGAGCAGCCGACGCGCAAATCCTGCGCAGACGCCGGGGACAAGGCGGCCCCAAAAAGAAAAGCGCCAAACATCGCGCCAGCAAAAGCCGACTCTTTGTGACTCACGTGATACTCCTTGGCTGAAGTCGCGCATTCGCGCCTCGCTGGACAAATGGTCTCAGCGAAAAGCGGCGAAACTGCGGTCGGCCGAAAGCCCGGCGGAGGCCGAGGCCTCCCCGAGTTCGACTGTCCTAGCCGCGTTTTGGACGAACGTGTTTAGCGCCTATCACTCGGCAGGGCTATACGCTTTCGTCGCCGACTCGATCGGCTTGAAAACTTCCTTGGCGATCGAGGTGTAGAGTTCGCCGAGCTTCGTCGTTTCGGCGAGGAAGTCCTCATAGGCGCTCTTGGCGTAATCGGACTGAAGCTGGAACGCTTCGTCCAATTTCTTGACCGTAATCAGCTTTTCAGCCAGAACGCGGCTCTTCTCGAACGACTTCTTGGAATAATCGGTGGTCTCGGCGGCGATGCTCTGCCAGCCCTTGGTCACCGCCGCTGCGGCGGCGGAGACGGCTTCAAATTGCTCTTTGCCGAGCTTCTGAACGTTGTCAAAGGTAGCTACCATGGTTCGTCCTCACGATTTTGGCGCAAAGGCGCCCTATGCGTCCCAATGCGCCGCTGACGATCTACTTATATGCAATGCACAAAATAAAGTCAATAAAAATGTTGCGATGCAATAATGATCAAAGCGCACGGATAAGGCTTAACCCCCGGGTAACTGCCGACCCTTAATCTATCAAGTCGTCACTTTTGGCGCGGCTGGGCGGTGGCGCGGACAACAGTGAAGTGAAGGGGCGCGTTTATGGTGAGATCGAGTCTGTCGGACAGCCTGTCGCGGTTCCGCTCTCTTGCGGCAGGCCTTGCTACGATCCTGGCTCTCTTCGCGATGTCTGCCGCTCCCGCGGAAGCCCGCCGGGGCTGGCGTGCGCACCACCTTCACCACGCCGACTTTAACGAACGCGTCTCAGCCGCACGGACGCGCGCCAACGCCGCCGGCGACCCTATTATCGGCGAGCATCGCGGCTTTTCAGCCATCGTCGTCGACGCCAACAGCGGCCGCACGCTTTATTCCCGCTCCGAGCACGAGCTACGCCATCCTGCTTCCGTCACAAAAGTGATGACGCTCTATCTTCTGTTCGAGCAACTGGAAAAAGGGCGGTTGCGCCTGGATTCGCCTCTCATGATTTCCCAACATGCGGCGGCGCAGGCGCCTTCCAAGCTCGGCCTGCGCCCCGGCCAGACGATCAGCGCGGAAAACGCGATAAAGGCGGTCGTCACCAAATCCGCCAATGACATCGCGTGCGCGATCGCAGAAAACATCGCGGGCGATGAGCATAGTTTCGCGCAGATGATGACGCACAAGGCTCACGCGCTAGGCATGCGCAACACCAATTACGAGAACGCTTCGGGACTTCCCGATCCCGACCAGGTGACGACGGCCTACGACCTCGCGGTGCTCGGACGCGCGATTCAGGAACGCTTTCCGCGCTACTACCGCTACTTCTCGACGCCGAGCTTCGCCTACAACGGCGCGCTGCATCGAAACCACAATCATCTGCTCGGCCAGGTCGAAGGCATGGACGGCATCAAGACCGGCTATACGCGCGCGTCCGGCTTCAATCTCCTGACCTCCGTGCGCCGCCACGGGCATCACATTGTCGCGGTGGTGATGGGCGGCAAGACCGCCTACACGCGGGACCGCATCATGGCAGGGCTGATCGAGGACAACATCGGCGGCGGCTCCTCGGTCAGAACCGCCGCGGCGGTCGCCGAAGGTCCGCGCGCCGGCGAAGCGCAGGAACGTTTCGTTGATGAGCCGAGCCAGCACGCCAGGCTCGCCGCCCAGAGCGATCGGCAGATCCCCGCCCCCGAGCGACTGGCCTATGCCGAGCCTCAGGAAAAACTCGTCGAAGAGCCGGAACCCTTCAGCCGCCGGCAGACCGCTCCGGTCCCGGCGGCGGACATTCCGTCGCAGGAAAGCGCCGCGCGACCCGCCATTCGTCCCGCCTTCGTTTCTGGCGGTCAAAAGCGCGCGGCCGACGCGCGCGACACGGAGAGCAAGGGCGCGTCTTCTCCCGAGACAAAACGCCGCGTCGGGGCCACGCCACTCGCCGCTCGCGATGGTTCGACGACAGGCGGCGCGCGCAAGATCGACGTGACGCCCATCTCGACGACGCCTGCTGCGATCCACGGCGCCGCCGCCAAAACACCGGCCGCCAAGGCCGACGCCAATCGTCCCGCGCGACCGGGCTGGATGATCCAGATCGGCGCGACCGAGGACCAGGAAAAGGCCAACCAGTTGCTTGCGCGCGCGCGAAGCCAGCTTCACGGCTTCCCCGCCACGGCGACCGCGTTCACGGAGAAGGTGCAGAAGGGAACGGAAACGCTCTATCGCGCACGATTCGCCGGTCTCGAGGAGGAGACCGCGCAATCGGCTTGCAAGGCGCTCAAGCGCTCCGGCTTCGCCTGCTTCACGACAAAGAATTGATTTGCGACATGTCGACGACCTGGGACCACAATTACGGCGGCGAGCGGCGGACGTCAGTGCTGGTGACGCCGCATCAGGACATCCTTGGCCTCATTGACCCGGGCCGCAAGATCCGTCGTCCCGCCAAGATCTGGATGAAGTTTTTTCATCAGATCGCGATGGGCGCGGGCAATGTCCGCGGCGGCGGCGCCGCGCCCCCCCGAGTCCGCGTGCGCATCGCTTGCCGAACGCCAGCCGGAAAACCGGCGGTCAAGATAAGCTTCTAATAGCCTGGCGCCGTCCGGATCGTCTCGGCGGCAAACGCCGTAAAGTTCGAGGAGCGCCGGCCGCGCCAACGAATCGAGATGCGCGCCCTCGTGCTGGCCGGCGAGGACGACGCCACGTATCGCGCCGGTCGAGTGGTCGAGCTCCATTTCGATCATCGCCGATCGCACCCGCGACACGCCGCCCGCGCCCCCGCCCGCGTTGCGGAAGCCGCTCAGCCGCCCGCGGCTCAGCCCCATGAGCCAAACCCCAAAACCAAGGAGAGCCATGCCGAAATCGAGGCGTCCGCGCGCGAGAAGCAGGCCGCCCAACGCCAGCGCAAGAAAGCCTCCGCCGCGCTTCAGAATGACAGCCAACAGCGCCGGCGAGGTCTTCGTATAGGCGTTGAGCGCCATAATCGTCAGGACCAGGGCGACAAGTCCGATCAGAATGACCATGCTCTCACCTCAACCGATCTGGGACAGGAGCAGACGCGCCGCGGCCTCGCCTTCGCCGGCGCGCCGCTCCAACTCCAATCTGCCACCGACAGCGTAGGCGGCCACGGCGCCAAGCAATTCCGCCAGGCGCCGCGGCGCGGCGGCGTCGAACGCCGCATAGGCGCCGCCGGTCAGACGCGCGATCTCGCGATAGGCGCGCTCTACGTCCGCGTCCTGGCCCTCCTGGAACATGAAGGCCTTGACTCCGAGCAATCCCAATTCGCCCGCCGTCGCCGCCAAGCCCTCCACCCGCTCCTCCATGGCGTCGCCAATATAGACGAGCGCCCCGACGCGACCGCTGCGCGACTCGTCGAGCGCGTGGCGCAGGACCTTGCCGATCTGCGTGCGTCCGCCCCGGCAAGCGATCCGCGACATCAACGCGCCGAGACCTTCGCCTCCAGAAACGAAGCGCGAGGCGCGGCATTCTCCGAAGCCGCGGAAATAGACCAGCTGAACGTCAAGCCCCCCCTGTGCGGCGGTCGTGCGGAACATCTCGCCCTGAATTGACTGCGCCAAGTCCCAGGTCGGCTGCCTGCTCATTGTCGCGTCCAGCGCGAAGATCAACCGGCCGCGCGACGAACTGGCCGCAACGCTCCTCGCCTTGTCGAGGAAGACGTCGATCGGCCCCGATCGCGTAGAGCCCTGAGCGGTTGGCGGCTTAGGTGAATGATCGCCCACTGCGGTTCACGTCGTTTTCTTTGACGTTCTCATTAAAATCGGCCGCGCACTCTGATAAACAAGAGGCTTGGCGCGCAACTTGAACATAGGCTCTTTCGATGCGCGGGGCGAGGATTCGATGTCGATCCAGAGCGAAGAATTTCCTGTGCTGAGCGGCGCCCCGCTGACGGCGACGGCTGGGTGGACGCGTATTGCGGCCTTGCCTGCGGAAGACAGCGCCCGCGTCCAGTCCCTGATGCAGGCTTTCGCCGAAGAGCTGATGCAGAGCGGCGTGCGGGTCGGCGGCGTGACGCAGACGCGGGTTGCGGACAGATCGGGGATCTTGCTGCGTGACGTCGCCACCGGCGCCTTTTATCGGATCTCGCAGGACCTTGGCCCCGGTTCGGTCGCCTGCAATCTGGATACGAGCGAATTGGCGCTCGCCTGCGCCGCGGTCGAGCGCGCGGCCGGCGGCGGCGCGCAGCTGATCGTGATCAGCAAGTTCTCCAAACAGGAGGCAGGGCGCGGCGGACTCTGCGACGCCTTCCGGGCGGCGATGTCGGCGCGCGTTCCGGTGATCGCGGCGGTGTCGCCCCACTACCGCGAGGAATGGCGCGCCTTCGCCGGGCCGCTGGCGGAAGATGTCGCGCCCGAGCGCCAGGCGCTCGCCGAATGGTGGACGAAAATGAACGCGGCGGCCTCGAAGGCGCGGTCTATCTGACCGGCGGCGCGTACATCAGGCCGCCCTTGCTCCATAAAGCGTTCAGCCTTCGCTGCATGGCGAAAGGCGCGCCCTGCCCGAGGTTGCGCTCAAAAACGTCGGCGTAATTGCCGACATGTTTGACGATGCGATAGGCCCAATCCTCGGAGAGGCCAAGGTCGCCGCCATGGGCGCCGTCGACGCCGAGCAGCCGCCTGATCTGCGGATTCTCCAAAGATAACGCGGCGTCGGCGTTCGCTTTGGAGACGTCCAACTCCTCGGCGTCAATCATCGCGAAGAGCGTCCACCGAACGATATTGAACCACTGATCGTCGCCCTGACGCACAAGCGGCCCGCGCGGGGACTTTGAAAGAAGGTCGGACAGAACGGCGTGGTCGGCGGGCGCCGTCAAGCCGATCCGGACGCCGTGCAGCGTGGAAACGTCAGCCGTCAGCGCGTCGCACTTCCCTTCGTCATATGCCTTGGCCGCATCTTCAAGGCTCGCAAACAGCTTTGGCTCGTATGTGGCCTTGCGGGCCCGAAAAAAGTCGGCGACCTCAAGCTCGTAGGGCGTGCCTTGCTCGATGCAGATCAAGGCGCCGTCCAGATCCTGAGCAGAATTGAAGCTGCGCTGCCGCCGGACGATGAAGCCTTGTCCGTCGTAGAGGAACACGCCCGCGTAGATGAGCTTTTGTCCCGCGTCGCGGGACTGGGTCCAAGGCGACGCGCTGGCGACCAGATCGACCGCGCCGGCCTGTAGCGCGCCGACGCGCGCTTTCGGCGAGAGCTCGACGAATCGCGCCTTGGCCGGATCATCGAGAACCGCGCTGGCGACGGCGCGGCAGAAGTCAACGTCGAAGCCGCGCCACTCGCCCGCGCCGTCGCGCTGGGCGAAGCCCGGGGCGGCGGTTACGCCGCAGATCATGTAGCCGCGCTTGACGACCTGGGCGAGCGTGGGACCGACATCAGTTTGCGCGCCGGCGCAAGGAGCGAAAAGCGCGCCGGCGAAAGCCGCTAGGAAGGCGAAAAAAAGGCGGCGCATCATGGGGCGGGCTCGGCATCCGGCGGCGGATATACTACGGTCGCGCGGCGCGCGCGCAAAGGCGACTCGTCAGGGGCGGCATGTCCGAAGAAAAGCGAGAAACAAAGAATAAATTAAGGCCCGCGACTCTTGTGACGCAAGCCGGTCGCGCGCCCTTCGATCATTTCGGCTTCGTCAATCCGCCGGTGTATCGCGGCTCGACCGTGCTGTTTCCGACGGTCGCCGCTCTCGAAGGGTTACGCCAGCCATATACCTACGGCACCAAGGGCACGCCGACCACTCGCGCGCTCGAACAGGGCTGGAGCGAGATTGCAGGCGCCGCCGATACCGTGCTGACGCCCTCGGGCCTTGCGGCGATCGGATTGGCGCTTCTGACGGCGACGCGCGCCGGCGCGCATGTGCTGGTCACTGATTCGGCCTATCAGCCGACGCGAATATTCTGTGACGGCCTTCTCGCGCGATTCGGGGTGAGCGTTGAATATTACGACCCGCTGATCGGCGGCGGCATCGCCGCGATGATGAGGCCTGAGACGACCGCAGTGCTCGTCGAATCGCCCGGCTCGCAGAGCATGGAGGTTCAAGACGTGCCCGCGATCGCCGCCGCCGCGCACGCCCATGGCGCCTGCGTGATCGCCGACAACACCTGGGCGACCCCGCTTCTGTTTCCGCCGCACGAGCGCGGCTGCGACCTCGCGATCGAAGCCGGCACCAAATATCTCGCGGGCCACGCCGATCTTCTCATCGGCCTCGTTTCCGCCAACGCAAAATGGGCGAAGCGCCTGCGGACGACTTTCAACGCCTTCGGCATGGGGTCCGGTCCCGACGACGCATCGCTCGCCTTACGCGGGCTGCGCACGATGGCGCTGCGCCTGCGCGAACAGGAGCGCGCCGCGCTCGACATTGCGCAATGGCTGGAGAAGCGGCCAGAAGTTTCGCGCGTCCTGCATCCCGCCCTTCCGACGCATCCCGGCCATGAGCTTTGGAAGCGAGACTTCAGCGGGGCTTCAGGCGTATTTTCGGTTATCCTCAAAGAGGCGTCGAAAAAAGCGGTCGCCGCTTTTGTTGACGGGCTGGAGCTGTTCGGAATCGGCTTTTCCTGGGGCGGCTATGAAAGCCTTGTTTTGCCGTTCGATTGCTCCTCATACAGGACGGCGACGCGCTGGGTTGCGGAAGGACCGGCGCTGCGCTTCTCGATCGGACTTGAGGATGTCGCCGATCTGAAGTCGGATCTGGCGGCGGGGCTTGCCCGGCTCAAACTCTCTTAAAGGCGCGGCGCTTAGAAAATATTCCAGTCTTCCTATTTCCTGTATGGCGAAGGTCTTTCGAAGGAGAAGCGATATGGTGGGCGTTTCCCGGTTTGCCGCTTATGCGGGCGTCTGCGGGTGGTTGATTGCGGGCGTTGCGCCGGCGCTTGCCGCCAGCGGCCAAGACTTCCCGAACGTCACCTGCGCCTGCAAGGGTTGCGGCCAGAACAAGTCCGACGTCATCGGCAAATGCCCGGACGTTTGCAAGGACAAGACGGTCTATAACAAGGGCGACAAGGTCGTTCCAACTGCGCCGGCCCGGCCCCGTCCGGCCAGAAGGGACAAAACCGCCAAAGCCGCCGACCCGACCGAGTTTTGCAAGGCGGCGCGCATGAAGTTGCCGAAAGGCTGGATGCGGGCCGATCCTCCGTCGGCCCAAACGCGATAGAGCGATCCCGCATTCGCATGAGATCGCGCCGCATGTGGGCGCGATCGCCCTAATGCACATGACGCCTTGCGCGAGAAGCCGGCGTCCGCCTTTTTGCAGCGCGCTTCAAAAAAAAATGCCCGCCCAAGGAACTTGGGCGGGCAAGGCTCTGTTACGCGCCCGCGAGAAGCGCGCAACGACGTTTAGAGGAAGATCAAAGCGCTGCTCCAGCCTGGAACTTCGGAATCACCGGGCCGCCGATTTCAGCCTTCTGACGTTCGCCGGAAGGGCTGAAGAAGAACAGCAGTCCGCCGAACTGGCTATCGGTGTCATAAGCGAGATCGGACAAGCGCTCGATGTCGAAGCGGGCGTCCTGAACGATCACTTCCAGGTCGCGAGTCTCGCCGGGCGCGATCGGATTCGAATCGCTCACGGAAAGGCCGCGGTCGGCAAGGAGATAGTCCGGGAAATCCGGCCGCGATGTGAAGACATCCGGATTGAGGAAGCGCAGTCCGGCGGAGGTGAATTCGCCGAGCCGAATTGGGTCCTTGCCATTGTTGGCCACCTTCACCCTGATGCGCAGTTCGCGGCCTGGCACGGTGTAGGAGCCGCCCTTGAACTGAACCGCGACGGTCGACCGCGGCTCGTCGATCGGCGAGATGCCGGTCAGCAGGCCCGCCTGCATCGGCAGCGTGCGCGGGAACTCCCTGTTGGCTGCGGCATAGAAGACGAGCACGCCCAGCAGAACGACGGCAAGGGTGATCGCCCCGATCCGCTTTTCGTCTTGACCGATCAGTTCCGCGCCCTTGCCGGCCTTGACCTGCCAATATCGAACAATGATCCCCTTGGTCATGAACCAATAGAGAATCCAGGCGGCGGCGGCGGCCATCCAGAAGAAGTGATAGATGTAGGTCCAAGTGATCCCGTAGGTCTCGAGATCGATCGTCGAACCTTCAAGGAGCGTCACCGGATTGGTGAAATCCTTCATGTCGCCCTTGATGGTGATCCATTGGCCCGGACCGACGATCGGACCGCCGTCCTTGACGTTGATCTGGACATGGACGTGATAGCGGCCTTGGCGGCGGGCTTTGAGGACGATCTTGTATTCATAGTCCTTGCCCACATCCATCGAGAACGTGCGCGGCACCGGCACTTCGCCGACGAAGGCGCTCTTGCGGATGAGGACCGGTCCCGGCTCGCCGACGTTAAGAAACGATTCGCCGGGCCTGGCGACAGCTTGCGGCCATCCGGAAAACACATGCACCTTTCCGGTAAGCTCCATCTCGTCGTTCACATTGAGCTCGGTCTTCGACCATTTGACGTCGTACCAATTGAGCGTGCGCATGCGCAGGAACGCTTGCTGCGAACGTTCGCCATGCGCGGCGGCGGGCGTCGCCGCCGGCAAGGTCGTCAGGGCGCCTGCGACGGCCAATCCGAAGATCCAAAGGCGGACGACGCGGGTCGTCACGCTTTTGGCCATCGATTGCATATTCAAGCTTTTCATTTGGAGCTACTCCCTTGAATTTCAGTTCGCCGCCGGAGCCGCGACCGGCTCCGGTCAAATCGTTCACTGCGTTCTAGACCTCTTCGATCTCGAGATATTTCGTCGTCGAGAACCACTTGCCCATGTTCCACCACAGGAAGTAGACGAGCATCGAAATGAAGCCGGCGAAGAAGGCGGCGACCGGCACGACGTCCTTGCCGAAGGTGCGCAGCGTGCCGCGCTCGACCATGCGGATGTATTCCGGCGTGCCGGTGCGGACGTAGTTGAAGCCGATCAGGTCGGCGAGCGTGAGCAGCACGCCATCGACTTCAGCGGCCTGATGATATTGCGCCAGAACAGGCCAGTTGATCGGATAGAACAGGAGGCCCCAGCCAAGGCCGCCGACGAGCGCCGTGACCAGCCAGCTGCCCGAGATCATCAGCACGATGTCGAGCCAGAAGCCCATTGGAATGAGCGCCGACGGGAAAACGAGGTTGATCGGGAAAAAGGTCCAGCCCCAGAAGTTGTCGTAGCGGTTGATCCACTCGCCAATAAGCAGGGCCAGCACCACGGTCGTGGCGCCGATCGGCAGTCGAAACCTCGTCCAGAAGAAGGACTGGGACGCGGCGGCGAAGCACATGGCGACGATCGGGGCCACGGTCGGCCACATCCGGCGGTCCTTGAAGTCGATCCAGAAGTCCCAGTCGCCGGCGAGCAGCATGTAGTGGATGTGGAAGGAGCCGAGCAGCACGGCGAACAGGACCACCAGAAGGATCCAGTCCGTCAAGATGACGCAGCCGAGAAACTCTTCTTTCGATTTCCAGGTCTTGCCGGCCGGCGAGCCTGTTTCAGTTGATGCCGACATGTTTTCCTCTCTCAGATTGGTCTTGTTGAAGGGAAGCGGCAGCCCGCGCGGCGTAAGCCTTGTGATCGACGGCCGCTGTCCGATGTCGATGCGTCGATGCGCGCAAGTTGATGCGCGCAAGTTGATGCGCGTCAGAGCGCAAGAGCGTCCTTCTCGTACTCCTTGCTGAGTTCAATCACGCGGTCGAGCACCTGACGCGCCACGCCGAAAACGGCGAGCGCGAACCAGCCGAAGAACACGAAGCCCCAGTGCAGCGGCGCCGTGAACAGCTCTTCCATGAACCAGAAGGTGTGCCCCCACTCATTCAGGCCGATGTTCGGGAAGATCATGAACGGCCCGGCGAAGAACATCAGGAACGCGAGCGAAATCCGCTTGGCGAATTGCGGAATGCGCGTGTGCGCGTACATGAAAGCGCCCCAGCCGCAAATGATGTAGATCGGATAGCTGAGGTAGAACTCGAGGATGTGGCTCGGCGTGAAGTCGGTGTCGCGAATCACCGTCTGGTGCCACGTGCCGTCCTGCTCTGTGAAGTAAGAGGCTCCCCAGTAGACGGAAAAGGCGTAAACCGCGAGCCAACCGACGAGCGTCAAGATGCGGCGCATCTCTTCGCGCGGCGCGACCGCGTCGATGTTGCGGTCCCGGGTCTTCCACAGATAGCCGCCGATGGCGCAGAAGGCGACGAACTCCAGCGGCAACTCGGTCCACATCAAGTTCATCCAATAGGTCTGAAATTCCGGCGCGAAAGAGTCGAGACCGGCCTTCCATCCAAAATATTGCTCATAGATTCGGATGCCGACATAGAACACCAGCATGACGCCCATGGTGATGTAGGCGGGCTTGAAGTTCACGATCGTATCGGTTTCGCCGGCTTGTGCGGCGCTCATGGCTTTTTCTGTCGTTAGATTCATCAATGCCTCTCCTCTTTAGGGTTCGAGACGCGTTTGGCGTCCCGACAGGCGCTGGGCCCTCCCGATGCTGCGATTTGCGCCGCGCAAGAGCGCTCGACGTCACCGCTTGAAGCGACCAGGGCCGCTTTGCGCGCTGACCGCTCGTCGCAAACCAAACCGCGACGGCTTTCACAGCTCGAAGAACTGTATCACGTTGAACGACATCAACGTCAAGAAAAGTATAGTATTAATTGTGCGACAATTTGACCTTATGCTGTTTTTAGCTACTACAACTGCTCCAAATGCTGAGACTGGATATTGTATATAATTGATACGAGAATTCGCTAGCGGGGTTATCGCACATTTAGATGTATTAAAATATGAAACAGCTCCGTTTTAGAATGATGTCAATCGCGCTATTGTCAGACTTGCGACATGTTGCCGCAAGTTAAACCTATTGTGCGCCGAGATGAATCGTTGAAAATCGAACCGGTGCTGATCGACAGCGTTCGCGGCAGTCTACGGAGAGGAAACGGATGAAAACGTTGCACTCGTTCAAAGAATTTGGCTGGGTCGCCTTTTGGGTCGCCTTCTGCGTGTTTCTCTTCGCGATCTTTATTCCGACCGTGAACAGAGCGCTCAACCTTTAACTGCACGTCCCTCCTCTTCCCCCTGGCGCCTGATCGTCCCGACTCGATCTCCCCCGAGTTGGGACGATCTCTATCCAAGGCGCAGAGCTGAGAAGGGCAAGCGAAGACACGAAGTCTAATTGGCGCGCGCGAGCGGCCAGGAGACAACTTCAGGGCGCTAGTGGCCCGCGTCATTCAAAGTGACGGCCCCCTCCCTGTCCCTCCCCTGCTTCGCGGGAGAGGGGACGCTAACGATTGGCGTTGGCTACGCTCTTGACGAAGGGCCGCGCCCGCTCCCTCTCCCGCGGAACGCGGGGGAGGGTTGGG
>JACOWC010000149.1 GCA_016177005.1 Methylocystis sp.
CATGCGCTGTCCCTATTGCGGCTCCGCCGACACGCAGGTGAAGGACTCCCGTCCGGCGGAGGATTCGTCCTGCATTCGGCGGCGCCGCGTCTGTCCGACCTGCGGCGGCCGCTTCACCACCTTCGAGCGCGTGCAGCTGCGCGAAATCATTGTCGTGAAGAAGTCCGGTCGCCGCGCGCCGTTCGATCGCGACAAGCTGACGCGTTCGGTCGAAATCGCCTTGCGCAAGCGTCCGGTCGAACCGGAACGGGTCGAGCAGATGATTTCCGGAATCGTGCGCCAGCTAGAGAGCCTCGGCGAAGTCGAGGTGGAAAGCCGGCGCATCGGTGAACTGGTCATCGAAGGCCTGCGTTCGCTCGACGCCGTCGCCTTTGTGCGCTTCGCTTCGGTCTATCGCGACTTTCGCGAGGTCAGCGATTTTTCCGCGGTGATCGACGAATTGGAGAGCGGCGGCGACGGCGCGATCTTTGCACGGGACGCCGGCGACCCCGAGAAGGCATGACGCTCCACAAATCCTTTCCGCAGACGGCGACCGACGACGCCTTTATGGAGGCCGCGCTGGCGCTCGGGCGGCGCAATCTCGGCCGCACCGCGCCCAATCCGGCGGTCGGCGCGCTGCTGGTGCGCGATGGGGTCGTCATCGCCCGCGGCTGGACCGCGCCGGGCGGCCGTCCGCATGCCGAAGCGATCGCCATGGAAGCGGCGGGCGCGGCCGCCCGCGGCGCGACGCTTTACGTGACGCTGGAGCCCTGCGCGCATCATGGCGCGACGCCGCCCTGCGTCGACGCCATCATCGCCGGCGGCGTCGCGCGCGTCGTCGCCGCTTTGGAGGACCCGGACCCTCGCGTGTCGGGCGACGGCCATGCGCGCCTACGCCAAGCGGGCATCGACGTCCTTATCGGTCCGGGCGCCGCGGCCGCGCGCGCCGATCATCTGGGGCATATTCTGCGAGTCACCCGTCGCCGGCCGATGATCACGCTCAAACTGGCGCGGACGGCGGACGGCTATGCCGCCGGCGCGGCGCATGATCCGCGCCTGCATATCACCGGACCCGTCGCCGACGCCTTCACCCATGTGCAGCGCTCGCTGCACGACGCGATCATGATCGGCGGCGGCACGGCGCGCGAGGACGACCCGCTGATGACCGTGCGCCTGCCGGGCATGCAGCGCTGCAAGCCGCTCCGCGTCGTGCTCGATGAGAAGCTGTCGCTCTCGCCGCGTTCGCGCCTCGCTTCTACCGCGCGCGAAACGCCGCTGCTGGTGATCACCGGCGCGGCCGTCTCCGATGCAGCGGTCAAGGCGTTCGAAAGCGCCACCGGCGCCGAGGTTGTCTGCGTAGGGACGCATGACGGCCTGCTTGATCTTCCGAGCGCGCTCAGACTTCTCGCCGATCGCGGCGTCACCCGCGTGTTCAGCGAAGGCGGACCGCGTATTGCTGAAAGTCTGCTCGCCGCCGATCTCGCCGACGAGGTCATTCTGCATACCGGCGTCAAGCCATTGGGCAGGCCAGGGCGCCCCGCGCTGACGCCGGCGGCGCGCGCCGCGCTCGAGGACGAGTCGCGCTATCGTCTGATCGAAACGCGCGCGCTCGGAGCGGACACGATGACTCGATATTCGCGGGTCGACTGATGTTCACCGGAATCGTCACCGATGTGGGCGAAGTCGTTTCAGTCGAGCCGCGCGGCGAATTGCGGCGCCTGCGCATCGCCTGTTCGTATGACGCCGACAGCATCGCCCTTGGCGCCTCCATCGCCTGTTCCGGCGTCTGCCTGACGGTCGTCGCCGTCGCGCGAGAAGGCGCGCGAACGATCTTCGAAGTCGACGCCGCCGCCGAAACGCTGGCCGTGACGACGGTCGGAACATGGGTCGAGGGAACGCGCATCAATCTCGAACGCGCCTTGAAGATCGGCGACGAACTCGGCGGCCATATCGTCACCGGCCATGTCGACGGAGTCGCGAAAGTTTTGTCGCGCGGGGATTTTGATGACATGTCCAGCTTCTGGTTCGAGGCGCCGCGAGACCTGTCGCGCTTCGTCGCCAAAAAAGGCTCCGTCGCGCTCGACGGCGTATCGCTCACCGTGAACGACGTCGAGGAGAATCGCTTTTCCGTGCTGCTCATTCCGCATACGTTGGCGGTCACGACGCTCGGCGCGCGCAGCGCAGGGGACGCGCTCAATATCGAAGTCGATCTGATGGCGCGCTACGCGGCGCGGCTGAGCGAGGCGGGTTAGCCCGCGCCAAGCGTGAGAAGACTTGCGAAACGCCAGACCGGCTGACAGGGCGCCGCTCATGTGACATAACCCGCTCACAAGAATGGTTCGCGGATTCCCTCTCCCATAGGGAGAGGGTGGCCCGGCCAAAGGGCGTCTGTATAGACGCCCGTCGTAAACGACGGGCTTTTGGCCGGGTCGGGTGAGGGGTTTGCGCCTCAGCCGTTTGCGTTGACTACGGCGGCGCCTCCCGCCCGCCTTTCATAATTGAGATCGTCGCCCCTCATCCGGCTGCTTCGCAGCCACCCTCTCCCGATGGGAGAGGGTGGCGCGCTTTCCTGGAGTTCACATGGCAGGTTTTGCACCCGACGACGCTGACTCTGCGCCCGTGCCTGGCGCGCATATTCTCGTCGTTGCGACCAAGTTCAACGCCAATATCGTCGCGCTGCTGCGCGAAGGCGCGCTTGACGCGTTGCGGGCGCTGCAGGCGCAGGCGACGGTGATCGAGGTTCCCGGCGCGATGGAGCTCGCCACCGCGGCGGCGATCGCGCTCGACGATTCCGAGCTTGCCGGCGCGCCTTATGACGGCGTGGTTGCGCTCGGCTGCGTCATCCGCGGCGAGACCTATCACTTCGAACTCGTCGCCAATGAAAGCGCGCGTGCGTTGATGAATCTTTCCGTTTCGCGCCGAATGCCGCTCGGCAATGGCGTGCTCACCGTGGAGAACGAAGCGCAGGCGATCGTGCGGGCGGACCCGAAACAGGGCGACAAGGGCGCCGACGCGGCCCGCGCGGCGCTGGCGCTGGTGCGCCTCAAACGGGGCGTCGCATGAGCGTCGATCAACGCTCGGCGGCGCGTCTGGCGATCGTGCAGGCGCTCTATCAGATGGAAGTCGCCGGCAAGGGGCTTAACGAGATTTTCGCCGAGTTCGAGTCTCATTGGATCGGGCGCGAGATCGAGGGCGCGCAATATAAGCCGGCCGACGCCGGTTTCTTTCGCGACGTGCTGCAGGGCGTGCTGACCGATCAGGTCGCCATCGACCGGCAGATCGATCGCGCGCTTGCGGGCGGCTGGCCGCTGTCGCGACTGGAGTCCGTCATGCGCGCCGCCTTGCGCGGGGGCGCCTATGAGTTGCGTTCTCGCAAGGACGTTCCGGCGCGCGTCGTCATCAAGGAATATGTCGACGTCGCCGGCGCCTTTTTTGGCCCGACCGAGTCGGGGATGGTGAACGCCGTGCTCGACAAAATCGCGCATGAGGAGCGCGCCGAGGAGCTGAGTTGACGGGAAAAGGGCCAGCGGCTTCCTCCGCCTTCGAGAGGCCCGCTTCGATCTCGGGTTTACCCGAGATCGGCATTTGAAGCCCAAGTCGGGCAAGCCAGACTTGGGTGGAGGCGCTTCGGGATGAGGAAGCGGGCTGCATGTTTGACTTGCCCTCATGCTGAGGAGCGAGCGAAGTTCGCGTCTCGAAGCACGACGGCGAAGCCATGCAGCGCTATAGCGAAGACGACATCATCGCCCGCATCTTCGCGCCGATCGCCGGCGCTGCGGCGCTGGGGTTTAAGGACGACGCCGCGCTTCTCGCGCCGGTAGGCGCGCCGCTGGTCGTCACGACCGACATGGTCGTCGCCGGCGTGCATTTTTTTGCAGACGATTCGCCGGCGCTGATCGCCAAAAAGGCGCTGCGCGTCAATCTTTCCGATCTTGCCGCCAAGGGCGCCGAGCCGATCGGCTTTTTGCTGGCCTTGGCGCTGCCCGGCGACTGGACCAACGACTGGCTCGAAGCTTTCGCCGCCGGGCTCGCCGAGGACGCGCGCGCCTATGCCGCGCCGCTGATTGGCGGCGACACGGGAGCCACGCCCGGTCCGCTGACCATTTCGATCACGGCGCTGGGGCGGGCGCAGCGCTTCGTGCCGCGCAGCGGCGCAAAACCCGGCGATCACATCTTCGTCTCGGGGCCGATCGGCGACGCCGCGCTGGGTCTCGCCGTTCGGCGCGACGACGCGCTCGCGGGGCGTCTCTCTCCTGAAGCGCGCGACTATCTGATCGGACGCTATCTCCTGCCCCAGCCGCGGCTCGATCTCTCGGCATGGCTCGCCGCCAACGCCAGCGCCGCCATGGACATTTCCGACGGTCTCGCCGGCGATCTCGCCAAGCTTTGCCGCGCCTCAGGCGTAAGCGCGACGGTCGACCTTCCCTGCGTGCCGCTCTCGGCGGCGGCGCGCGAGGCGATCGCGCCCGATCCGGCGCTGTTCGAAACGGCGATAACCGGCGGAGACGACTACGAAATCCTGTTCACCTGCAGAAGCGGCGCGGCGCCTCGCGCGTCGGCCTGCCGCATCGGCGAGATTGTCGCGGGAAACGCGCCGCCGGCCTTCCTCGACGCCAAAGGAAAACCCGCCTTTTTCAAAAAATTGTCCTTCCAGCACTTCTGAACAATACGGGATCGCACGGCATTGCCGCGCGGCTACGTTTCTGGCAGAAAGCCCGCCGGAAAGCCGCTGTCCCCGCCTGATTCGCTCGGCGGGGCCGCTACTCCTTTTTTCGTTGCCGACATCCCTTCGCGGCGACGCGACCAATTCGGCCATTCCCCGGTCGATAACGAAAAGGCGAAGCCAAAATGGTTCTGTTTCTAACCATCGTCTTCGGACTGATGTCCGTCGTTTACGGCGTCAAGACGTCTCAGGAATTGCTGGCGGCCGATCCGGGGTCGGCGCGCATGCAGGAGATTTCGGGCGCCGTCGCCGAGGGCGCGCAGGCCTATCTCAATCGCCAATATAAGACCATCGCCATGGTCGGCGGCGTGATCTTCGTGATCCTCGTCATTCTGCTCGGTTGGGCGGTGGCCTTCGGATTCATGCTTGGCGCCGTGCTTTCCGGCGCGGCCGGCTATATCGGCATGAACGTCTCGGTGCGCGCCAATGTCCGCACGGCCCAGGCGGCGACGAAATCGCTCGCGGGCGGCCTCGACATCGCCTTCAAGGCCGGCGCGGTGACCGGACTTCTCGTCGCCGGCCTCGCGCTGCTTGGCGTCGCGGTTTACTACGCGATCCTCACTTGGTACGCCGGCTATGCGCCCTCGGATCGCACGGTCGTCGACGCGCTCGTGGCGCTCGGCTTTGGCGGGTCGCTGATCTCGATTTTCGCCCGACTTGGCGGCGGCATCTTCACCAAAGGCGCCGACGTCGGCGCCGACCTCGTCGGCAAGGTCGAGGCCGGCATTCCCGAGGACGATCCGCGCAATCCGGCGACGATCGCCGACAACGTCGGCGATAATGTCGGCGACTGCGCCGGCATGGCGGCCGACCTCTTCGAGACCTATGCGGTGACGGTCGTCGCCACCATGGTGCTCGCCTCGATCTTCTTCGCCGGCCAGGAAGGGCTGGCGTCCGCGATGATCTATCCGCTGGCGATCGGCGGTCTTTCGATCCTCACCTCGATCGCCGGCACCTATTTCGTGAAGCTCGGCGACGACGACACCGAATGGGGAAAATTCGCCGCGCCCTATTTCAAGCAGCTCGGCATCGACGATTCGATCATGGGCGCGCTGTAT
This sequence comes from Methylocystis sp., assembly GCA_016177005.1. Lineage (GTDB taxonomy): Bacteria > Pseudomonadota > Alphaproteobacteria > Rhizobiales > Beijerinckiaceae > Methylocystis. The sequence continues at coordinate 5,761 of JACOWC010000149.1, forward strand.
AAGGGGCTCATCGCCACCGGCGTGCTGTCGGTCGCCGGCCTGTTCCTGGCGACGACCTTCACCGTCGGCTGGGGCGAGATCGGCAAGGCCAATGGCGAAGCGATTCACGGCTATGGCCTGTTCCTCTCCGGCGTTCTGGGACTGATCGTCACCGGCGCGATCGTCTACATCACCGAATATTACACCGGCACCGGCAAGCGTCCGGTGGTGTCGATCGCTCAGGCGTCGGTGACGGGCCATGGCACCAACGTCATTCAGGGCCTCGCCGTGTCGCTCGAATCCACCGCGGCGCCGGCGCTCGTCATCGTTCTCGGCATCATTCTCACCTACGAGCTCGGCGGCCTCTATGGCACCGCGATCGCGGTGACGACGATGCTCGGCCTCGCCGGCATGATCGTCGCCCTCGACGCTTTCGGTCCGGTCACCGACAACGCCGGCGGCATCGCCGAAATGGCCGGCCTGCCCAAGGAAGTGCGCCAGTCGACCGACGCGCTCGACGCCGTCGGCAACACCACGAAGGCGGTGACCAAGGGTTACGCGATCGGCTCGGCCGGCCTCGGCGCGCTGGTGCTCTTCGCCGCCTACACCAACGATCTGAAGCATTTCATCGACACCGATGTGCCCTTTTTCAAAGGGCTGGGGAAGATCGACTTCCAACTCTCTAACCCTTATGTGGTCGCGGGCCTCATCTTCGGCGGCCTCATCCCCTATCTCTTCGGCGGCATCGCCATGACGGCGGTCGGTCGCGCGGCGGGCTCTGTCGTTGTCGAGGTGCGCCGGCAGTTCAAGGAGAAGCCCGGCATCATGGCGGGCACGGACCGGCCGGATTACGGCCGCGCCGTTGATCTGCTGACGCAGGCGGCGATCAGGGAAATGATTGTGCCGTCGCTCCTGCCGGTGCTGGCGCCGATCGTCGCCTTCGTCGTCGCCTGGATTCTTGGCGGCAAAGCTAACGCTTTCGCCGCGCTCGGCGCGCTGCTTCTGGGCGTCATCGTCAACGGGCTCTTCGTGGCGATTTCCATGACGTCGGGCGGCGGCGCCTGGGACAACGCCAAGAAATCCTTCGAAGATGGCTTCATCGACAAGGACGGCGTGAAGCACGAGAAGGGCTCCGACGCCCATAAGGCGGCTGTGACCGGCGACACGGTCGGCGACCCCTACAAGGACACCGCCGGCCCGGCCGTGAACCCGGCGATCAAGATCACCAATATCGTGGCGCTGCTAATGCTGGCGATCCTGGCGCATTAAGCGAAGCGCGAAGGGAAAAATCGAGGGCGGGGGAGACCCCGCCCTTTTGCTTTGGGAGGGTCCATTCCTGCCGTTCATTCACCTCCGGGATGTCTCAAGTCCGCCCGAAGATGCACTGTGTCGTAAATGATCACGATCTTCGTGAACTGATCCCTGCCTTCCGAAAGCTCGAAAACATCTACGCATTCGAAGGTGGCCACCCTGCCGCTCTTCAATGTCCAGACGTAGCGAAAATGAAGCGCCACCGCAGACCCGTTGGCGGAGCTGTCGAAGACGTTCAGGAGCGTCGTGTCGGAACGGTTGGTGTCTGCGAACAGCTCGGCGTAGAACTCCCTGGCAGGTCGGACGCCATAAAGCGGAGAGACAGCAACAGCGTCGGCGGTGAAAAGGCTGCACACGGCGGATAGATCGCTCGTATCCAGCGCGTTCAGGTAGCTTTTGCAGAGGGCTTCCGTGTCCATTCAGGTCTCCATCGCTAGGAGCCATAATAGAGTGCCTGCTCCGCAAAACGGACGGGTCGTTAACGCCCCTGTCTCGCCGTTCTGAGTGGAATGTTTGAGCAGTCCTGAACGTTTGCTGGACGTTGACGAATGTCCGGTCTCCAATTGGCCGCTTGCAGAGCGGAGCTTCCGCTTTCCGTCCTCGCGGGAATTCGAACCGATCCACTGGCAAATCTTGACGTTTCTTGATGAAACAAGATAGATATCTCAGCCTGTAGGAAGATGATGGCCGCCATTCGCGAAAAATTCGCCACTCAAGTCGATAAGGATCTGCTCGCCGAGATCCGAAAGATCGCAAAGGATGAGGGGCGGCAGCTTCAGGCTGTCGTCGAGGACGCGCTGCGGGCGCATATTGAGGAACGCAACAAGGCAAAGCCGCGGCGTCACGTCATGGACGCCTATCGATCGAGCCTGCCGCGCTACGGCGGTCTTTATGAGAAGCTCGCCAAGTGAGCGACGGTCGGACCGACTATCTGACGGTCGCCGAAATCCTCGCCATTCATCACGATCTCATCGAACGATATGGCGGCGCGGCGGGCGTGCGCGATCTTGGTCAGCTCGAAGCGGCGCTATTTCGCCCGCAAACGGGATATTACGCCGACGAGATCGCGCAAGCGGCGGCGCTATGGGAAAGCCTTTCACAAAACCATGCTTTCGTCGATGGCGACAAGCGCGTCGCCTTCGCGGCGATGTTCGCTTTTCTCGCCATAAATGGGGTTTCGCTTATGGCGACTGCCGAGGAAGCGTGGAGCTTTGTTTCCGCTCTCTATGAAAGCGACGCCTTTCGTTTCGAGAGGCTCGAGGCCTGGTTGCGCGAGAACTGCCAATAAAGCGCTCAGCTCACGTCGTAGCCGCTTTCGCGTCCAAACGTTCGGCGGGGCTCTCTTCGACAAAGGCTGTCGGCCGATGACATGTGACTTTCCGGCGGGCGTCCTGCATTATCGCGGCGGACGAGCGCTCCGGTGGCGACTTCGGCGGCGCAGGCGGACTTCATGACCCACCCCTTCTACTGTCTGCACACGCATGACTTCGTTCTCGTCGCCGTCGCGTCAAAATTGTTTTTTGCACTGAGCCGCTGCGGTCGGGAATAGCGACCAGACCAAGGACGGGGGAAGCTCAGCCCTCCTTTGAATTCCCACCGTCCGCTGGTGAGGGCGTCGCTGTTCTCGCCGACGATTGAAAACCGTCTGGCGACGGTTTACGTTCCGTCATGATCAAGCGATTTCGTCACAAGGGCTTGCAGCGCCTGTTCACCCTTGGCGACAAGAGCGGGGTCAACCCGCAATTCGCAGCCAAGCTGCGAGCGATCTTGACCCTTTTGAACCAAAGCACGAGCCCGGACGGCATGAATATATCAGGGCTCAGGCTGCACCCGTTGAAGGGGGATCGCAAAGGCGAATGGGCGGTGTGGGTTTCGGGCAATTGGCGCGTGACCTTCGAATTCGATGGTGAAGACGCCACGCAAGTCGATCTCGTCGATTACCATTGACCGTCGGAAAGGAGCCGACCATGGAAATGCACGATCCGCCGCATCCGGGTGAGGTCTTGCGCGAAATCTGCTTGGCGCCGCTCGGCCTGTCCATCACGGCGGCGGCGAAGTGGCTGGGCGTGTCCCGTCAGTCCCTCTCGGAATTGGTCAACGGACGCAACGGCGTTTCCGCCGAGATGGCCATTCGCCTCGAACAGGCTTTTGGCGGCAGCGCCGATACGTGGTTGCGGATGCAGATCGCCTACGATCTGTGGCAGGCTAAGAATCGCGGCGAAAAGATTCGGGTCAACCGCTATCCAACGCCGCAATCCGCATGATGCTCGACATCGTGTTTTAGCCATGACCCACCCCTTCTACTGTCTGCACACGCATGGCTTCGTTCGGGCCGCCGTCGCGACGCCGAGGGTGAGGGTCGCCGATCCGGCGTTCAATGTTGCGCGGACGATCGAATTGGCGCGGGATGCCGACAAGCATGGCGCCTCGCTCGTGCTGTTCCCCGAGTTGGGACTGTCCTCATATGCGATCGACGATCTTTTGCACCAGGAGGAGCTGCTCGACGCCGTCGAGGCGGCGCTCGTCGAACTCGTCGAGGCGTCTACAGGCATTCATCCGCTGATCGCCGTGGGCGCGCCGCTGCGTCATCGCGGCCGCCTTTACAATTGCGGCGTCGCGATCCTGCGCGGCCGCGTGCTCGCCGTGACCCCGAAGGTCTATCTGCCGAACTATCGCGAATTTTACGAACAGCGGCATTTCGCCTCCGGCGCTTTCATCGCCGGCGAAGAGTTGGAGATCGCCGGACAACATGCGCCGTTCGGCTCCGACACGCTTCTCGAAGCGACGGATTTCCGCGGGCTCGTCATCCATATGGAAGTCTGCGAGGACGTATGGGTTCCCATTCCGCCCTCGGCGCGCGCCGCGCTGGCGGGCGCGACTGTACTGCTCAATCTCTCGGCGTCCAACGCGATCGTTGGCAAATCGGACTATCGCGAAACGCTCTGCGCGGCGCATTCGGCGCGCTGCCTTGCGGCCTATCTCTATTCGGCGGCGGGGCAGGGCGAGTCGACGACGGACCTCGCCTGGGACGGCGAA
>JACOWC010000150.1 GCA_016177005.1 Methylocystis sp.
TTCTTCGCCGAGCGTCAGGTAGAGCAGCGCCGCAAAGACGAAAGCGCCGGCGCCGATGGCGATGGGCTTCAAAGGCGCAGCCATCGCCCATTTCAAGATGGGCTCATAGGCGCGTTTCAGCGCGCTAACCACCATGTTTTCAGTTTCGCGCACGGGTCCCGAAAGCGCGATGGCGATCATCGCCGGAAAGAACGTCAGCGAAAGAACGAATTCGGAGGCAAGCGCCATGATGACGGTCATCGCCATCGGATGGAACATTTTCCCTTTGACCCCGGAAAAGGTCAGGATCGGCACGTAGACGAGAATAATGATCGCTTGTCCGTAGACCGTCGGCCGCCGCATCTCGACCGCCGAATCGATGACCGTCGTCAACCGTTCTTCGAGCGTCAATACGCGGCCCAAAGCATTCTGACGCTGTGAAAGTCGGCGCAGGCAATTCTCGGTGACGATGATCGCGCCGTCGGCGATCAATCCGAAATCGAGCGCGCCGAGACTCATCAGATTAGCGCTGATCTTTCCGGCATACATGCCGATGCCGAGCAAAAGCATCGTCAGCGGGATCACCGTCGCCGTCACCAGCGCCGCGCGGAAATTATCGAGCATGATAAAGAGCACGAGGATGACGAGCGCTGCGCCTTCCACGAGATTCAAGGCGACCGTCTTGATCGTCGCGTTGACGAGAAGCGTGCGATTCAAAATCGTGCGCACTTCAATGCCGGAAGGCAGCAATCGGCGGATCTCGTTCATCTTCGCGTCGACGGCGCTCGACACTTCGCGGCTGTTGGCGCCGATCAGCATCAGAGCGGTGCCGATCACCACCTCCTCGCCATTCATGCTGGCGCTGCCCACCCGCAATTCACGTCCGACGCCGACCTCGGCGATGTCCTCGACGCGCACCGGCGTTCCGCCGCGCGTCGAGACGACGACTTTGGCGATGTCCTCGATCGACTCGAGCCGACCGGGGCTGCGCACGACGAGGCCCTCGCCATTGCGTTCGACATAGCCGGCCCCGCGGCTAATGTTGTTGCGCGCGATAATGCCGGCGAGATCGGCGAAGGACAGGCCGAGAGCGAAGATTTTGGCGGGGTCGGGCTGAACGTGATATTCCTTGACGTAGCCGCCAAGCGAGTCGACGCCGGCGACGCCGGGCACGGCGCGCAATTGCGGCCGGATGATCCAATCCTGCACGGTTCGCAGATAGGCAGTCCGTTCAAGGGGCGTGCGCAGCCGCTGGCCTTCCGGCGTCAGATAATCTCCATTGCGCTGCCAGCCGGGTTGCCCGGGCGGCGCCGGCTTCTCCTCGGATCGCGGCGCGTAGTCGATGGACCACATGTAAATTTCGGACAGGCCGGTCGCGACCGGACCCATATGCGACTCGACGCCCGGCGGAAAATTCTCCCTGGCGAGGGTGAGACGTTCGCCAATCTGTTGGCGCGCAAAATAAATATCGACGCCGTCGGCGAATACGGCTGTGACCTGACCAAAGCCGTTGCGCGACAGCGAGCGGGTGTATTCGAGCCCGGGTATTCCGGCGATGGCGTTCTCGATCGGATAGGTGACCTGCTTTTCGATCTCGAAGGCGGAAAGCGCGGGCGCAAAGGCGTTGATCTGCACCTGATTGTTGGTGATGTCGGGAACCGCGTCGATCGGCAATCGCATAAGCGACCAGACGCCTAGCGGCGCGGCGAGCGCCGTCAATAATACGACGAGCCAACGGCTTCGGACCGAAAGGGCGATGAGATTTTTGATCATCGAAGGCGAAGCGTCTCGGCGCGGGATCGAAATTCCGTCGGGAAGGTCGGGGAAGCGTGGCCTTCGGCGCGCATCACTCCTCCGGAATGTTGTGCTTGCCGAGCTCCGCCTTCAACAGAAAGACGTTGGAGACGGCGATCTCTTCGCCTTGCTTCAAGCCGGAGACGACTTCGACCGAGTCGTCGTCGCCGCGTCCAAGTTCAACTTCGCGCCTCGTAAAGCCTTCAGCGTTGCGAACGAAGACATTGGGCTTGCCGTCGATCATCATCACGGCCGAGCGGGGAACTTTAAGCTTCACCCCGGCTTCCTTGAGCGAGATTTCCGCTTCGAGAAGACTGCCGGGTCGCAACGAGAAATCCGGATTGGGAAAGCGCGCAAGAACGTTGCCGGTGCGCGTTTCCTTCGTGATCATTGCGTTCACGTAGACGACCTTGCCCGCGAAGGCGCGCCCCTCGGCGTTTCGAACGCGCACCTCCTGTCCCTCGCGGAAGAGACCAAGATCGGCGGCGGGCACCGCGAGTTCGGCCTCGACGACCGAGAGATCGGAGAGGACGTAGAGCTCCTTCGCCTGACCTTCGCCGCCGACCGGCTGGCCGATGTTGACCAGACGCTCGATGACGCGCCCGGCGATCGGGGCGCGAATCTCCTTGCGGCGAAGGTCCGCAATCGGCTGCGCGGGCAGGGCGGCGATCTCCTGCTCATTCATGTCGAGCGCGGCGAGTTTCTGCCGCGCGAGATCGAGCTTTACTTTGGCTTCCATAAAGACCGCTTTGGCTTTCAGGAACAGTTGCTCGGCGGTGATTTTCTTTTCGAAAAGTCCTTTCTCGCGCTGAAAGAGCACATTTTGAAGGTCGAAGTTCGCCAGCGCGGCGAGGTATTCGCTCTTTGCCTCCGCCACTTCGCGCGAGTCGATGATCGCAATGGTTTCGCCGCGCGCGACGTTGTCGCCAAGCCGCTTGCGCAGTTCTTCAACGACGCCTGCGACCTTCGCGGCGACCCGCGCGATCTTGTCAGGATCGGGCTTGATGGCGGCGGGCGCCGTGAGCTGACGCGTAATGACTCCAGGACCCACTGCCTTTACCAAGATTTTTGACGTCTCGATCTGAGCGGGGGAAAGCCGGACTTCCCCTTCGGCGCGCTCCGGCTCGGTCGCTTGGCCTTGCCGGTCGGGCGCAATCAGGGCGCCGATCGTCCTAAAGAGAGACGGCAGCGCGGCGCCGATCGCAAGGCTTGCGACGAGGGCGAGTACGAGAACGGACCTTTTACGGGTCATGGTCGCGAAGTCAGCTCCGTCACGAGCGGTCGTTATGGGGTAGCATTGGCGCGCCGCGTGAGCCATTGGCCGCCGCGGCGAATGTGGGGATATCGCGGTCTGGCCGTCATTCCATAAAGGAGTTGGCCGGCGCGGTCCATGCGAGGGTTCGCGGGCTTTACGAACATACCGCGGTTATTAAAAAGGAAAGTCCGGTCAGAAGAGCGGGCTTCATGGAATAGCCTTTTTTGCTCGCCGCGGGCTCGGCATTTGGCGGCGCCGGCGCGCTGAACGGGTTCAGCCGATAGGCCACGCCGACGCCGCGCCATCAATCGCCGCGCTCCTTGCGCAATCGCTCCCAATAGTCGAGGCGTTTCGTGATCTCGCGCTCGAATCCGCGCTCGACCGGCCTGTAAAATTTCTGTGGCGACAGCGAATCAGGCCAGTAGTTCTGGCCGGAGAAGGCCTCGGGCGAATCATGGTCATATTCGTAGCCCGCGCCATATCCCTCCCCGCGCATCAGTTTCGTCGGCGCGTTGAGGATGATTTTCGGCGGCGTCAGCGAGCCCTTCTCCTCGGCGACGCGTTGCGCGCGCTTATAGGCGACATAGGCGGCGTTGGATTTGGGCGCGGTCGCCACATAGATGACGGCCTGCGCCAAAGCGAGCTCGCCCTCGGGGCTCCCGAGAAAGTCATAGGCGTCCTTTGCGGCGTTGGCGACGACGAGCGCTTGCGGATCGGCGAGGCCGATGTCTTCGACCGCCATCCGCACGATGCGTCGCGCGAGAAACAGCGGATCTTCGCCGGCGGCGAGCATGCGCGCGAGATAATAGAGCGCGGCGTCGGGGTCGGAGCCGCGGACGCATTTATGCAGCGCGCTGATGAGATTGTAATGGCCTTCCTGCGCCTTGTCGTAAATCGGCGCGCGGCGCTGAACGACCTCGGCCAGCCCCGTCCGATCGAAGATTTCGCCGGGCTTCGCCGCGCGCCAGATTTCCTCGGCGAGGGTCAATGCCGCGCGGCCGTCGCCGTCAGCCATGCCGACGAGCGCCGCGCGCGCGTCGGAGTCGAGCGGCAGCGGCTTGCCTTCCGCCGTTTCCGCGCGTTTGAGCAGTTGCTCGATCGCCGCTTCATCAAGCGCTCTGAAGGTCATTACCCGCGCGCGCGAAAGCAGCGCCGCGTTGAGCTCGAAGGAAGGGTTTTCCGTCGTCGCGCCGACGAGCGTGATCGTGCCGTCCTCCATCACCGGCAGAAAGGAATCCTGCTGGGCGCGGTTGAAGCGATGAATCTCGTCGACGAAGAGCAGTGTCCCTTGGCCGGCGGCGCGTCGGGCGCGCGCCGCCTCAAAGGTTTTCTTCAACTCCGCGACGCCCGAGAAGATCGCCGAAATCTGCACGAAGGCGAGCTTGGTTTCATGCGCCAAGAGCCGCGCCACCGTGGTCTTGCCGGTGCCGGGCGGCCCCCAGAAGATCAGCGAACCGAGCGCGCCGGCGCGGATGAGCCGGCTCAGGGCGCCGTCGGGTCCAAGCAGATGATCCTGACCCGCGACGTCGTCGAGACGGGTCGGCCGCAGCCGGTCGGCGAGCGGACGCGGCGCGTCTTCTTCGAGCTTTGCGGCCTGGAACAGATCGGACATCGTCACCGATTAACATAGCGAAGCGGGTCGCCAGCGAGAATCTCTGGCGTCGCGAAGAGCGGGCCATGCGCCCATGGCGCGCCGGGCCATGACAAGCCCAACTGCCGAAGCTGAGCCGCTAGAGCGCGGCTCGCGAAAAAGCGGCATCCGGTTTTTCGCGTACAGCGCGCTCTATACTTTTGGAATCGATCACGTTGTCTGCGTTTGGGCGATTCCGCCCAAATGGAACGCGATCTAGCCGATCTCCACGATCCGCGCGCTATGGTGGATGACCTCCGCCCCGTCGCCGACGGATTTGCCCATCAGCGCCGTTGCGAGCGGAGCGACATAGGGAATCAGCCCCTTCGTCGGGTCGGCCTCGTCTTCGCCGACGAGTCGGAAGCTGCGGCGTTCGCCATCTTCAAGCTCGATGATGACGCGATGTCCGAACCGAACGACCGAGTGATCGGCGATCGGCCTGATGACCTCGGCGCTCGCCCGGCGCGCCGTCCAATAGCGCAGATCGCGCTGCGCGAGCGCGAGCGCGTGATTGTCTTCACTCGCCGTGGCGCGTTCGATCTCCTTGTGCAGGCGCGCAAGCTCGCCTTCGATCTGCTGAAGGCCTTCGGGCGTCACCAGATTGCGATGCGGACTGATCGGCCGGTCAGGCAGATCTTCGCGCGGATTGTCGTCGTCCTGTTCCTTGGTGAAAGCCGAACTCATGCGCATCCAACCTTGTGGGCCGCGCTGACGCGGCTGGCGTCCTCAACAAAAACAATCGGCCCAAGCGGGCCGTTCGCCGGCATTAGAGCCGAGACGCGCCCGCTTGTCGAGAAATTGGCGTCACGATGCGACGATTCGCGCGATTTTGAAAAGACTTGGCTTCGACGAACTTGGCTTCGCTGATCGGCGGACCGTCGATGCCGGCGATTCTCAGCCCCATCAGGCCGTTCTCGCCTAAATCGGAATATTCAGCCCCATATCGACGACGACGCGACCGCGAATCCTGCCGGCCACGACCGAACGGGCGCGATCCAGCGCCTCGTCGAAGGGAATGATCTCGCTCATCGCGTCGATCGTCGCCGGGTCGAGATCCTGGGCGATTCGCGCCCATGCCGCGCGCCGAAGACCGATCCGCGGCCGCACGCTTTCGACGCCGAGCAGCGAAACGCCGCGCAGAATGAAAGGCGCGAGATTGGCCGGCAACTCCATGCCGCCGACATTGCCGCAAGCGGCGACGGCGCCGTCGAAGCGCGTCTGCGCGAGAAGATTGGCGAGGGTGACGCCGCCGACAGTATCGATCCCTGCAGCGAAGCGCTGAGTCTGAAGCGGCTTCCCCGGCGCGGACAGGTCTTCGCGGCCGATGATCTTGGCCGCGCCCAGGCGTCTCAGATAATCCGCTTCGCCTGCGCGTCCCGTCACTGCGGCGACGCGCCAGCCTGCCCTGGCGAGCAACGCGACCGCGAATGAGCCGACGCCGCCCGTCGCCCCGGTCACGGCCGCAAGCCCGTCCTGCGGCCGCGCGCCGTGACGCTCCAGCGCAAGGATGCAGAACATGGCGGTCAGTCCGGCCGTGCCGACCGCCATCGCCCTCGCGGGCGTCAGCGGCGGCGGCAGTTTCGAGAGCCAATCTCCGGAAAGGCGCGCCTTTTCGGCAAAGCCCCCGTAATGCGCCTCGCCGAGGCCGCACGCGGTCGCGACAACGATGTCGCCCGGCGCAAACTCCGGATGGTCCGAACGCGTCACCCGGCCGGCGAGGTCGACGCCGGGAATCATTGGGAAGCGGCGCAGCACCGGTCCCTTGCCGGTGACGGCGAGACCGTCCTTGTAGTTGATCGCCGAGAAAGCGACGTCAACGTCGACGTCGCCTTCCATCAAATCGTTTTCACCCATGACGACGTAGTCGGCGTGATGGCCGTGATCGCTTTTGTCGACGCGAATGGCCCTGAAATCGGTCACGTCGGCGCCTCCCGCGCGCTTGCGCGCCCAAAGCGGCGCTTTCCAGAGCGCGGCTCACGAAAAAGCGGAATCCGGCTTTTTCGCGGGAAGCGCGTTCTAAACTTTTGGAATCGATCAGGTTATTCTGCATTTGGGCGATTGCGCCCAAATGCAGCGTGATCTAGCGAAGAAAAATGTCAACAAAAGAAAACATGCCGCCGTCGCGGCGGTAAAGCCCCAAATGGCCGCCGATCAACTATGGAGAATTTGATCGCAGCAATAGTGCACAATATTTCTTGATGAAGTCGCAGCATTCTGTTAGGCAATCTCCAAGTAACGCCTGGGCGACGATTCTATGCAGCGAAGCATTGACAAAGGGCGGCGGGGACAGCGTCCATCTCAAAAGAAAGTGGTGAGCAATCCGATGACTCAAACCAACAACATTGAACTCGCAGCCGACATCGTCTCCGCCTATGTGAGCAACAATTCAGTCCCCGCCGGAGATTTGCCTGGGCTGATCAGCGAAGTCTACAACGCCCTGTTGCGCGTTGGTTCCGGCTCCCCGGCCGCGCCCGCCGAGCCGCCGAAACCGGCCGTCGCGGTCAAGCGGTCGGTGACCAACGATTACATCGTCTGCCTTGAGGACGGAAAGAAATTCAAGTCGCTCAAGCGTCATCTGCGCACGCAATATGGCCTGTCGCCCGAAGACTATCGCGAGAAGTGGGGACTTCCCGCCGACTATCCCATGGTTGCGCCCAATTACGCCAAAGCCCGCTCCAATCTCGCCAAACAGATGGGGCTCGGCCAGCAGCGCCGGCGCCGCGGCAAATAAAAGGCGACCGAATCGGCCGCCCCTCATCGATCGCCCTTCCTAATTCTACTGCGTCAAGTCAATCGCGCTTAAAAACAGTAACCTGGCGCGAGTTCAGGAATCTTGGGGCCGTCATTGCGAGCGAAGCGAAGCAATCCAGAAGTCGCGCAAATCCCTGGATTGCTTCGTCGTCTCGCTCCTCGCAATCACGCGAACCACACATTCCCGTTCTCTTGTGACGCCGTAGAACTAATCCGCCGCTCGGGCTGCGGCGTCAGCTGACGCAAGCGCGGCGAGTCGAGTTTCAGCTCTCCTCGTCGCTCTGGATGTCGCCATCGATCAATCCGGAAACGTCGTCGTCGCCCTCTTCCTCTTCGAGGAAAGTGTCGTCCTCCGAATCGTCTCCCTCGATCTCCACCTCATCCTCGACGTCAAGCGATTCAGCGGCGGCCTCGGTTTCCTCGACTTCTTCGAGCGACACCGTGTCGGCGTTTTCTTTTTCGATTTCGCTCTCTTCTTCTTCCTGCGCGCGCGCCGCCGTTCGCGTCAGCGCCGCAACCTGATAGATCGCGCCGCATTTCGGACAGGCGATCGGATTTTTATTCAAGTCATAAAATTTCGTCCCGCAGGACTGACATTGGCGTTTGGCGCCGAGTTCGGGTTTGGCCACGGTCGAATGGTCCTCGAGAAGCGGCGTGGGAACGCCCCGCCTTTATGGAGAGACTATGTGGGCGCTCCGGTTAGTGGCGTCCCGCGTCGCTGTCAAATGGGAAATGCATTGCCTGCGGGCCCATTGCCAAGCGGCGCGCGGATTGGCATAGAATCGTCGCCATGCGGGTGTAGCTCAATGGTAGAGCAGCAGCCTTCCAAGCTGAATACGAGGGTTCGATTCCCTTCACCCGCTCCAGCCTCTTTCGAGATTTTTTCACGTGATCGACTCGGCGCTCGCCTGTCACGCGCCGCCGGCCGCCGTTCATGCGCCGCCGCGGCTCGACGCGACCGCTTTACGACCGCCCCGTTTACCAATTGCGCCCATGCGCCGGGCCGACGAAGGCTTCGCCATGTTGCGATCCAAGCGGCGCGAATGCCGGTCCGCTTCGTTTGACCGTCCCAGAGAAGGACGCAAAGTTAAACGTTCCTGTCCGTTTCGGCCGCCTTCTTCGCGCCGCCGCCGGGGCGAGCCTCCAAAAAGTCGCGGAAATCGGCCGGAACGCAACGCCAACCGCGATCCATCGCTGATTCGTGCCTGCTGCGTTCCCGGTTGATCCCAAAGCTTAACGGCAACAGAGCGAACCGGCCAATCTTCCCCGTTGACACAAGCGGCGAAAAGAGTCCGGCGGCGATCTTCTCGAAATGACCTTCGCCAGGTCATATCGCGAGCGTCATCTGCAATTTCTGGTGTTTCGGATTGGGTCGCCGTCCATATATTGTTGGAACAGACCATGACTCGCGAGAGTCAGCGATTCGGGCGCGATTCGTTCGCAGGCTGTTCAGAAGGTAAATTCGCGCCCTGCGCCAAGTTTCGATATGAAACGAAGGCGCTTCACGCGCGCGCCAGGCAGCAAAGAAAAATGACAATCGCGCCGTCTTACCCGGAGAGCCGCGCCGTCCCCCGCGCAAGGCCGTTCGACAGGGGCGTGGCGGCGGTGCTCGGCCCGACCAACACCGGCAAGACCTATCACGCCATCGAGCGAATGCTGTCCTTTTCTTCCGGAGTCATCGGGCTGCCTCTGCGCCTGCTCGCCCGGGAAGTCTATAATCGCGTCGCCGAACGCGTCGGCGCCGACAATGTCGCGCTCGTCACCGGCGAGGAAAAGATCAAGCCGCGCGCGCCGAGCTATTGGGTCGCGACGGTCGAAGCGATGCCGCGCGACGTCGAGGCCGATTTCCTCGCCATCGACGAAATACAGCTCGCCGCCGATCTCGATCGCGGCCACATTTTCACCGACCGGCTGCTCAATTGGCGCGGACGCCGGGAGACCCTTCTGATCGGCGCCGCCACGATGGCGCCCCTCGTTTCGGAACTTTTTCCGGGCGCGCCGATCTTCACGCGCCCGAGGCTTTCGGAGCTTTCATTCGCGGGCGACAAGAAAATCTCGAGGCTGCCGCCGCGCGCCGCCATCGTCGCCTTTTCCGCCGAAGAGGTCTATGCGATCGCCGAACTGATCAAGCGCCAGCGCGGCGGCGCGGCGGTCGTGCTCGGCGCACTGTCGCCGCGCACGCGCAACGCTCAGGTCGCGCTCTATCAGGGCGGAGACGTCGACTATATCGTCGCGACCGACGCCATCGGCATGGGACTCAATCTCGACGTCGACCATGTGGCCTTCGCGTCCGATCGCAAATTCGACGGGCTGAGGCACAGGCGGCTGACGCCTGCGGAATTCGGACAGATCGCCGGCAGAGCCGGTCGCCATATGAGCGACGGCTTTTTCGGCGCGACCGGCCGCTGCCCGCCTTTCGACGAGGATTTGATCGAGGCTCTGGAGGATCACCGTTTCGAGCCGGTGAAGACACTGCAGTGGAGAAACAGCGCGCTGGATTTTTCTTCGATCGCCGCGCTGCTCCATGCCCTCGGTCGGACCCCGACCCATCCCGATCTGATTCGCGCGCGCCTTGCGGACGATCACCGCGCGCTTGAGGCCGCGAGCCGCGACGAGATCGCTCAGCCGAAGCCGTCGACCGCGTCGACGGCGACATCGCCACGCTGTCAAACCGGCTCGCGCAAGTGCGCACCGCGAGTTTTATCGCCAACCGTTCCGGCTGGCTCGACGATTCCGAGCATTGGCAGAGCGTCGCGCGTCGGGTAGAGGACAGCATATCCGACGCGTTGCACGATCGACTGACGCAGCGTTTCGTCGATCGCCGCACCAGCGTGCTGGTGCGCCGTTTAAGAGAGAACGCGATGCTCGAAGCCGAAATCAACGCCGCCGGCGACGTTATGGTCGAAGGCCAACACGTCGGAAGCCTTCAGGGATTTCGCTTCACGCCCGATCCTGGCGCGGCAGGCGAAGCGGCAAAGGCTCTGAACGCCGCGGCGCAGAAGGCGCTCGCGGGAGAATTCGAGGCGCGCGCGACTCGCGTGTTCGACGCGGTCGACGACGCTTTCGCGCTCGGCAATGACGGTGTCATTCGCTGGCTCGGCGAACCCGTGGCGAAGATCGCCGCCGGCGCCGGCGTGCTGACGCCGGCGACTCGCGTGCTGGCCGACGAGCAGTTGACCGGCGCGGCTCTGGAGAAGGTCAAACAGCGCCTCGATCTTTGGCTCGCGCAGCACGTCAAGAAGCTGCTCGGGCCTCTCGAACAGCTTGAAAAGGGCGAAGGTCTGGAGGGCGTTACGCGCGGCGTCGCCTTCCAGCTCGCCGAAGAGCTCGGCGTCCTCGACCGCACGCGAGTCGCCAAGGACGTGAAAGGGTTCTCGCAGGAGGACCGCGGCGCGTTGCGCAAGCTCGGCGTGCGCTTTGGCGCCTATCACATCTACCTGCCCGCGCTTCTCAAGCCCGCGCCGCGCGCGCTTTCGGCGCTGCTTTGGGCGCTGCATCACGGCGGGCTCGAAAATGTGAAGGGTCTTGAAGAGGTGCCGCATCTTGCGGCCTCGGGGCGAACCTCCTTCGCCGCCGACGCCTCGATCCCTAAGGGCTTCTACCGCGCCGCCGGCTTTCGCATGTGCGGCGAGCGCGTCGTCCGCGTCGATATTCTTGAGCGCCTCGCCGATCTCATCCGGCCGGCGATCGCATACCGTCCAGGGCTCACGGCGGGCGCGCCGCCGCCCGGCGCCGCCGATGGCGACGGCTTCGTCGTCACCGTGGCGATGACCTCGCTCACCGGCTGTTCCGGCGAGGCCTTTTCCTCGATCCTCAAGTCGCTGGGCTACGGTTCGACGCAGCGGCCCGGACCCGCCATCACCGTGGCGATCGTGCCGGCGGCGTCGATGGAGCCCGTGACGCCCAGGACCGGGACCAACGCCGAGACCAAAACGGCGGAGCCGGCGAACGGGAACGTTCAAGCCGAAAGCGCCCTCGCCGAGGCGCCAGTCGTGACGGAAGCCGAGCCAGCCGCCGCGCCGCAACCGCCGACATCGGCTGAGGACGCTCCGGTCGAGGCCGCCGCGGCCGAGGAAGCGCCGGCGAGCGAGGCGCAAACGTCCGTCGCCGTCGAAGAAGCCGCAGCTGCGGCGGAGGAGGGCCATGACGAAGCTGCGCCGGCGGAAGCTGCCCCGGCGGCGGCTGAAACCGTTGAAGTCTGGCATCCCCATCGCCATGCCCATTCGGGTCCGCGAGGCCGTGAGGGCGGCGCGCGTCGCGTGATGGGCGATCAGGGCGCGGAAGACAAGCGGCCGCCGCGCCGCGATCAGCGTCCGCGCGCCGCTTTTGCCGGCAAGGACGGGCGTCCTGCCGGCAAGCCGCACGGTGAGGGCCGGCCGCCGCGCGACGATGCGCGCGCCCGCCGACCGTTTTCGCCGCCGGAACGTCGCGAGCGCCAGCCCGACCCGGATTCGCCCTTCGCCAAGCTCGCGGCGCTCAAGGCCGAGCTTGAGAAGAAAGGCAAATAGCGGCCCCGGCGCCTGCGCCGCCGTCGGCTTCGAGGGTGATCGGGTGAAGGATTGTTTTCCTCACCCTCATCCTGAGGAGCCGCCGCAGGCGGCGTCTCGAAGGACGAGGGTGAGGAAAAAATACGCGAAAACGGGCTTCCTCGTCCTTCGAGACGCGTGCTGCGCACGCTCCTCAGGATGAGGAAGCCCTTCACCCGATCGCCCTGCGTCGGCTTCGCCATCGTATTGCCAACAGTCCGGCGGACAACTATTGCTGCCCCAGGGGCGGGCGCGGCCTAGAGCGCGCTGCGAAAAAGCGGACGCCGGCTTTTCGCGTGAGAGCGCGCTCGACGCTTTTTAAGATCGATCACGTTATCGGCCTTTGGACGAATCCGCCCAAAGGCGGCGTGATCTGGCGCTAGAGGGGCTTATGAAGAAGATTTTGCCCGTGATTATGTGCGGCGGTTCGGGGACGCGGGTATGGCCCGAGTCGCGCGAGACGCTGCCCAAGCAGTTCATTCCGCTCGTCGGCGAGCGCTCGACCTTCCAGACGACGATGGCGATGCTGGCCGATCCGGCCTTCGAGCGGCCGATCGTCATCTCGAATTTCGACTACCGCTTCCTCGTCGCCGACCAGCTCCGCGAGATCGGCGCGCAAGCCGATGTCGTTCTCGAGCCCTCGCGCCGCGACTCCGGACCCGCGGTCGCCGTCGCGGCGGGCCTCGCCGCGCGCCGCGCGCCCGACACGGTCGTCGTCGTACTCGCCGCCGACCACGTCGTGCGCGATACGGCAGGCCTCGTCGATCTGTGCAAGCGGGCCGCCGTCGCCGCCGCCGAAGGCTATATCGTGACGCTCGGGGTCAAGCCTGACGGGCCGGCGACCGGCTATGGCTATCTGCGCCCCGGCGAGCCGCTCGCGACCTGCTGCGAGGTCTATAAGCTCGACGCCTTCGTCGAAAAGCCGGACCGCACGACCGCGCAGGAATATGTCGACGCCGGCTATTTCTGGAACAGCGGCAACTTCATCTTTCGGGCCGACGTGATGCAGTCGGAGATCGCCCAATACGAGCCCGGCATTTTCGCCGCGGCCGAGGCCGCGATCGAAACCGCCCGCCAGGACCTCGGCTTCATGATTTTGAACGCCGAAGCCTTCGCGCATGCGCCGAAGAAATCGATCGACTACGCCGTGATGGAAAAAACCGAAAAGGCGGCGCTGATCCCGGCCGACATCGGCTGGTCGGACGTCGGCACCTGGCGCGCCGTATGGGAATTGTCGGAGCGCGACGAACTCGGCAATTCAGTGCGGGGGCATGGCGTCGTCATGGATGCGCGCAATGTCCATGTGCGCTCGGAGGACACGCTGACGACGGTGGTCGGCGTCGACGACATCATCGTCGTGACGACGCAGGACGCGGTGCTGGTGCTCAGCCATGAGCATGGCGATCAGGTCAAGCAGCTCGTCGATCAGCTGCGCAGCGAGAACCGACGCGAAGCGGGAGAACATAAGCGCATCTTCCGGCCCTGGGGCTATTATCAAGGGATCGACGAAGGCCAGCGCTATCAGGTGAAGCGCATCGTGGTGAAGCCGGGCCAACGCCTGTCGCTGCAAAAGCATTTCCACCGCGCCGAACATTGGATCGTGGTGCGCGGCACGGCGGAGGTCGGCCGCGACGAGAACGAGTCGATCTATCTGCCGATCGGCTGCAGGCATCGCCTGACCAATCCCGGCAAGATCGATCTGGAGCTGATCGAAGTGCAGACCGGCTCCTATCTCGGCGAAGACGACATCGTCCGCTTCGAGGACGCGTATAATCGGGGGTAGCTTAGGTCGGATATTCCGCGACAAGCGCGGCCATGACGCAACCAGTGATCGTCAAAATCTGCGGTCTTTCCTCGTCCGAGACGCTTCTTGCGGCGATCGGGGCCGGCGTGGACTTGGCTGGCTTCGTCTTCTTCGAAAAAAGTCCGCGCCATGTCGACCTTGAAACCGCGCGCACGCTCGGCCTCCTGGCGCGGGGGCGCATCAGCAAGGTCGCGCTCACCGTCAATGCCGACGACGACGCGCTCGACGACATCGTCGACGCGCTCGCGCCCGACTATCTCCAGCTTCATGGCGACGAGACGCCGGCGCGCGTCGCGCAACTGAAGGCGCGCTTTGGGCTGCCGGTCATCAAGGCCGTCGGCGTCGCGACCGCCGCGGATGTCGAGGCGGCGCGCGTCTATGAAGGCGTCGCCGACGTGATCCTCTTCGACGCCAAGCCTGCGCCGAACGCGGCGGTTCCCGGCGGCGCCGGCGTTTCCTTCGACTGGGATTTGTTGCGCGGCGTTACTGCGAGGCGCTGGATGCTGTCCGGCGGGCTCGATCCCGACAATGTCGCGGAGGCGATTCGGGGCGCCGGCGCCCGCGCGGTCGACGTTTCGTCCGGCGTCGAACGCGAACGCGGCGTCAAGGACGCGGAAAAGATCAGAGCATTTGTGAAGGCCGCGCGGCTTTCATAGCAGCGCGCGACGGTTTAAGACTGCGCCGACGGATCGGCCCCCTCCCTGTCCCTCCCCCGCTCTGCGGGAGAGGGGACGCTAACGAGCCGCGCAGCGGGAAACTCGATGAAGCGCCGAATCCTGCTCCCTCTCCCGCGCAGCGGGGGAGGGTTGGGGAGGGGGTAGCGCCGTAGACCGAGGACGCTCCCCGTGAACAAGCCGCTTCCCAATTCCTTCCGCGCCGGCCCTGATGAAAACGGCCGCTTCGGCATTTTCGGCGGGCGCTTTGTCGCCGAGACGCTGATGCCGCTCGTGCTCGACCTCGAAGCGGCTTACGAGAAAGCCAGGAACGATCCGGCGTTTCATGAGGAACTGGCCGGTCTCCACAAGCACTATGTCGGGCGCCCGAGCCCGCTCTATTTCGCCGAGCGCATCACCGATTATGTGCGCGGGCGCGCGGGCGAGGGCAAAGGCGCCAAAGTCTATTTCAAGCGCGACGAGCTCAACCACACCGGCGCGCATAAGATCAACAATGTGCTGGGACAGATCCTGCTCGCGCGGCGCATGGGCAAGAAGCGCATCATCGCCGAGACGGGCGCCGGCCAGCACGGCGTCGCCACCGCCACCGCCTGCGCGCGCTTCGGCCTCGACTGCGTCGTCTATATGGGCGCGGTCGACGTCGAGCGCCAAAAGCCGAATGTCTTTCGCATGAAGATGCTCGACGCCGAAGTCATTCCCGTGCAGTCCGGCGCGCGCACCTTGAAGGACGCGATGAACGAGGCGCTGCGCGACTGGGTGACCAATGTCGCGAGCACCTTCTATTGCATCGGCACGGTGGCGGGTCCGCATCCCTATCCGGCAATGGTGCGCGACTTTCAGTCGATCATCGGCAATGAAACGCGCGCGCAAATGCAAGAGGCGGAGGGGCGCCTGCCCGATTCGCTCGTCGCCTGCATCGGCGGCGGCTCCAACGCCATGGGCCTGTTTCATCCTTTCCTCGACGACGCCTCCATCGAGATTTACGGGGTGGAGGCGGGCGGCCATGGGATCGACGTGCCGAACGGCCATGCGGCCTCGCTCACCGGCGGGCGTCCGGGCGTGCTGCACGGCAATCGCACCTATCTCCTGATGGACGACGACGGGCAGATACTCGAAGGCCATTCGATTTCGGCGGGACTGGATTACCCCGGCATCGGGCCGGAACATTCATGGCTGCATGAGATCGGCCGCGTGAAATATTTAAACGCCACCGACAAGGAGGCGCTCGCCGCCTTTCAGCTCTGCTCGAAGCTCGAAGGTATCATTCCCGCGCTGGAGCCAAGCCATGCGCTCGCGAAAGTGCTGGAGCTCGCGGCGCAAAAGCCGCGCGATCATCTGATGGTGATGAATATGTGCGGGCGCGGCGACAAGGACATTTTCACCGTCGCCGATCATCTCGGCGGGATGTGAACGCGTCATCGCAAGGCGGTGAAGTGGCTAAAGCGGTCCAGTCCGCCTTCGGCCATCATTTCCACGAGATCTCGGAAGCTGAACTCGTATCGCAGATATCAACGACGCAGAGAACGATAACCTCCCGGTCGAAGCGGCGGCCTTTGAAAAGATCTCCCTCGAAGCGAATCCGGAGCGCTCCCGCATTCCGCCTCGCGCCATGCGGCTACGGGTCAAAAGCTCGTTTCATTGTTTCCTCGAAGTCTCTCCGCCTTTCCTTTTCCCTCGCGTCGCGCCGCTTGGTTTCATCCGTGCGCCGCTTCATCGACTCCGTCCAATATTCGTTCTCTTTGCGCGCTTCGGCGCGCGCCATGCGCGCCTCGCTCTGGCCTGGCGCCTGCCAAAGCCCGGCGAGATTGGCGAGCGCGCCGGCGACGCCGAGCAACAAGACGATGATCTGCACCGCCTCCCAGCGGGATATCGACCGCTGGTCGTCGCCCATCGCCACGATGTCCGACTTTGGCGCGCGAGCAATCGGCTCGACGGCCGGCTTGTCCCGAAACGCGCGCCATCTTGCTTCGACCGCCTC
This sequence comes from Methylocystis sp., assembly GCA_016177005.1. Classification (GTDB taxonomy): domain Bacteria; phylum Pseudomonadota; class Alphaproteobacteria; order Rhizobiales; family Beijerinckiaceae; genus Methylocystis. Next base: position 16,392 of record JACOWC010000150.1, read on the forward strand.
GCGCAGCGCCCGTGCGCGCGCGGCCGCGGGCTTCTCACGGGCTTTCGCGAGCGAAACGGCGTTTGGAGTCGCCCAAATGCAGATCGCGCGATCGATTCCAAAAGCGTAGAGCGCGCTTCGCGCGAAAAAACCGGGTTCTACTTTTTCGCGAGCAGCGCTCTAGGTAAGCCTGCGCCTGCCGATCTGTCTTCGACGGCGGCAGGCGGTTGTGTCTCGCCGTTTGCCCGCCGCTCTGATGAACGTCGCGGGGCTCTCAAGAACGGAGGCGTCAGCGGAATGACGATAGCGACAT